>JAJTFR010000062.1 GCA_021298455.1 Sphingomonadales bacterium | reverse complement strand
TGGCCCGATGCGGTTGCGGAAGAAGGCGCCGCGGCGCGCAGTACGATGACGCTTGAACAGGCGCAGCATGCAAAAAAGGCCCATATCGCGGCGAAACTGGCGCTACGTCCGGGGCAGAATCTGCTCGACATTGGCTGCGGCTGGGGCGGCATGGCGCTCTATCTGCACCGTGTCGCGCGGGTCGAAGTGCTGGGCATCACCCTCAGCGCAGAACAGCTTAAAGTAGCGCGCGAACGCGCCGCTGCAGCTGGGGTTGCGGACAAGGTGCGTTTTGAACTGATGGACTATCGCGTGCTTGCGCAGAGGGCTCCGGGCTATTTCGACCGGATCGTATCCGTAGGCATGTTTGAGCATGTCGGCGTGCCGCAGTTCGACCGTTTTTTTCGCGCTGCAGCTTCGTTGATGAAGGATGATGGCGTCATGCTGCTGCACACGATCGGGCGGATGGGAAGTCCAGGCGCCACCGACGCCTTCACCCGAAAGCATATCTTCCCCGGCGGCTATATCCCCGCGCTTTCCGAAACGCTCGCCGCCAGTGAAAAGGCAAGGTTGATTGCGACCGATATCGAAACGTTGCGCCTGCATTATGCGCTGACGCTGCGCGCCTGGTATAGCCGGGTGCAGATGCGGCGGGACGCGATCATCGCAATGATGGACGAACGCTTTTACCGCATGTGGACATTCTATCTTGCCGGTGCGGCCGCAGCGTTTGAATCGGGCGGCATGTGCAACCACCAATATCAATTGACCCGCGACCGCCGCTCGCTGCCCCTGACGCGCGATTATATCGCAAAGGCAGAACGCCGCTATCTGGCGCTAGGCTAAACGAAAAGCGCGACGGCCTGCATGCCCGTCATCATCGGTTCGCCACGACTGTTCCAAACGGTCATATACTGGCTGCTTGCACCGTGAACGGCATGATGCGTCTCGCTTTCAAGGAACCACCAGCCATTGTCGGTTTCGGGCACATCGGTGAGGAAATTGACCTGCCAGTTGATCGAACTGATCATCCCCTCTTTCTTCATCAGGCCCATGGTCGAAGGCGGAAGCGCATCGCCCATGCACAAAAGATCAGCGACAGGATCCAGCCCGTCTCGCTCTTTCAGCCGGTGCCAATTGGCCAGCCGGGGCTTGCCCTCACCCAGCACCAGCCGTTTGTCCGGATAGTCGATATTATGGGTGAAAAATTCCGGCGGGCCGCTGCGTGTCTGGCTATCTTCGGGGATTGGCGGAAACTCGGGGCGTGGCAGGCCTTCAAAATCGACGTGACTTTCGCGGCGCGCCATGAACACAAAGGTGCAACTGAGACCAATCTCGTCGCCAATCGCGATCTCGCTCTTCACAAAAGCGCTGTTGCGGCCGCGCCGCAATATCTGTGTCGAAATCTCGACTTCCCCCGATAGCGGGCCGGAAAAGGCGATCTGCGCGGTTAGCAAGGGCGGTAGATCGGGGGCAACAGATTTTGCCGCCTGATAGGCAAGTGCACTACTCAAACCGCCATAGGCCGTCCTGCCTTGATGCCAAGTCGACGGAATTGTGATGCGGTGCGTGTCGGCACCGGGCTGGATGTCTGACAATAATTGAGCGAGATTCATGCCTTTGCGCATATCCGGCACTATCAATGGCTGCAAGAGAGGGTTGCATATCCCCGCACGCGATGGTTGAATTGCGGAAATGGGAGTGACCGAACAATTTTCCTGGGTGGATCGGTTGATTGCGGCCGATATCGCTCTCCCGCCCAATACAGCGTCGGTCAATTTGATCGCCAGAATCCTAGCTTCAGCGGAGTCCCGCGGCGCACGGCGCCCGGCCTTATTGGACGCCATCGGCATTGGCGAGATGAATAGCCGCAACCAGTTAAGCCGGCTTCCAGGCAGCTTACTTGTACGGCTGTTCCAGGCTGTCGAACGGGAATTGACCGACCCGCTGATCGCCATGAAAATAGGACGCGATTCACGCCCGCGCTGTTTTTCCGACATCGGCTATGCGACCCGCTTCCTTCCGACCGCGACCGATGTGTTCGACGCCAACATCCATATGCAGACACTGCGCCAGAACCTCTATCGTGTCTCGCTCATGCAATCCGACCACCGCACCAGTCTCCGCTGGAACCTGCTCGAACATGATCCGCAGGAACTGGCTGCGCTGATCGAATTTTCGGTATCGACCTACGTGCGGCTCGCCCGCGAGTTGTGGTGGGACGACACCCGGATGCTGTCAGTTTCGCTGCAACACCGGCCGCGGTTCGATGCCGCCGAATATAGCCGCATGCTGGGTTGTCCCGTCGTCTTCGGCGCGGCCTTCACTGAAGTAGAATTTTCCACAGCGCAAATGTCAGCGCCTAATCCCATGGCGCATGCAAAACTGACGGCCGCCGTTCAGGGACGGCAGGCGGCACCAATGCTATGGTTCGATGCAGGCCAGCGCGTTTCCGCTCTAACCTATTTCCATATCTATACCGAATTGAACAAATCGCCGGTCACATTGCAGCGTATCTCCCGCTTTCTCGACCTGTCGGAACGGACGCTCCGCCGGAAACTTGACGCTGAAGGCAGGCCGTTTCGCAATCTGCTCGATCAAGCCCGCATGGACCTGTGCGATCTTTATCGCATCGAGGGCCACAGGTCATTTGGGGAAATTGCCGAATTGCTGGGCTATGGCGAGCTAAGCGCGTTCACGCGCGCTGCCAAACGCTGGTACGGCACTGCACCAAGCCATTTCTGGAAAGACATCGAAGGAGAAAATGGTGGGCGTAGCAAGGATTGAACTTGCGACCCCTGCGATGTCAACACAGTGCTCTACCACTGAGCTATACGCCCACGCTGCGGGCCATCTAGCGGGGGAAGCGATTCCCATCAAGCCCCAATCTGCACGGTCAGATCTGGCCTGATGCAGCTTCCTTGTTGAACAACCGTTCGACCTCGAGCACGAGGTCTTTCAAATGAAAGGGTTTCGACAGGATTTTCGCCTGTGGCATGGATTTTCCTGCACGCAGCGCCACGCCCGAAAAACCGGTGATGAACATCACTTCGGTCGACGGAGACACCTTGCTGCAATGCCGCGCCAGTTCGATACCGTCCATCTCCGGCATGACAATATCGGTCAGCAACAGATCGAACTGCTGCTGTTCAAGCAAGGGGACAGCCTCTGTCCCACGATCGACAGCAACCACTTCATAGCCTGATTTTTCCAGCGCACGTGCCAGATATTCGCGCATTGCCTGTTCATCTTCGGCAAGCAGAATCCGAATCATAATAAATCTCGTCTTGATGCCGTTTCCGGCTGCGGTCCCTGTAGCTGCACTGTTAACAGCAGAGACTTAAAAAATTGCATTCATTTTTCCGATTTTCGCCCTAACGACGACGAATGTCGGCGACGAAACCTACAGAAAACGCGAAAATGCCTGCCCAAAATGGCTTTTCTGCTTTCAATTGCGATGACCTGCAATTTCCTGTCCTGCTCTCTGTGCCGCATGCGGGGCGCATCTACCCGCTAGATCTAACGGGCAATTTGCGACTCGATCCCGCCCAGTTGGTGCGGCTTGAAGATCGCTATGCCGACCGGTTGGCGGCTACAGCGATCAAAGCGGGACTGCCGACACTGGTCGCCCATTATGCGAGGGCCTGGATTGATCTCAACCGCGACAGCCGAGATGTCGACCCAGCGATGGTCGAAGGCGGTTTTGCCAACAGCCTGGGCAGCGCGAAGATGCGCGGCGGGCTCGGTTTGATCCCCCGGCGGCTGATGCAATATGGTGACATCTGGAAACGGCAGTTGCGGCGCGAAGATATCGACCATCGCATTGGCAGTTACCACGCGCCCTATCACGACCTACTGGAACAGCTGCTGTCGCAAATCGTCGCACGCCATGGTGTCGCGATCCTTGTCGACTTACACAGCATGCCGCCACTGGGCGCAGAGGGCGAAATGCAGCCGCAGATCGTTATCGGCGACCGATTCGGGCAAAGCGCGGCTTCGGTCTATTCGGAACTGCTGGCCGCGCGACTGAATCATTTGGGAGTTCGTGTCGCGCTGAACCATCCCTATCCCGGCGACTACATATTGCGGCGCCATGGCGCGCAGAAACGGAATATCCACGCGCTCCAGATCGAGGTTGATCGCCGACTTTACCTTGATGCCGACCTGCGCGAACCTTCAGCCGACATCGGCGATGTCGCCGCGATGATCGCTGAGCTTTTGTTTCTGCTCATCGAACAGGCACGCGGCGCTTCCCTGCCTGTCGCAGCAGAGTAACGCCTGCACGCACTTCCCTGCAAACAAGAAAAAACCACCCCGGATTTCTCCGGGGTGGCCAAGGTTCAGGGAGGTGGCGCTGACCTGCAGCGCCGATAGAGCAGACAAGGGAGGGGAGATGTCCGCTCTTCACCAAAGATGGGGCGGATCTTCCGTCAAATCAATAGCTCAATTGTATTTTTCAATGTCAGCCAGCGCGATTAACCCATCAATCGTCGCACGCGCTTTCAGGGCCACATGCGCTGCAGGAACGGCAATCTGTCTATAAACTGGTGCTTCAGCGCGCCTGCAACATGCAGCAGGATCAGCACGAACAGCGGCTTTGTAAGCACTTCATGCGCTTCATAGCCAATCTCGGCTAGCGCCTCGCTCTTGCTGATCGGAAGCGTGATATCGAACAATCCGAAAAACTCGACCGGCGGGGCCTTGGGATGTGCAGAGGCGAGCAACCAGCCCGAAAGCGGCACCGCAATTATCAGCACATAGAAAATGATGTGGACCGTGCGTCCGATCATGGCCTGCCATGCGGTCACTGCCTGCGGCAACGGCGGCGGTTTATGCCCCAATCGCCAGAACAGGCGCAGGAAAGACAGCGTCAGAATAGAGACGCCGATCGCCTTGTGCGATGCCATCAGACCTGCCCCTTCGGCCCTCGACAGATCTTCGGCCATGCTTGCCAGCACAAAGTTAGCGACCACCAAAATAGCGATCAGCCAATGGAATAATATTGCGATTTTGCTATATTTTGCAGTCATGGCGGCCCTCCTTCACCGGGGAGCCGCCATCGCAGATCAAGCGAGCACAGGCTCCGTCCCCTCGGGGACTTTACCTTGCTGGGCCTGCATTGCAAATACCTCGCGAACCAGGTTCAGTGAGAAAAGATGCGCATAGATCAGCGGCAACATGCCGTTCTGGTTCATGGCGCGAAGCTGGTCGCCACGCATATCGCGCAGCTTTTCTTCATTCACCATCTGGAAACCGCGATAGATATAGGGCGCTTCCCGGCCATCCTGTTGGATTGCAACTTCGCCGTCCATCAGCAGCTCATATTTCTTCAGCTCATCGACAAATGCCTGGGTACGCGCACCCGCCTGTTCGAAATCTTCGCAGAATTTCAGGATATCCTTGGTGGTATCGGTCGCCTCGGTGCCGTCGAAGAGCGCATTGCCTTCCTCAAATTCGCCGAGCGCATCTGAAGTCGGATCAAAGCAGAGAGTCAGTTCGTCGCTGTCCGGACGAAGCCGGGCCAGCATGAACGGATAGCGGCGGATATAGGCCGGCAGATAGACAGGCAGCGTGAACCTGCCTTCATCGTCCATGAACACGTTGACGCCTTCATTCATGCCCATCAGCGCAAGCGGCACCGGATTGTCGCCTGCCGAAAAGACGATCGGGAAATTCCGACTGGCGCTGACAAATTCTTCAACTGTCAGCGGAATTGCGTGCTGATTGACCACGAAATTGGCATTTTCAATCGGGCGGCTCTTCAGCTTGCCATGCTCTCCACTGTTGAGCGGCAGCAGGTCATTGTAGAAAAGCGGAAGGCCTTGCGGCGCGGGCTGAGTAGCCATCGAGAAAAACTCCGGTCTATAGATTCGTCACTTAAGTTGCGCGCGGCTTTAGGCGGCAGAGCGGTCGCTGGCAAGAGGAACGAGTTTGCCCGGGTTCATGATGCATAGCGGATCGAGCGCCTGCTTGATCGATCGCAAGGCCAACAGCCTCGCGGGATCAGACAATCGGCCAAATTCCGCCAGCTTCGCCTGACCAATGCCATGTTCGGCCGAAATCGACCCGCCATAGGCCGTCACCCTGTCATAAACATCGCTGCTGATCTGTTCTGCCTGCTCGCCATACCATTGGTCTGCGGTCACTCCCTTCGGAGCCTTAACGTGGAAATGGACATTACCATCGCCGAGGTGGCCAAATGCGACCACCTGCGTTCCGGGATAGCGCGCCTCGAGATCAGGGGATTCACGTTCGATGAAGCGCGCCATATCCGCCACCGGCACGCTGATATCATGCTGCAGCGCGGGGCCCTCTGCCCGTTCCGCCTCTGCAATCGAATCGCGGATTTTCCAGAAAGCGTCGGCCTGCGCCTCGCTCGATGCAATCACAGCGTCCTGAACGAGACCGGCCTCCATCTGCTGCGCCAGAAACTCCTCCGCCAACATTGCGGGCGAAGCCTGATCATCGCGATCCCGGACGAGCTCGATCAACACATGCCAGCCACCATTGCCGCCGTCGATCGGGCGGCGCGTGCCGGGAATATGCTGCAAGACATGGCCCAGCGCCGTATCCGGCAATATCTCGAATCCTTCAAGCATCGACTGACAACGCGCCTGCGCCGCCAGCAACAGTCTGTAGGCATCATCGGGTTGCGCCACTGCGGCCCAACTGACGCTGCGTTCGAGCAATGCCGGCACCAGCCTTAACGAGGCACGGGTGACAATTCCGATCGTGCCTTCGGCGCCAATCAGCAAATGTTTGAGGTCATAGCCGCGATTGTCTTTCTTCAGCGGTGCCATCCCGTCAAACACCGAACCGTCGGGCAACACAGCCTCGACACCAGCCACAAGATTGCGCATCGCGCCGTGCCGCAATACCTGCGTTCCACCTGCATTGGTTGAAACCAGTCCGCCAACCGTTGCCGATCCCTTGCCGCCCAGCGTTAGCGGAAAGCGCAGGCCATGGGCCGCCACCGCGTCATGCAGGTTTTGCAGGATAACTCCCGCCCCGCAACTGACGAGCATGCCATCACGGTCGATCTGTTCAATGTCGTTCAAACGACGCAACGACAAAAGGCAACTCTGCCCGCTGCCGTCAGGCGTTGCGCCAGCCACCATCCCGCTATTTCCGCCCTGCGGCACCAGCGGCACGCGATATTGCGCCGCAATTGCCACCACGCCCGCGACCTCCGCTGTGGTGGCTGGCGACAGGATTGCCGCGGCATTACCACGAAACCGGCCGCGCCAGTCGGTCGTCCAAGGAGCGATCGCATCTGCATCCGACGTAAAGCCTTTTGGGCCGAGCAAGACGCGAAATGCCTCCAGAGCCTGTTCGAGGGCCATTTTTACGCCTCCTGTCGACGAGTGAATTGACTAAAGCCGGACTGCTCCATAGGGCGCAATTAATGCTCTGTTCAACCGTTACGGTCCACCGCCGCGAACTAAGAACACTGGCCGGGATCCGACATTGCGCCTTTTGCTGATAGTCATTGCCGGATTGACCTTGGCCTTCGGCGTTTCTGCCCGCGCGTCGGGGGAGATTTTGCCTGCCCTCGATACGCTGTGGCACGATATTCGCGATTTCCAGATGCGGGTCGAACAGCGCATCATCATTCGTTTCCCGAACCAGCCCGTATCACCGCCTGCCGGCCGTGCCGACCCCCGCAAGGCGGTGATCTATAATGAGGAGAAAATCGGCCGCTGCCTGATGATGGACCGGCTGATCGCTTCACGGCCGGGGCCAAAGAACTCACTCGAACTGGTTACCCGCGAACGGCAGTTGATCCGTGCCTATCTGGGTGATGGTTGCCTTGCGCGAGAGTTTTATGCGGGTGCCTATGTCGAACGATCAAGCGATGGCCGTTTGTGCGTTGATCGCGATATCCTGCATGCCCGCACCGGTGCCAAATGCGAAATCGACAAGTTCCGTCTACTGGTACCCGAGTAAGACAGCCCTATTTCCTTGACATTTTACACCCGTTGGGCGTAACGGCTCGAACCGGACGCGCGGGCGTAGCGCCTGTTCGTCGTCCCCATCCGGATTTTCTTATATATGTCATTTGCCGACCTCGGCCTTTCCGATGAACTTTTGAGCGCGGTTATTGCCGCCGGTTACGATACTCCAACGCCGATCCAGGCGCAGGCAATCCCTTCCGTTCTGATGATGCGCGATATTATCGGCATCGCCCAGACCGGCACCGGAAAGACTGCATCCTTCGTGCTGCCGATGATCGACATTTTGGCGCATGGCCGCGGACGCGCGCGTATGCCGCGCAGCCTGATCCTTGAACCAACCCGCGAACTCGCCGCACAGGTTGCGGAGAATTTCGAAAAATATGGTGTGAACCACAAGCTGTCGATGGCGCTGCTGATCGGCGGCGTTTCGATGGGCGACCAGATCAAGGCGCTGGAAAAAGGCGTTGACGTGCTGATCGCGACGCCGGGTCGATTGATGGACCTTTTCGAACGCGGCAATATTCTTCTCAACGGCTGCGAATTGCTCGTCATCGACGAAGCCGACCGGATGCTCGACATGGGCTTCATCCCTGACATCGAGAATATCTGCACCAAATTGCCGACCAACCGGCAGACGCTGCTGTTTTCGGCTACCATGCCGCCGCCAATCAAGAAACTGTCCGACAAATTTCTGTCCAACCCGAAATATATCGAGGTGGCCAGGCCCGCGACAGCGAACATCAATATCGAACAGAAACTGGTCGACGTCGCGCCGATGAAAAAGCGCGAAGTGTTGCGCGATCTGATCCGCAGCGAGGATGTGTCGACAGGCATCATCTTCTGCAACCGCAAGACTACGGTTCGCGAATTGAACAAGAGCCTGAAGCGCCATGGTTTCCGTTCGGGCGAGATTCATGGCGATATCGATCAGGCAGCGCGCCAGCGCGAACTGGAAGCGTTCAAGACCGGCGAGATCAACCTGCTGGTTGCATCCGACGTTGCCGCGCGCGGGTTGGACATCAAGGGTGTCAGCCATGTGTTCAACTTTGACGCCCCCTGGCATCCCGACGATTATGTCCACCGCATTGGCCGCACAGGCCGTGCGGGTGCAAAGGGCAAGGCCTTCACCTTCGTCACCAAGGCCGATGAAGAAGCAATCGATAATATCGAGAAGCTGATCGGCCTGAAAATCGAGCGGCTGGGCAAGGTTTCCGCACCCAAAGAAGAGCGTGAAGCGACCCCGAAGAAAGAGGCCGAGCGTCGTTCCTCGCGCGGTGGACGCGCCAAGGGCGAAGAGTCCGAAAAAGCCGATGGAATGGCCCGATGCCCGACTTCCTCAATTTCAGCATCCCAGCCTGAAGCAACAAAAAAGGCCCGCCGAAGCGGGCCTTTTCTTTTACCTGTTGTTCGCGATCAGAATTTGCCGCGGACGGTGATACCGTAGGTGCGCGGTTCTGCCAGGAAGTGCGAGAAGATCTGCCGGCCGCCTGGATATTGCGGATCAAGATAGGGAGCCGCGGTCGTCCCCGCTTGGAAGGGCGCGTTGAACGCGACCTGTGCATAGGCCTTGTTGAAGATGTTCTGGCCCCACAGTTCGACAGACCATGCTTCATCCGGACCACGCAGACCGACACGCGCGTTGAACAGGGCAAATCCGTCCTGTTCCTTTTGCGGGAACAGATCCGACCCTGTGTTATAGTCGCTGGTCATGCGGGTATCGATGTAGAAGAGACCCGAAAGGCCGCTATCCCCTATTTCCGGTGTCCAGGTCATCGAACCCGTCGCCACCAGTTCAGGCGCATTCGACAGATTGTCGCCCGGCAACTTGCGCAAGGCCTGATCGAGCGGTGCACCGGTATTGGTGCCGATCAGATCATTGCGATATTTGGTGCTGGCATAGGTGAGACCGGCAGCAACGCGGAAGTTGCGGGCCGGAACAAGCGAACCTTCGAGTTCGAAGCCCTGGGTGCGGACACCATAGGAGACATCACCCGGAGCGCAGCTGCCGGTCGCATTGCTGAGGTCGGTATCGGCATTGGATCCACCCACCAGATTATCGCAACCATTGACGTTCTGGACCAGGAACACGGTTCCGTTGAAGGTGTTCAACTGGAAACTGCTGAAATCCGAACGGAATGCCGAAACGCTGAGGCTGAACGGACCGGTCGAATATTTCGCACCCAGTTCATAGCTGTCGACCATTTCGGGGTCGAACTGCAGGTTGCGAACCAGAGCCTGAGCGCCGCCAACCGATGCAAATGTTGCGATCGGGGATTTTAGCGCCGAACGGTCGAGGTTGAAACCACCCGCCTTGTAACCGCGCGCATAGCTGCCATAGAGCAGCAGGTCGTCAATGGGCTTCCAGCTGAGGATAGCGGTTCCGGTGAACTCGTCCTCGCTCCGCTGGTCGCGGATCGCAACGCCGTTCAGTTCGGCGGTCGAGTTGCCCTGACACGACAGGCCAATCACCGCACCTGCGGTCGCGGCAGCTGCTGTAGTCAGCAAGGGTGCCAATGCTGCTTGGTTGGCGGTGCAGACCGTGTTGTCGTTACCAAAGCGCGCGTTAAACTTCTTCTTGTCGCTTGTGTAACGAAGACCCAACGTCAGGTTGATGGTGTCGGTGATGTTCACGATATTGTGCGTGAACAGCGCCCAGTTGGTTCCATTCTGGAAATAACGATCGATGGTCGACCCGCGATCGTTCAGCGTGTCAAGGCGATCAAGCCCGGCCACGATAATGGGACCTGCAGCGCCCAGCGCGCCCGTAACTGTCGGACGCAAAGCGGGGTTGATACAGCTTTGCGAAGCTGGGCTATAGGCAAACGCCAAGCCGCCACCCGAAACGATACGGCAGTTTGCAAAGCGACCATATTGGTTGCCAAAGCGCAGATTGTCCTGAACAGTCAGTTTCTCATTGGCATAGAAGCCGCCGATCAACCAGTCGAGCTTGCCATCAAACGCCTCACCCCGCAGGCGCAGTTCCTGCGTGAACGTGTGGAACTGACGATAGGCATCGTCGCTCGGTGCGCGATAGAGGATGTCGACTTCACCATAATCGGTGTCTGACGCCTGACCCGAACGATATTCGCGGTAGGCAGTGATCGAGGTCAGCGTTGCGCCCCCAAGATTATAGTCAATCTGGCCCGAGAAACCATAGTCCTTGGTTTCACCGGTAAACACCCGATTGGGGCTGACCGAAATACGCCGGCCATAGCCCTGGTTGAACGCAGCCAGCGGCTGGCCCAGATCGCGCAGGACGTTGATGATGTTGTTGCCGGTCGTTTGCAGCGGGGTAAGCGGCGACGACAGATTGTTCAGATCGCCAATATATTGGTTGACTGTGCGATCGACGTAAGTCGCCGCGCAGCATTCTTCCTTGCGCGAGGTATAGTCTGCAATCAGGCGAACCGTCAGATCATCATTCGGTTCAAACAGCAGCTGGCCACGCAGGAAATAACGGTCGCGATTGTTGACATCGCGGCCATTGGTATCGTCGCGGTAAAAACCGTCACGCTTTACATAAACGCCGTCGACGCGGAAGGCGACCTGCTCCGAAATCGGGCCGGTGATGCTCGATGCGGCGCGCATGAAATCAAAGTTGCCATAGGTCAGTTCACCCGAACCACCGAAAGTGAATTCCGGCTTTTTCGAGTAAATGCTGATCAGACCGGCCGACGAGTTGCGGCCGCCGAGTGTGCCCTGAGGGCCACGCTGAACTTCAACACGGTCGATTTCACCAAGTTCGTTCAGGCCAATGCCCGAACGCGAACGGTAAACGCCGTCGATGAATACAGGAACCGAGCTTTCAAGGCCCGGGTTGTCGCCCACGGTGCCGATGCCGCGGATACGCGCCGAACCATTGGCTTCGCTGCCGGTCGAGGACACGAGAAGCGAGGGTGCCACCTGGTTAAGCTGGCGAATGTCGTTGGCGCCGCTGTTCTGCAGCGTTTCTGCATTAACAGCTGAAATCGCGACGGGAACATCGGACAGAAGCTGCGAGCGGCCCTGCGCCGTTACAACAATCTCGGGGGTTTCTTCAGTAGCGCCTTCCTGCGCCGCAGTTTCGTCCTGCGCCATCGCAAGCGACGGCATGGCCAACGCTATCGACGCAGAGGAGAGGGCAAATAGGCTTTTTGTAAAAGTCAGTCGCTTAGACATCATCTTCTCCCACATTTTTTGGTTTGGGTGCTTTTAGCTAACCAAAAGTGAGAATTAGGCCACGCAATTGCAACTTAATGACAGATTTTTACATTCTACTGCGGCAAAAGCGCAACAGGATGTTAAAGTGCTGGCTGGCCCGCCGTATAAACTGGACGCCCGCCAACCCACGCCTCGGTAACCTTCGTTTCACGGATCTGGGCAGGTGATGCCAGCAACGGATCAGTATCAACCAAAATGAAATCCGCCCGATAACCGGGTGAAAGCGAGCCCAGCCTGCCCTCTGCAAAGGCGGCATAAGCGGCATCGATTGTAAAACCAGCCAGCGCCTGTTCGCGGCTTACCCGCTCTGCCGCCATCCATCCGCCAAAGGGCTGGCCATTCACGTCTTCACGGGTGATTGCTGCGGCAATGCCATGAAAGGGATTGGGCGATTCCACCGGCACGTCCGAACCAAAGGCCAGCTTGCCGCCCGCCTTCAGGATCGAGTTCCAAGCATAGGCCCCTGCCAGACGGTCGGGCCCCAGTCGCGCTTCGGCCATAAGCCGGTCGGAAATCTGGTGGACCGGCTGCATCGAGGCGATGATACCATTTTTCGCAAGCCGCGGCAGATCGGCCGGATCGACGATTTGCGCATGTTCGATGCGCCAGCGCCGGTCGCCGGTATAGGTGGGTGCCAGATCCTCGACCGCGCCGATCGCCTCAGCATTGGCGGCATCACCGATTGCATGGACGGCTGTCTGGAACCCATCCATCGACGCGCGCACCATCATGTTGCGCAATTCCGCTGGCACCAGCAGCGGCAATCCTGTCTGCCCCGGCGCATCGGCATAAGGCTTTTTCAGCCATGCACCGCGGCTGCCCAGCGCGCCGTCGAGATAGAGTTTGACGCCGCCAAGGCGCAGCTTGTCATCATAAAGCCAGGGCGTCGGGCGCGGGCCGGCAATCGCGACCATATTGTCTATCCCGGCCGCGTAGCCAAAGATGCGAACCGAAAGCCAGCCTTCATCTCCTGCGCGGCGATAGCTTTGCCAATCGGCAACCGTAGTCCCCATATCGGCAATCGCAGTGACGCCGACCTTCAGCAACGCCTGCTGCGCTTCGGCAAGCGCAAGGTCGCGTTCCACCGGGCGGGGGGCGGGCACATGCTTGGCCACCAACTCACTTGCCATATCAACGAAAATGCCGCTAGGCTTGCCATCGACCATCTCAATGCGACCGCCAGCGGGCGATTTCGTCGCCGCAGTAATGCCCGCGATTTCGAGTGCGCGGCTGTTGGCCCAGCCCGCATGACCATCAACCCGTTCAAGCCAGACCGGACGGTCGGCAACTGCCGTATCCAGATCTGCAGCGGTCGGGAAACGACCTAGCCCCCATTTTTCCTGGTTCCAGCCGCGCCCGATGATCCAGCGCCGGTCGGGGTATTTGGCGGCATAGCCGCGGATCGCGGCCTGTGCCTCTTCCAGCGAATTGGTGCCCGACAAATCCAGCGTCAGCGCCGCAAAACCCAGCCCGATGACATGGCCATGCGCGTCGATCAGCCCGGGCAGCATGGTCAGCCCTTTTCCGTCATGGCGGAAATCAA
>JAJTFR010000061.1 GCA_021298455.1 Sphingomonadales bacterium | reverse complement strand
GAAACCGTTGCCATCACCGGTGGCAAGCTGGTGATCGGTGATGGTTCCGCACCGATTGAGGGTGGAACCGTGGTCATCCGCAACGGCACCGTTGTTGCCGCAGGTGCCAATGTTGCCATTCCCGCCGATGCCCGCACTGTCGACGCCCGCGGCAAATGGGTGACGCCCGGCATTTTTGCCGGTTTCAGCCGTGTCGGCCTTGCCGAGGTGGACGCCGTTAATGGCACCAATGACAAGAGCGGCGGCCGCAGCGGGTTTTCCGCAGCGATCGATATCGCCCCTGCCATTGATCCCTTCCGTTCGCCCATCGCAGTAAACCGGACAGCGGGCGTCACGCGCGCCGTTGTCGCACCCGAGGGCGGCCCCAGCATTTTTGCCGGCCAGGGTGCCATTGCCGATCTGGGGGCCGATGCTGAACCTGTTACCCGCGCACGGGCATTCCAGTTCGCCGAATTTGGTGAAGAAGGAGCCGAAGTTTCGGGTGGCAGCCGTGCGGGAACGCATCTGCATTTCCGCGCGATGCTGCGCGAGGCGCAGGATCATGCTGCAGGCAGCGATGCCTTTGACGATGATCTGCTGAAAAAGGAAGACGCCCGTGCACTGCAGTCGGTGCTGCGCGGCGAAACCCGCCTGCTGATCCATGTCGAGGCAGCGAATGACATGCTGCGTCTGATCGAACTGAAGCGCGATTTTCCTGCTGTGAAGATGGTGTTCGTCGGCGCCAGTGAAGGCTGGCGCGTTGCCGATAAGCTGGCTGCTGCGGGCATCTCTGTGATCGCCTCTGCGCTCAACGATCTGCCGGCAACCTTTGAGATGTTGGGCGCAACGCAATCCAATATCGGCCGCATGAAAAAGGCTGGTGTCAAGGTCGCCATTGGCATGATCAACGACCGGGATTCGCACCAGTTGCGCTACACACCGCAATATGCAGGCAACCTTGTGTCGCTGCAAAAAGTGCCCGGTGCGACCGGTCTGAGTTGGGACGAGGCATTTGCCGCGATCAGTTCGGCTCCCGCCGAAATCATGGGCGTGGCTGATCGTCTCGGCAGTTTGAAAGCCGGACGCGCGGCTGATGTCGTGGTCTGGGATGGCGATCCGCTTGAACTTTCAAGTGCTGCCACTATGGTGTTTATCGAGGGTGTCGAACAGCCACTGGGTAACCGACAGGATCGTTTGCGCGATCGTTATCGCAATCCGGTCGAAGGGAGCCTGCCCAAGGCTTACGACTACTGATCCCGATAAGGGGAGGGGAGGAGATGAAATGGACGGATTTGCATCGTTGATCGCGGCCTGCGCACTGTTTGTGGGCAGCCATTTTCTCCTCTCTCACCCGCTTCGCGCACCGCTTGTCGGGCGTATGGGTGAAAAGGGCTTTCTTGGCCTTTATTCGCTGGTTGCGCTGGTTAGCTTTGGTTGGATGGCTTGGGCATATCGCCGGGTTGAGGCCGGGCCGCTCTATTGGGCGCCGACTGATGCGATATGGGTCGTTGCCAGCCTGCTCACACTGCTTGCCGCAATCCTCTTTGTCGGCTCCTTGCGGGGCAATCCCGCGCTGCCTGATCCGCAGGGCGATGCTATCCGTTCATTGGCCGCAAAAGTGCCGACGGGCGTGTTTCGGGTAACGCGCCACCCGATGATGTGGGGATTTGCCCTGTGGGGAGTGGCCCATATGCTCATCGCGCCGCGTGCCGACAGCTTTGTCTTGGTCGGCAGTATCGTCTTCCTTGCGCTCGCAGGCTCCTATGGTCAGGACAGGAAGAAAGAAGCTACCCTTGGCAGCGCCTGGACGAAATGGGAAACGCAGACCAGTTTCTTGCCGCGCCTCACACAATTGTCCCGCATCGAACCGCGCATCCTGCTGATCGGCACGGTTTTCTGGCTGCTCGCCACCTGGGGGCACAGCTTTTTCGGCTATGCCGGTGCCGGCATCTATCGCTGGTTATAAACGCACCATCCGCATTCCTGCCTCACCATAGCGTGGCCCTGCAGTACCGCCGCGCGGTGCAGCCGCCTCCAGTTTCGCAAGGTCGTCAGCATCGAGGATGAGGTCGGCAGACTTGGCGCTGTCCTCCATGGTTGCGCGCCGCTTGAAGCCGGGGATCGGCACAATGTCGTCACCTTGCGCCATCAGCCAAGCAAGAGCGACCTGTGCGTGTGACGCGCCATGCTTCGCCGCCACTTCCCCGACCCTATCGACCACTTGCAGGTTGGTGGCGAAATTCTCCCCTTGATAGCGCGGGTCACTGCGACGCCAGTCATTGGCGGGCAGGTCTTCCAGGCTGCGGATCGACCCTGTCAGGAAACCGCGGCCGAGCGGCGAATAGGGCACAAAGCCGATGCCCAGCTCGCGACAGACCGGCAAAATTTCCTCTTCCACGTCACGCTCCCACAGCGAATATTCGCTTTGCAGTGCGCTGATAGGTGCAACGGCGGCGGCGCGACGCAGCGTCGCAGGGCCAGCCTCTGACAGCCCGATGTGGCGGATTTTGCCTTCTTTGATGAGGTCGGCCATCGCGCCGACGGTGTCCTCGATCGGCACATTGGGATCGACGCGGTGCTGATAGAACAGATCGATGCAATCAATTCCGAGCCGTTTGAGGCAGCCTTCAACCGACATGCGGGCATTGGCCGGTGATCCGTCTACCCCGACAATCTTGTTGCCATCGAACTGGAAACCGAACTTGGTCGCTATCACCAGACCGTCGCGCTTGCCCTTGATCGCTTCGCCGACCAGTTCTTCATTCTGAAAAGGGCCGTAAATCTGTGCGGTATCAAAAAAGGTGATGCCCAGATCGATCGCACGGTGGATCGTCTTGATCGCCTCGTCAGGATCGGCATCACTGCCATAGACGATATTGCCGCCCTTGATCATCGGCATGCAGCCAACGCCAATGGCGCTGACCTTCAGGTCGTTACCCAGATTACGATACAGCATTGGCTTTGTCCTTTTCGGGTGCCTCAATGGCGGTGGCAAGCGCGACGTCCATCTGCACATTGCCGGTGGTACGGAAGATATCAGGCAGCGTTTCAACTGCGATCAGAAGCGCCAATGGTTCAACAGGAATACCCAGTGCGAGGCAGATCGGCGCGATTGATGTCACGAAACTGACCGTGCCGGGCAGGCTGACCGCGCCCATCGAGGTGAGTGCCGCAATGAAGATTGCAAAGGCATAGTCAAACCCGTCAAGCTGCACGCCGAACCAGTTGGCGACATAGAGTGCGACGGCAAGGTTCATGGCGGGCCCGGTGACGCGTAGCAGTGCAACCGCCATTGGCAGCACAAGCCCTGCGGTCGATTCCCGCACGCCCAGCGCCTCCGCCTTCTTCAGCATCAGCGGCAGGCTGGCGAGCGAGGATTGGGTTGAAACGGCAAAGGCCTGCACCGGGGCGATTTGCCGTGCATAATCGGTGAATTTGACCTTTCCGGCGAACACCGCGACCGGATAGGCGAAGGCGCCGATCACAATGCCGACCATCGACATGGTAACGATATAATGGCCCAGTGCGCCCAGTGCCGCGAGGCCGGAGCGTTCGCCCACGACAAAGGCGAGCGCGAACACACCGATAGGAGCCAGTTTCAGCACCCATTCAATCACGATGACCATCGCATCGGCCAAGGCACTGAAGAAACCGGCCATCTGGGCGCGGGGTTCCTGGTTCAGTCGCGTCACGGCAAAGGCAAAGACCAGCGTGAAGATCAGCAGAGGCAGGATGGAATCATTGGCTGCAGCGGCGATCGGATTGGTTGGTACCAATGCCACGATAAAGTCGCGCAAGGCAGGCTGTTCAGCAACGGCTGGCGCAGTCGTCAATGCTGCACGCAGCGCTTCGGCGCTTTCGGCGGGCATCGGCCAGATCGTCAGGAACAATGGGGTCAAAAGCGCGCCCATCGCCGCTGACAGCGTCATCATCGCGACAATCCAAGCCACTGTGCGCGCCGCCATCGGCCCTGCGCGCGCGGCTTCAGCACTTTTTACAATCCCGGTTACCAGCAGGGCAACGACCAGCGGCACCACGGTCATTCGCAGGCCGTTGAGCCAGAGCGAGCCGGTAATATCCAGCCAATAGGCCAGCGTATCGCCAACTTTGGGCAATTGTGCCGCTGCGATTATGCCAAGGGTAAGGCCAAGGGCCAGAGCGATCAGGATACGGGTTGCGTTCGACATGCGCTGGGGTCTTGCCAGCGTGTCGCACCCTATGCAAGGGAGTGACGCAACAAGTGTTGCCGTAAACTGGGCTGGCCGCACTGCATCAAGGATCAATATGGCGCGCAAATATTTTGGAACCGACGGTATCAGGGGACGGACCAACGCCGGCGCAATGACGGCGGAAATGGCGATGAAGGTTGGCCAGGCGGCGGGCGCGCACTTTCTGCGCGGCGATCACAAGCACCGCGTCGTGATTGGCAAGGATACCCGCCTTTCTGGCTATATGGTTGAAAATGCCCTTGTTGCGGGCTTCACCAGCGTCGGCATGGATGTGGTGCAATTCGGTCCGATCCCGACGCCGGCAGTCGCCATGCTGACCCGATCCATGCGGGCCGATCTGGGCGTGATGATTTCGGCCAGCCACAATCCTTATGAAGATAATGGAATCAAGCTGTTCGGTCCTGATGGTTTCAAATTGTCCGACGAGGATGAACTGGCGATTGAGGCGCTGCTGGATCAGCCGCCACTGCTAGCCAAATCGATGGACATTGGCCGCGCCCGCCGGGTTGAGGATGCGCGTGGGCGCTATATTCATGCGGTCAAGACGACCGTCCCCGAACATGTCCGTTTTGACGGACTGCATGTGGTGCTCGATTGCGCCAATGGCGCTGCCTATCAGGTCGCGCCCGCCGCAATCTGGGAATTGGGCGCGAAGGTGACGGCGATTGGCGTCAATCCCAATGGCAAGAATATCAATGACCGGATCGGATCGACCCACCCGGCGACGTTGCAGGAAACCGTGGTCGCGGCAGGTGCCGATATTGGCATTGCGCTGGATGGCGATGCCGACCGGCTGATCGTGGTCGACGAAAAGGGTAGGGTGGTCGACGGCGACCAGATTATGGCATTGCTGGCGACATCGATGAGCCGCAACGGCCTGTTGCGCGGTGATGGCATTGTCGCGACGGTGATGTCGAACCTCGGCCTTGAACGCTATCTGGCAAGCCAACATCTGCAACTGGTCCGCGCCAAGGTGGGCGACCGATATGTGCTGGAAGAGATGCGTGTACGGGGCATGAATGTCGGCGGCGAGCAATCGGGACACATGATCCTGCTCGACCATGCGACCACGGGTGACGGCACGATCGCGGCGCTTCAGGTGCTCGCCTGCCTTGTCGAAACCGGCAAGCCGGCAAGCGAGATGCTGCATTATTTCGATCCTGTGCCGCAACTGCTGAAGAATGTCCGTTTCGCAGGCGGAAAGCCGCTGGAAAAGGCAAGTGTCCAGGCGGTGATTGCCGATGCCGAACGCGAATTAGAAGGCAATGGCCGACTTGTGATCCGGCCTTCGGGAACCGAGCCTGTCATACGCGTGATGGCAGAAGGCGATGATGCCAAGCAGGTGCGCGCCATTGTCGAGCGTATCTGCACCGCGGTTGAGGAGGCAGCGGCCTGATGCTGGCGATGCGCCCCGATTGTGAACGCTGTGGCACGGACTTGCCGGCGCAGCATGGCGGGGCGTTCATCTGCTCGTTCGAATGCACCTTTTGCGCCAACTGCGCCGATGCGCTGGACGAACGTTGCCCCAATTGCGGTGGTGAATTGCTCGACCGACCAACGCGCAGCGCCAAATTACTGGAAAAACATCCAGCCTCAACCGAACGGAAGCATAAGCCATGAGCATCGCACGCATCCTGATCATTGCTGGCTCGGACAGCGGGGGAGGTGCGGGGATACAGGCTGATATCAAGACGGTCACCATGCTTGGTGGCCATGCCATGACCGCCGTTACGGCGATCACGGCACAGAATACCCTCGGCGTCGATGCAGTGCATATGGTGCCGACGCAGATGGTGATCGATCAGATTGCAGCCGTTGTCAGTGACATTGGCGTCGATGCCGTCAAGATCGGCATGATCGGCAGTGCCGAAACTGCCCACGCCGTTGCAGACAGTCTTTCCGAACTCAATTGCCCGATTGTGTTCGACCCGGTGATGGTGGCGACCAGCGGGGCGATGCTTGCCGATGATGCGACGATTGCAGCTTTTGAACGGCTGATGCGCATTGCCGCGCTGACCACACCCAATCTTCCGGAGCTAGAGGCTTTGGGCGGGCGCGATGCCTTGCTCGAAAAACGCTATCCCTTGCTGATCAAGGGCGGCCATGCCGAGGGCGACCATATTGTTGACCGGCTCGATCTCGCGCCCGACCAGAGCGTGGAATGGACCGATGTGCGGATCGAAACCCGCAACACCCATGGCACCGGTTGCACGCTGGCCAGTGCGATTGCGACCGGCTTGGGGCAGGGGTTATCGTTGCAGCAATCGGTGGAACGCGCGCGCCTCTTTGTCCGCCTTGCCTTGCATGATGCGCCCGGACTGGGTCAGGGACATGGCCCGATGGGGCACGGATCCGTCCGCGAGGATGCAATGGTTGCTGGTCCGTCGCTCAATCAGGTGACGCTGGGTTGCCGCGATTATGCAAGTTCGGTCGACTTTTACCGCGCATTGGGCCTGCAACAGATCGTCGCAAGCCCGGCCAACGGCTATGCCCGGTTCGAGGCCCCCAATGGCGTTACCCTGTCGATCCACGCCGGTGACGAAATTGCCCCATCGGCGACGGTGTATTTCGAAAGCAAGCGCTTGGACGCATGGGTTAGTGAACTGGCAAGCGAGGGCTTTGCCTTTGAACAATTGCCGCGTGATGAGGAATGGGGCTGGCGCGAGGCGCGACTGCTCGATCCTGCGGGAAATATGATCTGCCTCTACAGCGCCGGAGAAAATCGGCGCTATCCGCCGTGGCGCATATGATCGTTGGCGTTGACGAAGCAGGCAGGGGCCCGCTTGCCGGGCCTGTTGTCGCTGCGGCAGTGATCCTGTGCGATCAAGGCATAGACGGCCTTGACGACAGCAAGAAACTGAGCGCCAAACGCCGGGCCGAGCTTGGGGCATTGATCAAGAAACATTGCCGCTGGGCGATCGGCATTGCCGAGGTTGAGGAGATCGACCGGATCAACATTTTGCAGGCGACGATGCTTGCAATGACGCGGGCAGTGGACGCTCTGCAATGCGAACCGATGCAGGTTCTGGTGGATGGCAACCGCCTGCCGAAATGGCGCTATCGCGCAGAGGCGGTTGTCGGCGGGGATGCGCTGCATCCCTGCATTTCAGCGGCGAGTATCATCGCCAAGGAACATCGCGACCGGTTGATGCGCAGCTATGACGCGGTCCATCCGGGCTATGGCTGGGCCACCAACAAGGGCTATGGTTCGGCTGTGCATCTGGAGGCATTACGCCGACTTGGCCCTACGCCGCTGCACCGGACGAGTTTTTCGCCGGTCGCCCAGCTCATTCTTCTGTAACAGAATGTAAAATTTGACCTGTGAGTCTTTGCAGCAACACCACTAGGGGTTGAGTCCGACGGGAATCGCCAGACTCTATATGTTGTGACGGACTCCTTTCGTTCCCCCCAAATGGGCTGAATCTCGCGGAATCTCATAGGCTTTGCCTGTGGAAAACTTGTTGACCCAGACTCAAATCCGACTCATTCCGGTCGCTTGTTTGAGAATGGGAGCGCGTTTGAAATGGGTGTGTTGGAGAAGATCAAGACCAAACCGGCTGCAGCCAAGACGGTGGTCCTGACCGATAAAGAGACGCTTCCGCTCGATTCCATCCTCAAAATGGACTGCATTGAAGCGATGCGATCGCTTCCCGATGCCTGCATCGACATGGTCTTTGCTGATCCGCCCTACAACCTGCAATTGGGCGGCGATCTGCATCGCCCCGATGGCAGTCAGGTTGATGCGGTTGACGATGAATGGGACAAATTTTCCGACTTTGCCGCTTATGACGCCTTCACCAAGGCATGGCTGGCCGAGGCGCGTCGCATTTTGAAGCCTGATGGCACTTTGTGGGTCATTGGCAGCTATCACAATATTTTCCGCGTCGGTGCATCGCTGCAGGATGAAGGCTTTTGGATCCTCAACGATATTATTTGGCGCAAATCGAACCCGATGCCCAATTTCAAGGGCACGCGCTTCACCAATGCGCATGAAACGCTGATCTGGGCGGCGAAAAGCGAAAAGGCGCGCTACACATTCCATTATCGTTCGATGAAGACATTGAATGACGAATTGCAAATGCGGTCTGATTGGGTGATCCCGATCTGCGGCGGCAAGGAGCGGCTGAAACTGAACGGCACAAAGGCGCATCCGACGCAAAAGCCGGAGGCACTGCTCTACCGCATCCTGCTCGCCTGCACCAATCCGGGCGATGTCGTCCTCGATCCTTTTTTCGGAACCGGCACAACAGGTGCGGTGGCGAAGCGCCTGCAGCGCCATTGGATCGGTTGCGAGCGGGAAGACACATATTGCAAGGTTGCCGAAGAACGCATCGAAATGGCCTTGCCACTCGATGAATCGTCGCTTTCGACAATGCAATCACCCAAATCGCAGCCGCGCGTGTCGTTCGGCCAGCTGGTCGAAAATGGTTATATCCGCCCAGGTTCACAACTGATGGACAAGAAGCGCCGTTTTGGCGCGATCATTCGCGCTGACGGTTCGTTGAAATGGGGCGATAAATATGGCTCCATTCACAAGATCGGTGCGATGACGATGGACGCGCCGAGCTGCAATGGCTGGACCTATTGGTATTATCAGACACGGACCGGCGAGATGAAGTCGATCGACGATCTGCGTCAGACCTATCTCCTCGCGAATGAGCCGTGAGACGCATCTATCTTCGCCCCTGCGGCTTTGTTGATACGCCGGTCGGTTTTGACGGGCAGGTCGCACGGCTTGCAGGGACGATGCAATATTTCTCCGCGTTGGAATTGATAGAAACCAAATCTGGCAAACGCATCGCGCGCACGCTGGTACCTCTGGCTGATTTGGATAGCCGACTGGCCGGATTACCAGATGATCTGGAACAACGGGCGCGCAGCCAGTTTGCCAATATTGTTTCGCCGCGTCGGCCTCTTGCCATGGGTGATCGCAACATTCCGCTTGATCAGCCGCGCGTGATGGCCATCCTCAACTGCACGCCTGACAGCTTCTCCGACGGCGGAAAGCATGGTGAAGATCCGGACTCCGTTGCCGAAACCGGCGGGACGATGGCCGCCACCGGGGCCGCAATCATTGATGTAGGCGGTGAATCGACCCGTCCCGGCGCACCGCTGGTGTGGGAGGGGGATGAGATAAAGCGCATCGAACCGGTTATTACCCGCTTGGCGCGCGCCGGCCATGCGGTTTCCATCGACACGCGCAAGGCCGCGGTGATGCAGGCAGCGCTGGGGGCTGGCGCTGGAATGATCAACGACATTTCGGCGCTGCTATATGATGACCGCGCGCTTGAGGTGGCACAGGCATCGTCCTGCCCGATTGTTTTGATGCATGCGCCCAGTCAGGGCAGCGATCCGCAC
>JAJTFR010000060.1 GCA_021298455.1 Sphingomonadales bacterium | reverse complement strand
CGCTCAACCCAATGCGCGCCGCCATGCGGTCAAGCACTAGGTCAAGCTGGCGGGCGAGCAGTTCGGCGATGCCATTGGCGATTTCGCCATCTTCGGCGGCAAGCACCCGCAATTTGCGCGTCGGAATGAATAGCAGCCGCGTTTGCCCCACGGCCGTCATGTTCGCGCGATAAACGGTTTCGGCAGGATAGGCGCCGAACACTTCGCCAGGCCCGTGCCGTGCAAGCTGAGCCTGCTGGCCATCAATCCCGAACAGTTCGGCGCAGACCGCACCTTCGACGACGAACAGCAACTGGGTCGCTTCATCGCCGGCAAGTGCCACCGTGCCGCGATGCGGAGCGCTGCGCACGGCCATTTCCGCAGTCAGCCGGTCGGCGGCTTGCGCGCTGCAGTTGAAACAGGCGCGAATGGCAGCCCTGTCATCATGGGTCAGCGTATCAGCCATTGGCGATCAGCTCTGCGCCCGGTTGAGCACGACGAGGCACAGTTCAACCGGGCCAACTGCACTCGCCATTTCACCAATGGGTTCGATCCGTTGCACCGCGCCGCACGCCAGAAGGGCGAGTGCGGCATCACGGCTCGCGGCAACCATTCCCGGCTGCCCGTGCGCGAGGAAGGCTGCCACACGCGGTGCGCCGTCAAGCCGGCAGTCGATGGCTGCGATCGCATCGCGCCCATCGGCAAGCGCTGCCACTGCATCTGCAAGCTGCGTGACCGTCCGCACGGTGCTGTCATCGACTATAATGTCGAAACGCAGCTGGTCCTGTGGTAAAGGTAGCGCGCGGACGGGAGCTGAGGTGGCGATTGCCACGCGCTGTATATCCCGTCCGGAAAGGCTCCATGGGTCCTGCCGCTCGCCCCGGTCAACGGGCTCGACCCGCAGTGCGACGGCCCGTGTTTCAAGTTGCCCCGCCAGCTCTGCTGCAAGGCCCATTGCATGATAGTCGGCAAGAGCCACGCTGGCTTCGCTCGTTACGTCGCCCGTGCCGCAGATCACCAGATTATGCGCGCCGGATAACAAGGCATCGAAACGCGTCGCCCAGTCCTGGCCGAATGGTTCGACCGAGGACCGGCGGAAATCGGCAGGGTCGGATGGTAGAACGACATGCAGTTCGGCCCCCGGTGCAGCCAACGCTTCGGCGGCAATAATGTCCGATCCGGCAGCGAGCGCGCCAACGCCAAAGCCGGGAGCAATCGCTTCAATGGCATTGAAGATGGCGGAATTGCTGTCGCGATCATCGCTGGCAATGCCCATCATTCCGCTGAAATGCAGCACGGGCGGCGGACGGAAGCGATCAAGCCAGCGCACATCGCCGCCATGCTGTGCGGTCAGCAGCGCAAACTGCCGCAGCGTTGCGGCATGATCCTCCCACGCTTCGGGTGCCAGTTGGATCGCCCGCGCAAAGCTGGCTTCGGCATCTTCGCGGCGATCAAGCAGCAGCAGTGCCTCGGCGCGCGTTGCCTGGCCCCAATAGGGTGTCTCACCCCTATCGACGCCGCCGTCGATCAGTTCGAGCACCCGGCTGGCTATTGCCTGTGTACGGGCTTTGTCACCGGCAAATAATGCCATCGCCGCTGCGTTGATCAGCGGATAGCTGTCATTGTGGATCGCCGCCGCTATTTCATAGGCTTCGGCGGATTGGGCAAACAGTGCCTGGCGTTCGGCGCCCGCTGCCAGACGCGCACGATCCTTCAACAGCCGGCCCTTGAGCGTCAGTGCCCGCATATCTCCGGACTGGTCATAGCCGGCCGCGATGAAGGCCGCCCAGGCGCGCGATGTCGCGCCTGTGCGTGCGATTGACAGGATCGTTTGCAGGCTGTGCTCCTGCGCCAAATCCAGCGTCCTTTCTTTCAGCCGCCGCCCGGTGGCGGGTTGCGGATATCGGGATCGATGGTGATCGGAAGATAGCTTCCACCGCTTTGTTGCAGGTCGACCGCAATGCTCAAACCGTCGGTCTGTGGCACATCGCCGCCGCGCGCCTTGCAGTAAAACTGGATCTCGCCGGTCAGCGGATCGTCGAAGCCGCCATCAACCGCATATAGGGTTTCGCGGTCATCCTTGGTCGTCAACGCGGCCTGTTTCTGGTTCCAGCGCCAGTCGATCTTGTCCGAAAGTGCGAAGCTGATGATCGTGTCTTTTTCGATCGCCAGATAAAATTCACCTTCCTTGGTCTGACGCAGAATGTTCGACGCGGCTTCGTCGCAGGCTTTGCCCGCCACCATGATGAGATCGATCGCCCGCCCGCGCTGTTCCAGCGCAAGCGTCAATTGTGCCCTGATTGGATTGTCAGAGAAGCCATCGGGCTTTTTCGACCCTATCTTCTTTTGCGCAAATCCGTCTTTGGTCGGCTGTTTCATCATCTTTCTGCTCCTGCTGGTCACGTCAGAAATCGGTAGGCGTTGTCAAGCTTGCTCCTGTAGCTACGAATAACCTCATTCTCCGGATCGCCGGCAAGCAGCGCATCAAGATAGCTTCGCGCCTTGCGATAAGCCTCGCGGCTGGCCTCCACATTGTTGCGGGTCTGCGGGAATTTCGCGACGGCAATATAGAACTGCGCCCAATGCAGGCGATAATCGGCGTTGCGTGGATCTGCTTTCACCGCAGCATCAAGCAAAGCAAGCTGCTGCTGCCGGTGTGACCAAGCCTCGTCGATTGCCCCTGCTTCGAACAATGCGTCTGATAGCCAGGCATGGCGGTTGGCGAGATCAATCCTGCCCGAAGGGTCCTGTGGGCGTGCAGCGATGAAACGGCGCACATTGCCGAGTGCCAGCTTGCAGAAACGCACGGCGGCATCCGCATCAAGCGGCTCGGTCAGATATTGGGTGCACAAATTGCCATTGGCATAGCCAACTTCGCGGTGCCATTCGGCTTTTTCGGGTTCGAGCGCGACCAATCGGTCAGCCAGCCGTTTATACTCCAGGAAGTGCCGCATGGTTTTGTCGGGCTGGTTTGCGCGAAATGCAGCATAGCCCACCCAATATTCGCTCTGTGCGTGCGCAAAGATCCGTTGGCTGTTGCTGGGTTCGCGGGCCAGCAATGCTGCGGTCGCGCGGTGCGCCTCTTCGAACTTGGCAAGCGCAATGTCGTTCTTGTTGCGGCTTTGATCGTCCTCGCCCATTGCCAGAAGGATGCGCGCGCGCTGTTCCAGACTGTCGGCGGGCAGCGACGCAAGATCGCCCTGCTGGCGATAATGCGCCATCGCACGCTCGTTTACGCCTTCCATCACATCAAGGCGGTTGACGCCTTTCAGTTTGGTTCGCAGGTCGGTCAGCATATATTCGACAAGCCCCTCGGCGCTTGCCCGTTTCCGGGCGGCTTCGTTACGGGCTTGGATCGCAAAGCTGGTCATCACCGCCATCACTAACATCGCGCTTACTGCCGCCAGCGTGATCCATGTCACGCGGCGGACGCGGCGTTGGGCGTCCCGCTGCACCAGCGAATCGAGCTGTACGCCTGCAATTCCGGCGACGATTTTCAGAAAGCCGAGCGACCAGCCATCACCCGCCTTGCGCAGATCTGCCGCCAGCGGTTCAAGGCCGCCGTCAGTCAGCGCTTCGGGCAGGGCGTCGGCGGGTTCACCATCGACCAAGGCCGCGAGCACGGGCCGGCCCGGGTTGATCTGCCGGAACAGTGCGATTTCTTCTGCCACCCAGCGCGATGCCTTGGCCGCTGGCGAACAGATGACGATAAGCGCGTCTGATGCTGCCAGCGCCTCTTTGATGGCGTCGGTCAGGCTGGGCGCAGCGGCCAGATCTTCACGATCGCGGAAGATGCGTCCGATAGCCCGGTTCCGTTCGCCCTTTTCGGCGGCAACCTGCGGAGGCAGGCGATAGCGCTCCAGCCGCCGCTGCAACAACGCAGCGCTTTCGGCATTGGCATGGCTATAGCTGATGAAGGCGGCAAAGCGCCTGTCTGCTGCTGGAACCTGATTGCCGCTGGCCTTCGGCATGAAATGGCCCCCCATCGCGAATCATGAGGGCCAAGGTTACAACAACAGGGCCGCAGTTAAACCCTTAAACGCGCGCGCAAAAATCCTCGAGCGTGGTGCGTTGCGCGCCATCGAAGCGCAGCCCCAATTTGCTGCGCCGCCACAAAATGTCATCGGCAGACTGGGCCCATTCGCGGTCGATCAGATAGCGCACTTCTGCTTCGGTCAAGCCATGGCCAAATGCTTGGCCAAGATCGGCTGCAGACCGGGCATTGCCCAGCCATTCGCGCGCACTGGTACCATAGCTGCGCACCAGCCTGTCGACCGTTGCGGCGTCGAGGAAGGGATACTCCGCCGCCAGTTCGGCGCGCAGCGCGGGCGCGCCGTCAATGGCAAAGCCGCCACCGGGAAGCGGCGCTTTTGCAGTCCAGCTGCCCGATTTGAATTGCGGCAACCATCGCGCCAATTCGGCGATCGCACCTTCTGCAAGATGGCGATAGGTGGTGATCTTGCCTCCGAATATCGACAGCAATGGCGCATTTCCGTTCGCATCGGTGTCGACATCGAAGCGATAGCCGCGCGATGCCGTTTCGGGTTTGCCCGACCCGTCGTCGACAAGCGGGCGCACGCCAGCATAGCTCCACACAACGTCGGCAGGCGTCACTGGTTCGCGCAGATATTCGCTTGCCCCGGCGCACAGATAGGCGATTTCCTCGGCGCTGGCTTCAATCGGGTCGCCAGGCTGATGATCTGCGTCCGTCGTTCCGATCAGCGTGAAATCATCCTCATAAGGAATCGCAAAGAAGATGCGGCCGTCGGGGTTCTGGAAGAAATAGGCCTGCGGGCTGTCAAAGCGCTGACGCACGACGATATGTGATCCGCGCACGAGCCGGATTTTCTCGTCAGGGTTATGCTGGCGGGCCTGCACCCGGTCGAGCAGGTTGAGTACGGCTGGCCCGGCAGCATTGGCAATCGCCTTGGCAATGACGATTTCCCCGTCGCCAAGCTCGATCCGCCAAAGCCCATCGGTGCGGGTGAGCCGCTTCACCTCGGTCCGTGTGCGGATGTCAGCACCATGATCGGCGGCATCACGCGCGTTGAGGATGACCAACCGTGCATCATCGACCCAGCAATCGGAATATTCGAAAGCTGTCGAGAAACCGGCTTTCAGCGCCTTGCCTGATGCGTCCTTACGAAGATCGATCGTCCGCGTTGCGGGCAGCCGCTTGCGCCCGCCAATATGATCATAAAGGAAAAGGCCGGCGCGCAGCATCCAGCGCGGGCGCAATCCGGTGCGATAGGGCAGCACGAATCGCATCGGCCAGATGATATGCGGCGCGATCGCCCAGAGTTTCTCGCGCTCGATCAAGCTTTCGCGCACCAGCCCGAATTCATAATGTTCAAGATAGCGCAGCCCGCCATGGATCAGCTTGGTCGACCCCGATGACGTGCCACTGGCAAGATCGCCGCGCTCAAACAGGATCACTTTTGCGCCCCGGCCGGCCGCATCGCGTGCAATGCCGCAGCCATTCACGCCGCCGCCAATGACGGCAAGATCATATGGCTGCCCAGTCATGACAGTGTCGACGCCACGGCTAGTGAAAGCAGGAAGGCAGTCAGCGAGGCGAGGATCACAGGAAGCAATGCCCGCCAGCCCTGACTGAGCAATGCGTCAAGGCGTGACCGCATGGCCGTTGCGGTGACGGCAAACAGCAACAGCGTCTTTGATATGATCAGGCCATATTCGGCGACCCATGGCGGCGCGATCACCAGCGAGTTTGCAATCATGAGCGCAAAGAATGCGATGATGAACCAAGGCAGGCGTATCCGGCCCAGAAACCCTTTCGATTCCCCGCCTGCTGAACCGATTGCGAGCCCGATCAGCGCAACGGCAGGCGCCAGCAGGGCGACACGCGACAATTTGACGATCGTGGCAGTCTCGCCAGCGGCTTGCGAATAGCTGTAGCCACCGCCCAGCGCCTGCGCGACATCATGCGTTGCGGCACCGATCAGAAAACCAGCCTGCCGGTCGCTGAAATCAAGCCATGCGGCGATCAGCGGATAGAAGGACATGGCAATCGCGCTCGCCATGGTGATGCCAACCAAGGTCAGGGTGAATTGTGACTGGTCGAGGCGTTTCTTGCCGATCAGTGCATAAATGGCGAGCGCGGCAGAGGCACCGCAAATTGCGGTTGCTCCGCCGGCCAGCCAGCCAGCCAGATTGCTTTGCCCGCCCAATCGTGCGCCTATCAGCCCTGCTAGAATGGTCAGTGCCATGATTGCGACCAGCCCGGCAAATGCAAGGCCGCCCAGGCTGCCAATCTGCATCGCGGTCACCTGTGTGCCCAGAAGCACGATACCCCAGCGCAGCCCGGTGGTGCCGCACAGATCAAGACCTGCATGCACCTTGGGCTGGGTTGAAATGAAGTTGAGCGCGAGGCCGAGCAGCAAACCGGCAAGGATGACCGGCATGCCATAATGTTCGGAAAACCAGGTTGCGGCTGCGGCCGCTATGGTAACGGCGGCAAGCCCCGGAAAATAGTCTGCCAGTTTCTTGCGTACAGCCGACCCTCCATCGCTTTCGCCAAGCAATGTTTCGCCATAAAGGTCGGCAACATAAGGAATATCGCT
The DNA here is from genome assembly GCA_021298455.1 of Sphingomonadales bacterium. GTDB lineage: Bacteria > Pseudomonadota > Alphaproteobacteria > Sphingomonadales > Sphingomonadaceae > Sphingorhabdus_B > Sphingorhabdus_B rara. The sequence goes on along the minus strand of JAJTFR010000060.1, from coordinate 3,042 downwards.
GCGCGGCATCTGCATGAGGGCCGCTTAGCCATAAGCAAGGGTTTTGGAAAGTCGGGTTTACATATGCACCCGCTGGCGCTGGCCGGTTTCCGGTCTCAGCTTGCCTTGGTAAGCCCGTGCTGTTCGACCAGTTCGTGCAACTCGCCGGCTTCGTACATTTCCATCATGATGTCGCTGCCGCCAAGAAATTCGCCCTTCACATAGAGCTGGGGGATTGTGGGCCAATCCGAATATTCCTTGATGCCCTGACGGATTTCCTGATCCTGCAGCACATCGACGCTCGCATATTCGACACCCAGATGATCGAGGATCGCGATTGCGCGGCTGGAAAAGCCGCATTGCGGGAAAAGCGGCGTGCCCTTCATGAAAAGGACGACGTCATTGCCTTTGACCATTTCGTCGATGCGTTCGTTTGCGGACATGTCACTCAACTCCAAATTACTAAAATCATTCCGGCACTGCAGTGGTCAGTTGCAGTGCGTGCAATACGCCGCCCATCCGGCCACCCAGCGCGTTATAAACCGCCTGATGCTGCCGCACGCGGGGCATTCCCTTAAATGCGGCGCTCACCACACGGGCGGCATAATGATCGCCGTCGCCGCGAAGGTCGGTAATCTCGACCGTCGCATCGGGAAAAGCGGCCTTGATCATGCCTTCGATTTCTTCAGCCGCCATCGGCATCGTTTTTGCCTTATGCCTCTTCGATAAACTGGCGGCGCGCCTCAACCATCTTCGCGTCAAGTGCCGCGCGGATCGTTGCTTCGTCGCTGTCGACGCCGGCAGAGGTCAGGTCGCCAAGGATCTTGCGTACGACATCTTCGTCGCCCGCTTCCTCGAAATCCGCCTGCACAACCGATTTGGCATAGCTGTCCGATTCCTCGGCAGTCAGCCCCATCTTCTCTGCTGCCCATAGCCCGACCAGCTTGTTGCGGCGTGCGGTCACCTTGAACTGCAACTCTTCGTCGCGGGCAAACTTATTCTCGAATGCATTTTCGCGATCGTTGAATGTGGTCATGGTCAGTCCCCGGCTCTTTGTTTGGAAATAGGTATGGCTGCACTGCCAAACAAGGGGCGGTAGCGCAAGGCGGTGCGGCGCGAAACTTTTCCGCGCCGCAGATTTGTCCAAATCGCCGACCGGCGTTTTAGATCGTCACCACCAGCTTGCCGACGGCTTCGCGATTGCCCAGCTTGGCAATTGCGTCACCGCCCTGTTCAAGCGGAAAGGTCTCCGAAATGCGGGGCTTGATCTTGCCGGCCTTGTAAAGTTCGAACAGTTCATTGACGTTCGCCCGGTTCTTTTCCGGTTCGCGCATCGTGTAGGCGCCCCAGAAGACGCCGCACACATCGCAACTTTTGAGCAGCGTCAAGTTGAGCGGCAACTTTGCGATTCCGGCGGGGAAGCCGACCACAAGGAAGCGGCCTTCCCAGGCGATCGAACGTACGGCTGGTTCGGAATAATCGCCGCCAACGGTATCATAGATGATGTCGAAACCATTGGGGCCTGCAGCCGCCTTGAACATTTCGGCGACTGCTTTTGACTGATCCTTGTCGAACGGCTGGTAGGGATAGACGACCACGTCATCAGCTCCGGCTTCACGTGCAACCTGTGCCTTTGCCTCGCTGGATACGCCGGCGACAACGCGTCCGCCATAGGCCTTGGCCAGTTCGATTGCCGAAATGCCGATGCCGCCTGCACCGCCAAGGACCAGCACATTATCGCCGGGCTTCATCCGTCCGCGATCCTTCAGCGCATGGGCACTGGTGCCATAGGTCATCAGGATCGAGGCGCCGTCTTCGAATGGCATTTCATCGGGCATTTTGTAGAGGTTGTGTGCCGATACCGCGATTTTTTCAGACAACCCGCCATTGCCGCAGCCCGCCATTACCCGGTCCCCGATAGCAAAGCTGGTGACGCCTTCGCCAACGGCTTCGATCACGCCCGCAATCTCGCCGCCCGGCGCAAATGGGCGAGGCGGTTTGAACTGGTATTTGTCGACAATCATCAATGTGTCGGGAAAGTTGATGGAGCAGGCCTTGACCGCGACGACAACCTGTCCGGGGCCAGCAGTGGGTTCAGGCAATTCGCCCAGTACCAGGGTTTCGGGGCCACCAGTGGCAGTCGATAACAGCGCTTTCATTTCTCTCACTCTCCTCAAATCATGTGCGGCGCCAGCCAGGGCTTTTCCGCCGCCAGCTTTGCCTCATAGACGGAAATCGCATCGCTGCTTGCCAGTGTGATCCCGATTTCGTCGAGGCCGTTCAGCAGGCAATGCTTGCGGAACGGGTCAATTTCAAACGTGAAGCGATCCTGAAAGGGCGTGGTCACCACCTGGTTTTCCAGATCAATATGGATCGGATCGGGTAAATCGGGATTTTCCTGAGCAACCTGCAGCAAACGGTCGACCGCTTCCTGCGGCAAGACGACCGTCAACAGGCCATTCTTGAACGCATTGCCTGAAAATATGTCGGAAAAGCTGGGCGCGATCACGGCCGTTATGCCCATGTCGGCCAACGCCCATGCGGCATGTTCACGGCTGGAACCACAGCCGAAATTGTCGCCTGCGATCAGGATGGGCGAACCGGCATAGGGCGCGCTGTCGAACAGATTGTCCGGTTCCTTGCGCAGCGCCTCGAACGCGCCCTTGCCAAGGCCGGTGCGGCTGATCGTTTTCAGCCATGCTGCCGGGATAATGACGTCGGTATCGACATTTTTGAGGCCAAAGGGATAGGCCTTGCCGGAGATGGTGGAAACGGGGTTCATGCGACCAACTCCCGAACATCGGCAAGCCGCCCGGTTACTGCCGCCGCCGCTGCCATGGCGGGGCTGACAAGATGGGTGCGCGCACCCGGGCCTTGTCGCCCTACAAAATTGCGGTTGCTGGTGGAGGCGCAGCGTTCGCCGGGCGGGACTTTGTCGGGATTCATACCGAGACAGGCAGAGCAGCCGGGTTCGCGCCATTCGAGGCCTGCGTCGATGAAGATGCGGTCAAGGCCCTCTGCCTCGGCCTGTGCCTTTACAAGGCCGGAACCGGGAACGACGAT
>JAJTFR010000059.1 GCA_021298455.1 Sphingomonadales bacterium | reverse complement strand
TGGCGGACGAGGACGTGCCGGATTTTCGAATGCTGGAAAAGCGCATCATAAATGGGCAGCACAGCGCCGCCGGGATAGCCGAAAACGGTGTCCACACCCTGCGCGAGCAGGGCTTCGATCAATATGTCGGCGCCGCTTTTTTCGGGCACAAAACCATCCTTCATCCAGAAGAAGCTGACCTATGTTGCGACGCAGCAAGGTTGGCAAGAGCGCGCTCGTTACGGATTAGAAAATGGCATGTCAACCCTTAAATACGTAATAATATTTCAATTTGTTCGATTTGAGAGTCATTAAATACCTCTTCATGCCGCATCCAATCATCCGGGGGTTGATTGCGGAACCAGGTATATTGCCGTTTTGCATATTGGCGAGTTGCAGCCTGACCACGCAGAACCGCTTCGTCGCGGCTAATATCGCCGCGCAGCATCGCCGCAATTTCGGGCACACCGATTGCCCGCAGCACCGGTGCGTCGGCGGGAAGATCATATTTGAGCAATGCGTCCACCTCTGCGACCGCGCCACCGTCCATCATGGCGGTAAAGCGTCTGTCGCAACGTTCGTGAAGCCAATCACGCGGCGGGAGCAGGACCAACGCCGAAAGATCAACCTCTGCCGCAATGCCCCCACTTTTCGCTTCACGCCAGGCAAGGATGCTCCGCCCGGTGGCACGGACCACCTCCAACGCACGCTTTATTCTGCTGTCATCATTGCCGGAAAGGCGTGCCAGCGAGGCTGCATCCTCAGCGGCAAGCGCTTCACGAGCCTCGGTAAGGGTCATTTGGCGGACATGAGCGCGTATATCGGCATCAATTTCGGGGATGGGGGCAATGCCATCCAGCAAGGTTCGAAGGTAAAGGCCCGTCCCGCCGACCAGCAGGGGTAAACGGCCTTGATCCCATGCCAGGACAATTTCCGTCTTGGCGTCTGCTGCCCATTGCGCGGCCGAGCAGGTAATGCGCCCATCAAGATACCCGAACAGCCTGTGCGGGGCTTGCGCCATTTCGGCAGCTGTCGGTTGTGCACTCAGAACGGGCAAGTGGGCATAGACTTGCGCACTATCGGCGTTGATGATCGTCACAGCGTGGCGCTGGGCCAGTCGCAATGCCAATGCGGTCTTGCCGCTTGCTGTAGGACCGGCAATAACGCCCAGCCTCTTCATCGGATTCGTCATGCCCGCAGCTTCTTCCACAAATGTCGCCACACTGATAGCGGCAGATCGCCTGAACCATGGCATGCTTTCTGAAGCAGCTGACCGTCTGCGTGAGGCAGGGCTTGAGCCCGTTGATCCTGAATGGCTCGATGCCGATCATGCTGCCGATATTGGCTTTGAAGGCGAGCTTACAGGCGGACGTGCCGCGTTAAGCCCCATGGAAACCGCCGCAGATATTGCGGTTCAGCCTGTTGCTGCACGCCGCAAGATGTTGCTCGTTTCCGATATGGACAGCACCATCATCACGGTCGAGTGCATCGACGAACTGGCCGATTATGCCGGGATCAAGGCCGAGATTGCCGAGATTACAGAACGCGCGATGCAAGGGGAGCTTGATTTTGAGGGTGCATTGCGTGCCCGCGTCGCGCTTTTGAAAGGCTTGCACCGCGACAACATAACGCAGTGCATCGATGAAAGAGTGCGATTGACGCCCGGCGCTGCCGAATTGCTGGCAACCATGCGTGGCTGGGGCGCCCATGGCCTGCTGGTTTCTGGTGGGTTCACAGATTTCGTCGCTGCGGTAGTGGGGATGGCAGGTTTTGATAGCATGGCCGCGAACCAGCTTGGCATCGATGGCGATTTGCTGGACGGCACGGTAACGGGTTCGATTGTCGATGCTGCGGAAAAAGCGCGGCAATTGCTTGCTGCATCAGCGAGGCTTGGCATCAACCCCGGCCACATCCTTGCAGTCGGTGATGGTGCCAATGATTTACCGATGATCGAGGCGGCGATTGCGGGCGGCGGAATTGGCGCCAGCTATCATGCAAAGCCGGCGCTTGAGGCCAAGGCGAACTTTGCCATGCGGCACAATGATCTTACCGCGCTGTTATATATTCAGGGCGTGCCGCGCAGCCGATGGAGTGGCTGAGCCGGTGTTAATGGTCTGACGGCGGTGGCAGGGGCGCAGATGGATTGACCGGTTTCACCAGCAGCACGAGCGGCATGATTGCCAGAACGATATAGAACAACAACTGGAAATCGCTGAGATAGGCGATCATGGCAGCCTGTCGGTTGATCTCCATGTCTATGATCCGCAAGGCAACATCGCCCAACCCGCCCCAGCGATCCGCCGTTGCAGGGTCGATGATACCAAAGCTGGAGGAAGTGATATGGCTGCCCAGTTCTTCATGGTTGATTTGCATGCTCCGGGTCAACATTGTCACGCTGATTGAAATGCCCAGACTGCCGCCGAGGCTGCGTGCCAGATAAAGAACGCTGGACGCATCAGTCCGCATAGACAGGGGGATCTTTGAAAAGGCGACGACATTTGTGGGCATGAAGGTAATTCCCATGCCAACCCCCTGTACAAGACCGGCGGTTACGATCTCGTATCCGCCCATCTCCAAGGTCCAGCCTGTCATCATCCACATCGACGCAGCCACAAGTGCAAATCCGATGAAGATGATCCAGCGGATGTCGAGATGGTTGATCAGGCGTCCGGCCACTACCATTCCAATCAATATGCCGCCGCCGCGCGGGCCCAGCAAGACGCCGGTGTCGATCACGGAATAGCCGTAGATAGTCTGCAGCATTGGCGGCAGGAGGGCGAAGGTGCCGATCATCATTAGTCCGATGAGCGCCGCAAACATCATCGCCGTCAGAAAGTTGCTGTTCCCGATCACAGCCGGATCAAATAGCGGTTTTTTGCGTGTCATGCTGTGGACGACGAACATCCAGAAAGCGGCGATCGCTACACCCAGTTCGATGATGATTTCCCAACTTTCGAACCAGTCTTCATGCTGTCCCCGGTCAAGCATCAGTTGCAGCGAGGCGAGCGCGAGCGCAAGCATTGCGAAACCGAAAACATCAAGTTTCCGGTCGGTAATCTTGCGCGAGGGCAGTAGCCACCAGAGGATCAGCAGCGTCGGTATTCCAATCGGAAGGTTGATAAAAAATACCCAGCGCCAATTGTAGCTTTCGGTCAGCCAGCCTCCGATCATAGGCCCGAAAATCGGGGCAATCATAATTCCCATGCCCCAGATCTGCATCGCCTTGGGCGCGCGTTCAGGGGGATTGATGTCGAGCAAAATGGTTTGCGAAAGCGGGCCAATAAAGGCTGCGCAAATTCCCTGAAAAACACGGAATAGGACCATCTGCGTCAGGTTGGTTGCAATGCCGCAGAGCATGGATGCAACGATGAAGCCTGCAACGGCAAATAGGAACAGCCGCCGCGAGCCGACCCTGTCGGATAGCCAGCCCGCAGCAGGCATGGTCACAGCGGTTGCAAGAATGTAGCTGGTGAGTACCCAAGTGACGCTGTCGATCGATGCGCCTAGGCTGGTCTGCATGTGCGGGATGGCTACATTGGCGATTGTTGAATCGAGGATCTGGACAATTGATGCGCCCATCACGGCAAGCGTCAGCAACCCGCGATGCTTGACAGGCAGGGCAGCCGTGCCCGGCTGAGGCAGATTATTTGCTGGTGTCGATGCGGACATGCGCAGACAGTCCGGCTATCATTTGCCGCCTTGATTTTCCTATGATCTCGATGCGCACGGGGACGCGCTGGGTGACTTTGACCCAGTTGCCGCTGGCATTTTGTGCGGGCAGCACAGAAAATTCCGATCCTGTTCCTGCACCGATGCTGGCAACGCGGCCTTTCAATTTCAAATCGGGATAGGCATCGAAACGGAGCTCGGCAGGCTGGCCGACCCGCATTTTGGCGAGATCGGTCTCCTTGAAATTGGCCTCAACCCATCCATTGCCATCGGTGACAATAGTAAGCGCAGGCAAGCCCTGCACCATCATTTGACCGAATTGCAGACGTTCCGCCTGGCTTACTATGCCGCTGGCAGGGGCGCGGACTTCTGCTTTGCCAAGATCGAACAGCGCCTTATCCCGCTGCACTTGGCCCGAAAGAACGCCGGGATTGATACCCGGTGCAGCAGCGCCTGTGGTCAGTGCTGCGCGGGCCATGCGGGCATCGCCTTCGGCGCGGGCAAGCCGGCTGCGCGCTTCGGATAAGGCATGTTCAGCGGCCTGCATACGTGCCTTGGTCGTAAAACCGCGCTCCATCAACGCCGATTGGCGTTTAAATTCCTCGGTATAAAAGGCGACATTTTCGCGCGCGCTGTCAATATCGACGCTGCTGTTGCCAAGATCGGTCTGCATCGTGATGACCTTCACCTGAGCAGCGGCAATCGAGGCCTCTGCCTGTGCGACCGCAATACGGAACGGTTCTGGATCGATGCGGAACAGAAGGTCGCCTGCAACGACATGCTGGTTTTCGCTTACCGCAACCTCGACAATGCGGCCGCCAATTTCAGATGCAACCGAAACCTTTTCCTGCTGCACATAGGCATTGTCGGTTGAAACATAATGGTCATTGGCAAGATAGTAGACGATACCGCCGACAAGCAGCACCAAAGGCAGCGATAGCAGCAATGCCAGGCGCAGCCATTTGCGCATCGGCTTGTCCGTTTGACCTGTTTCCGCCTGTGCCATGCTTTCGATCCGTGCGTCAGCCTCAGCCATGGGTGGTCTCCGCAGATTTGCGTGTCAGATTCGATCGGATGATATTTAGCATTGTTTCCAGCTCTGCCTGCTGCGTCTGGTTCAGCCCGCTTACTGCATCGTCATACAGCGAAAGGGCGGTCGGGCGCAGTTCTTCGAGTTTCGATTCGCCTTTTTCGGTGAGGTGGATACGCCAGGCACGCCGGTCCGCAGGGTCTGCGCGGCGCTCGACCAGACCCGCCTCTTGCAGCCTATCGATCATTCGCGCCGCGGTGATAGGTTCTACGTCCATCATTTCGGCAAGGGTTACCTGGGTGCTGCCGCCAAAGCGCAACAACAACCCCAGCACGCGCCACTGCGCGCGGGTCATGCCCTGGGTCCGGACACGTTCGTCGAATGAACGCCGCATCAGTCGCGCGGTGTCGCCGATCAGAAAGCCAAGATCTTCACTCATAGCAAACTATATAATAGCAATGCTTATTATATGCAATGCGCTTGTGCGCTTGGGATTTCCTTGTATCCCGGCACAATGACCGAAACATTCACCGGCGGGTGCCAGTGCGGAAGGGTGCGCTATGCGCTCACGCTCGAGAACCGCAAAGCCTATCTTTGCCATTGCAGGATGTGCCAGCGGGCAACCGGTGGCGTGGCTGCGGCTTTCATCAATATGCGCAAGGAACAGCGGCAATGGCTGTCCGAGCCGGATTGGTATGCCAGCTCGCCGATTGCGCAGCGTCCCTTTTGCAGCGGGTGCGGGACGCCTTTGGGGTTCGAATATCCCGACGCCGAAAGATGCGATGTCACTTTGGGCAGCCTCGACGATCCTGATGGTTTCATCCCCACCAGCCATTTCGGCGCAGAGTCCATCCATGAGGCATGGCTTGATACGCGCGCGCTCGACAGGATGCGCTGCGATGAATATCCGTCACTGGTCGAAAGATGGAAAAAGGCTGACAAATGAAAGAATATCGGGTTGCCGCGCATGATGGCGTCGAGATTGCGGTAAAGGAACTGGGAGAAGGGCGTCCGCTAATCCTCATTCATGGCTATATGAGCGATGCGGATACCAACTGGATCCGCTACGGCCATGCCGGCTTGCTGGCGTCATCGGGCTATCGCGTGATCATGCCAGACCTGCGCGCACATGGACATAGCGACAAGCCGCATGATCGCGCACTTTATGGACGCGATATTCTGGCGGATGATCAGTTTGCGTTGCTCGATCATCTGGCGCTCGCGGATTTCGACCTCGCCGGCTATTCGCTTGGTGGGCGCACCGTGGCGCGGATGCTCGCCCGCGGTTGTCGGCCGCGCAAGGCCATCATTTCAGGGATGGGCCTTAAGGGGCTGACCGATACCGGGGCGCGGGCAAGCCATTTCCGCCATGTTTTGACCCATTTGGGCGAACATCCGCGCGGATCGGCGGCATTCATGGTCGAGGCATTTTTGAAAACAACGGGCGGCGATCCGGTTGCGCTGCTCAATATCCTCGGCAGCTTTGTCGATACGCCGGTGGAGGCGCTCGCGGGGTTCGACCTTCCGGTGGGCGTGATTTGCGGGGACGACGACGACGACAATGGGTCTGCAGCCGCTCTCGCAGATGTGCTGCCTCAGGCTGCATTGATCGCTGTTCCGGGCAATCATATGAGCGCAGTGACCAAGCCCGAATTGGGGCAGGCCATGGTGGAGTATCTGGCATCATGACGACAGCGGGCGAATCTGCGCAGGAAAAAACTTTCTGGCGGCTATGGCTTGGTGGATTGCTGCTGCTCGCGGTGATGATTGCGATCAACCCCTCGCTTTCAAACGAAGTCGCGCCCTTCGGGATTAGCGATCATCAGGCGGCAGCCAGTGCGGCGAAGGTCAATCTGATCCAGCAACAGTGGCAGGCCGATGGCGTGCTCTGGCTGGCACAGACGAGCATGGCGATCGATCTGGTCTTCATTGCCATATATGGCATAGGTGCAGCCACGGGCGGGCAGATGCTGCGCGGCCATGCCTCGCCCCGGGTGCGGCGGTTGGGCAATGTGGTTTTGGGCGCGGCGGTGGTTTTCATCGTCAGCGACTATTCGGAAACAATCTGCCAGTTCATCCAGTTATTGGAAGGCCAAGGCACGGACAGTTTTGCCGCGCTGGCGGCGGCGGCGCGGCCGATCAAGTCGATTGCTTTCATGATCACGCTGTCGTCTCTGCCAGTAGCGCTCTGGCTTCGGCGAAGGGCAGACCGTCCGTCTTGACCTGCATCCGACGCAGGCGCAGTGCGTCTGCATAGATTTTGTTCGGGGAGTTTCGAAATGAAGAAATTTATATCAACGCTGGCGCTATCGGCCGCGCTGATGGCCACACCGGTCATGGCGCAGGAAAATGCGCCGACTGTCGCCGATGCAGAGGCTTTTGTTGCGAAAGCCGAAAAAGACCTGTTCGGCTTTTCGATAGAGGGCGGCCGCGTTGCATGGATCAACGCAACCTATATCATCGACGATACCGATGCGCTGGCAGCGAAATATGGCGAGGTTGGCACCGAAAAAGCGGTTCAATATGCACTTGAAGCGGCCAAATATCAGGCTGTACCCGGGCTGACTGCCGAGACCCGGCGTAAACTCGATATATTGCGCGGCGGCCTTGTGTTGCCCGCACCGACGCGCGAGGGCGCGGCAGCCGAGCTGGCGACCATCGCCACCCGTCTGCAATCCTCTTACGGCAAGGGCAAGGGCATGCTGAAGGGGCAGCCTATCAGCGGCTCCGACATCGAAGCCGAAATGGGCGCCAGCCGGAATCCCGAAGAATTGAAGGAAATGTGGGTCAGCTGGCATGACAATGTGGGCCAACCGATGGGCAAGGATTACGCCCGGATGGTCGAAATTGCCAATGACGGCGCGACCGAGCTTGGCTTCAAGGATGTCGGCGCGATGTGGCGTTCGGGCTATGACATGCCGGCTGATGAGTTTGCGACTTTGACCGATAAGCTGTGGCTGGAAGTGAAGCCGCTTTATGACGAACTGCACACCTTTGTCCGCGGAAAGCTTAACGCCAAATATGGCGATGCAGTGCAGGCCAAGACCGGCCCGATCCGGGCGGATTTGCTCGGCAATATGTGGGCACAGGAATGGGGCAACATATACGATATTGTTGCCCCCGCGGGTTCGGGCGATATCGGCTATGATATTGGCGATCTGCTGAAGGCGAAGAATATCGACGAGATCGGCATGGTGAAGATTGGAGAGGGCTTTTTCTCTTCACTCGGCTTTGCACCGCTGCCCCAAAGTTTTTACGCGCGTTCGCAATTCCTGAAACCGCGTGACCGCGAAGTGGTTTGCCATGCGTCTGCGTGGAATATCGACAATGTTGACGATCTGCGCATCAAGATGTGCATCAAGGTCAATTCGAGTGATTTCGTGACCATCCATCACGAACTCGGCCACAATTACTACCAGCGCGCCTATAATCAGCAGAGCTATCTGCACTTGAACGGCGCGAATGACGGTTTTCATGAGGCGATTGGTGATGCCGTGGCCCTGTCGATCACGCCCGAATATCTTGTTCAGATCGGCCTGCTCGACAAGGACAAGGTACCGAGTGCGGACAAGGATACTGGCCTGCTTTTGCGTCAGGCGATGGACAAGGTGGCCTTTCTGCCTTTTGGCCTGCTGGTCGATAAATGGCGCTGGGGCGTGTTCAACGGTTCGATCGCGCCTGCCAATTACAATAAGGCATGGACTGATTTGCGCCGCCAATATCAGGGTATCGTTCCGCCTGCTGAACGGCCCGCCAATGCATTCGATCCGGGTGCTAAATATCATATTCCGGGGAACACGCCCTATACGCGTTACTTCCTCGCGCGCATCCTGCAGTTCCAATTCTACAAGGCCGCTTGCGACGCAGCCGGATGGAAGGGGCCGCTGCACCGCTGCTCATTCTATGGGAATAAGGATGTCGGCACGAAACTGAACGCGATGCTCGAAATGGGCGCGTCCAAGCCCTGGCCCGATGCGTTGGAAGCCTTCACCGGCAGCCGCGAAATGTCAGGCAAGGCGATGCTCGATTATTTCAAGCCGCTGATGGATTGGCTTAAGCAGCAGAATAAGGGCCAAAAAAAGGGATGGTAAGAAGCATGCAATTCGCTTCTGTAGTGTGCTTAGCCGCAGCAGCTCTGCACGCTACAGAGGACCAATACTCGATGTTTTTGGTCAGTGTCCCAGCGGGTGTAGCCGAACCTAAAGAAGCTCAGGCCGAAGTTAAATTTGTGAGTAATGGCTATATCCTCGGGCCCAATAATTGCATTGTTACAAAAACGAGCGGAAGCGCATTGGCAGACAAACAGGCATGCAAAACGGTCATTTTTCGCGCCGCGAGCAAACCTGTCATTTCCAAAGCTCCCGTTTGGATAGCCGATGTTCCAGCGGGCTTCGTTCCCCCGCAATCGCTATCAGGAAAACCGCCGATTTCGACGGATGATTATCCTAGCAATAGTCTGGTCAATGGCGAACAGGGGACAGTTGTCGTCAGGCTCATCGTCGGCGTGAACGGTAAAGCGAGAGATTGCACGATTGCTGCAACCTCCGGTTATCAAGCATTGGATAATGCTGCAAAGTGGAAGCTGTGCCGCTCTTTGAAACTTCGGCCAGCAATGGTCGACGGCGTTCCTGTTGAGTCTATCAACTTCACCCAAGTTGCTTTCTACCAAGGCAACTGAGCAGAGAGCAGACTATATCTCGGTTAGGCGTTCCGGGCCGTCAGCCCCCCGTCAACGGGGATGACTGCCCCGGTAACATAGCTTGCCGCGGGCAGGACAAGGCTGAGTGTCATGTGCGCAACCTCCTCAGGCCAGGCATAGCGGCGCAGCGCCGTGCGCCGGGGCAGATGCAATTGACGGTGATGCCTTCCTTGCCCAGATCGACGGCAAGTCCGCGGGTAAGCCCCGTAACGCCCGTTTTTGCAGCGACATAGGGCGTATCGCCCGGCGTGGCCCCCAGCCCTTCGGTTGAGGCAATGTTGACGATGCGCGCAGCGTCGCTTTTTCGCAACCAGGGCAGGGCGGCGCGCACCATGCGCTGATGCGCGGTCAGCATGATCGCAAGTGCGCGGTCCCATATCATGTCATATTCGTTGCCAGCATCGAGCGGGCAAAATGCGGAAATACCGGCATTGTTGACGAGGATATCGATGCCGCCGAAATGTCCGGTGATTTTTTCTATGTTCAGCTTGATTGCATCATGATTGGCAACGTCAAGTGGGCAGGCCAGTGCCGTCCCGCCGGCCGCGCTAATTTCTGCCACCACTGACTCGCATCCGGCGGTATCAAGATCGCACACGGCAACCTTGGCGCCTTCCGCTGCAAATAACAGCGCGGTTGCCCGCCCCATGCCGCCCGCAGCGCCAGTGACAATGGCCACACGGCCAGCAATTGAACGGGATAAAGGCGGGCAATGGTCCATGTCGGTCCTTAACGGAAAGGGGGTTCGTTAAATGCACGCAATTTGCGGCTGTGCAGGCTGTTGCCGGCTTCGCGCAGCAATTCACAGGTTTGGATGCCGATCTGCAGATGTGCGGCAATCGCCTCTTCATAGAAACGGTTGGCCTGACCCGGCAGTTTGATTTCGCCATGCAGTGGCTTGTCCGAGACGCACAGCAGGGTGCCATAGGGCACGCGGAAGCGATAACCCTGTGCCGCAATCGTTGCCGATTCCATGTCGATTGCGACCGCACGCGACTGGGAGAAACGCAATGCGCTGTCGGTATAGCGCAATTCCCAATTGCGGTCGTCGGTAGTGACAACCGTTCCAGTGCGCATCCTGCGTTTCAGGTTAGCACCGCTGGTTCCCGATACCTGCACGGCTGCAGCTTCGAGAGCCTGTTGCACTTCGGCAATGGGCGGGATGGGGATTTCGGGCGGAAGAACGCGGTCGAGAATATTGTCGTCGCGCAAATAGGCGTGCGCAAGCACATAGTCGCCGATCCGCTGCGTATCGCGCAGGCCGCCGCAATGGCCGATCATCAGCCAGACTTCGGGACGCAACACGGCAAGGTGGTCGCAGATATTCTTCGCATTGGAAGGGCCGACGCCGATATTAACCAACGTGATCCCAGTCTCACCATCCGCCATCAGGTGATAGGCTGGCATCTGATGCTTGCGCCATGTGCTGTCGGCAACCAACTGCGCATGGTCCTCGGTAGATTCGTCGACATATAGCCCGCCTGCACCGGAGAGCGCTGTGTAGCGCCCTTTGCCGACCTGCTGGCACGCCCATGCGACAAACTCGTCAACATAGCGATTATAGTTTGTGAAGAGGATATAGCGCTGGAAATGTTCCGGCGGGGTCCCTGTATAATGTTTGAGCCGGGCGAGCGAGAAATCGGTTCGCAATCCGTCAAAAAGTGACAGCGGCAGGCCGTTTTCATCTGCAATCAGCAGGCCGTCAGCGGCTTCGTCACCGATATGCGCAAGCTCGGTTGCTGGAAAATATTTGGATAGCTCGGTTGGTGAAACGTCGCCCAGATCGAGCCCGTCGAGCACATAGGGGAAGGGGATTTCCTGCCGTCCTGCGTGAACCTCCATCTGGATTTCGAATTGTTCGACCAGAAGTTCAATCTGGCTTTCCAGATAATCACCGAATATTTCAGGACGGGTCAATGTGATGCGGTAAGTGCCCGGTTTTTCAAGGCGACCAAATGCGAGGTTTGAACCGCTCGATTTTTCAACGCCGTCATAACGGATCACGAGTTCTGGATAAGCAAAAGCACCATTAGCGCGGTCCACCGCGTTAGGCGCGGTACGGTCTTTCAAATAAGCAGCAAGTGCGGTGCGCAGGCGTTCGACTGATGCATCGTAACGCTGAGTAATCTGGCGGATTATGTCTTGTGTCTTTTCTGTAGCCATGAAGACGGTTTCCCTATTCTACGTCTTTTGGCAAGCAAAAAGGGCGGGAATGACCCCGCCCTAACGCTGGCATCATGGCTTTAACCACTTGGCCTTATGTTTGTTTCAGCCTGAGTTTAGAGCTGACCAAGCATATGGTCGGCGGAGCTGACCTTGAAATCGCCGGGGGCTTCGACGTTAAGCTGTTCGACAACGCCATCATTTACGATCATCGAGAAACGCTGTCCGCGCTTGCCCATGCCGAAACCGCTACCGTCCATGGTGAGACCTACGGCTTGGGCAAAATCGCCATTGCCGTCTGCCAGCATGGTGATGGCGTCCGAACCGCCCGACTTGTTCCATGCACCCAGAACAAAGGCGTCATTGACTGCGGTGCAGGCGATTTCATCAATGCCCTTGGCTTTCAGTTCATCCGCTTTTTCTACATAGCCGGGAAGATGGCGCGCGGAACAGGTCGGCGTGAAGGCACCCGGAACCGAGAAAAGCGCAACCTTGCGGCCAGCGAAATAATCCGAGCTTTGAACAGGCTGCGGTCCTTCTGCCGTTGCCTTCACCAGTTTCACGTCGGGGAGTTTATCACCTACTTTGATCGTCATGGCATTTCCTTCCTTGGCCAAATTATGAGCGTCGTCTGCCGCATAATGGCATGTGTGCTTCATGCAAATAGGGATTGTCTTTGTCGGTTCCAAGGTCCGCTTGTTGTTCGGACGTGACATTGGAGCAACAGGCCACATGGTTAACTTTGCTTCATCACACAGGTTGAAATTTCGGTAAACACGCTCCCGCATTGTCGCCTTTCCAAGGTTGCTGGAGGGGTGTTGAAATGAAGAAGTTTGCAGCGAGTATCGCGGCGGTTTTACTGACTGCTTCGCTGGTGGCGACACCGGCACAGGCATGTTGGACCAACGCCGAGCAAGATGCAGCACGCATCGCTAATATGAACCAGATGCTTATGGTTTCGGCACTTCGTTGCCGGTTCGGGAATGATAATTTTTTGAGCGATTACAACCGGTTTGTGCGTCAGAATAACGATTTACTGGCGAGCCAGCACAATATCATCAAAGCGCGTTATGCCAGGACAATGGGCGAAAAGGCCGCTTTCGAAGAGCTGGACCGATTCATGATTGCGCTGTCCAACTATTATGGTGGCGGGAACGGCAGTCCTGATTGTGCGAAGCTCGCAAAGCTGTCGAACGAGCTTTCCCATGTTCGGCAGGAAGCCAGCGCATTGGCGCGTTTGGCCGATGAAATTGTAGGCGTACCACGACAGGCTGCACATAATTGTTCCGTGGCGATCGCGTCACGGCGTTGAGCCTATATCATATAAAGCAATCTTTATATTGAGATTGCTTTCTGCGGACGTCTCCGCTAGGGGGCGGGCAATTCCAATCCCCTAGCCGGAGTTTTCCCGTGGCCGCAGATTATGTGATTGCCGACCTTTCGCTCGCCGATTTCGGACGGGCTGAAATCAAGATTGCCGAAACCGAAATGCCGGGCCTGATGGCGCTGCGCAAGGAATATGGTGCATCAAAGCCGTTGAAGGGTGCGCGGATCACCGGTTCGCTGCATATGACGATCCAGACTGCGGTGCTGATCGAAACGCTGGTCGATCTGGGTGCAGAAGTGCGTTGGGCGACCTGCAACATCTTTTCCACGCAGGATCATGCCGCCGCTGCCATTGCCGCCGCAGGCATTCCGGTGTTCGCGGTGAAGGGCGAAAGCCTGGCCGATTATTGGGACTATGTCGGCCGCATCTTTGATTGGGGCGACGACACCACCACCAACCTGATCCTCGACGATGGCGGCGATGCCACCATGTTTGCGCTCTGGGGCGCCCGGGTCGAAGCGGGTGAGACGCTTTTTGAACCATCCAATGCCGAAGAAATCGAATTTGTCCGCGCGCTCAACGCCTTCCTCAAGGCGAAGCCGGGATATCTCACGGAAAGCGTGAAGAACATTAAGGGCGTTTCGGAAGAGACCACCACGGGCGTCCATCGTCTTTACCAGATCGCCAAGGACGGTAAGCTGCCTTTCCCCGCGATCAATGTGAATGACAGCGTCACCAAGTCGAAGTTCGACAATCTATATGGCTGCAAAGAATCGCTGGTTGATGCCATCCGCCGCGCGACTGACGTCATGCTCGCCGGCAAGGTCGCCTGCGTTGCCGGTTTTGGTGACGTCGGCAAGGGCTCGGCCGCTTCGCTGCGCCAGGGCGGCGCGCGCGTCATGGTCACCGAAATTGATCCGATCTGCGCGCTGCAGGCGGCGATGGAAGGCTATGAAGTCGTCACCATGGAAGAAGCGGTTGAGCGTTGCGACATCTTCGTGACGGCCACCGGCAACGAAGATGTGATCACCGCCGAACATATGAAGTCGATGAAGCCGATGTCGATCGTCTGCAACATCGGCCATTTCGATAGCGAGATCCAGATTTCAGCGCTCGACAATTATAAATGGACCGAAGTGAAGCCGGGCACTGACCTGGTCGAATTCCCTGATGGCAAACAAATCATTGTCCTTGCCAAGGGCCGTCTGGTCAATCTGGGCTGCGCCACCGGCCACCCCAGCTTTGTGATGAGCTCGTCCTTCACCAATCAGGTGCTGGCGCAAATCGAGCTTTTCGCCAAGAATGACGAATATAAGAACGAGGTTTATGTTCTGCCCAAGCATCTCGACGAGAAGGTGGCTGCGCTTCACCTGGAAAAGCTGGGTGTGAAGCTGACGACCCTGTCGCCGAAGCAGGCCGCCTATATCGGCGTGACCCAGCAAGGCCCGTTCAAGCCCGATCATTACCGCTATTGATCGGTCGGTAACAGGAAACGCAAAGAAGGGCCCGCCATGTGCGGGCCTTTTTTGTTGCTTCCGACGGCCTTTCGTTGCACCGCAATTTTCATGGCACAAATGCAAGCGGTGATAAGGTGATGGCAGGCCATGGCCTGGTTCCCGCTTTGGTCGGGCTGCTGCTGGGTGTCTGGCTGATCGCCGCCGGTTGGGCGGTTTGGCAAGGCCTTGCCGTGCGCCGCAAGGCCGAAGCGATGATCAACAATTCGCGCCGGCTCGTGCGGCTGATTGAAACATCGCCGTCGCTTCCGGCTGTGATCCGCAATGACGGCGCGATTGAGGCATCCGACAGGTTCTGGAAAATGATCGGTGTCGATCGGCTCCCATCGATATCCGAACTCACGACTCAACTGTCCATCGGCGACGTTGCGGCTGACTGGCAGGGGTTGCAGGAGGATGTTCGTGCGGCCCAGCGAACAGGGCAGACGCGGGTCAGACGGTTGGCGCTTCCGAACTCCAATCGTCGGCTGATGGCGCGGATCGACACGGCCGATGCGCAAATCTATCCGCAAGGGGCCGCCGTGCTCTGGCTGTATGATCTTACCGAGATCGTGCTCGACCTTGAAAAGCTTGAGGGGGAATCGCGTTCGGCGCGCAACGCCTTTGAGGCATTGGCAGGCCTGATCGAAGCCTCGCCGCTGCCGATGTGGCATCGTGGCAGCGACCTTCACCTGACCTTCGTCAATAAGGCCTATGCCGACGCCGTTGGCGCGGCGAATGCGGATAATGTTGTTGATGAAGGCGTCGAACTGATCGAGGGGCTTGGCGCAGAGCATCCGATGGCCATAGCCGCACGGGCCAATGAAAGCGGGGGCGCGATCGAACGACTGGTCGCAACCACGGTCAAGGGGCAGCGCCGCCAGTTCCGTACCTTCGATATCCCGATGGGCGAGATCGGCATTGGCGGTATCGCGATCGATGTCCAGGAATTGAATGATGCGCTGGCCACCAACCGCCGCCAGGCCGAGGCGCAGCGCAACCTGCTCGATAAAATGTCGGCAGGCGTTGCCCAGTTTGGTGCTGGAAAGGCGTTGGTCTTTGCCAATCTGCCGTTCCAGCGGATATTTGCCTTTCGCGATGAATGGCTCGCCGAAACGCCCGAATTCACCCGCGTTCTCGACAGGATGCGCGACAATGGCAAAATGCCCGAAGTGCGCGATTTTCCTGAATGGAAGTTGGAGCGTGAGCATTGGTTCTATATGGCCGCGCCGGTTGAAGAGAATTGGTTGCTTCCCGACGGCACGCACCTGCGGCTCGTCGCACAGCCGACGCCGGATGGCGGCCTGCTGCTGATTTTCGAGGATCGCACCGAGCAGGCGCAATTGGCCAGTGCACGCGACACGCTTCTAAGGGTGCGTACGGCCACGTTCGATAATCTATTTGAAACCGTCGCCGTATTCGCCAGCGATGGTAAGCTGACCATCTGGAACCGGCTGTTCGCCGAAACATGGAAGCTTGAGGAAGAGGTGCTCGCTAAGCATCCACGTTTTGATGAACTTCTGCCCCAACTCGCGGGCGAATTAAAACAGCCGGCACATATCTCGATATTGCGAGAATTGCTGCAAATGACGATCTCCAATCGGCAACCCCGCCGAAGCCGGATTGGTTTTGCCGATGGTCGGATTTTCCAGCTTTCCACCGTGCCGTTGCCCGATGGCAACGCGCTGT
Source organism: Sphingomonadales bacterium (assembly GCA_021298455.1). Taxonomy (GTDB): domain Bacteria; phylum Pseudomonadota; class Alphaproteobacteria; order Sphingomonadales; family Sphingomonadaceae; genus Sphingorhabdus_B; species Sphingorhabdus_B rara. The sequence goes on along the minus strand of JAJTFR010000059.1, from coordinate 4,116 downwards.
TCGCCATGCTGGACGTGACCGACAGTGTGCAGATTGAGCAGGCACTTCGCGAACGCAATTCTGCATTGTCCGAGGCGGACAGCATCAAGGGCAAATTCCTTGCGAATATGAGCTATGAATTCCGCACCCCCCTGACTTCGATCGGCGGATTTGCGGATCTTTTGCAGCAAGGTGTTGCTGGCGAATTGCCGCCGCAGGCCAAGGAATATGTAGAGGCTATCTCTAAATCGGCTGAACGGCTGACTCAGCAAATCAATGCCGTTTTGGATTATACGCAAGGCGAGGCGGGCGCGCTTCCCGTTGCGCGCAAGCCGGTATCAGTTGCAGATCTTGTCACGAATGTTGAAGCAAGCGCTGCAGAACTCGCCCGGTCGCGCAAGGCATCGTTGGTTATTGATGTAAAGCCTAATGCCGGCATTGTGCAGGGTGATGTCGGGCGGTTGAAGCAGGTGCTTGATGCCGTGGTCGGGAACGCCTTGTCTTATGGCGGAGAAGGCGTGCGCGTCCTTCTTCATGCGGCGGGTGATCGCAGCGGGGTGACGATTGTTGTTTCGGATAATGGCCCCGGAATGGACATGAAAAAACAGGCGCGCGTCCTTGATGATTTTAAGGGTGGGGGTGCCGAACCGGCGACCAGCGGCAGGGGGCTTGGCCTGCCATTGGCGCGAAAGCTGGTTGAACTGCATGGCGGCCAGTTTGAAATTGAATCCCGTCCCGGCGAAGGGACCACCGTTGCAGTGCGCCTTCCCAGAACGGCGCCGTCTGCATGATCATTGCCGACGAAGAAGCAATGCATCGCCTTGGCGTGCAGATTGCCGATGGCCTGCGAGCGGGCAATCTCGTCACGCTGTCGGGCACGCTTGGCGCAGGAAAAACCGTGCTGGCCAAGGCGATCATCTCAGCGGTTGGTTTTGAAGGTGATGTGTCCAGCCCGACCTTTGCGATTATCCACCAATATGATGAAGCCGGCATGCGCATCCCCGTTGTTCACGCCGATCTTTATCGGCTAGACGATCCCGAGGATCTAAACGAACTCGGCCTCTTTGATGACGATCGGGCAGTGTTGCTGGTCGAATGGCCGGAAAAGGGCGGAGCGCAGCTGTTGCAGCCTGATCTGGCAATCGAGATCCTGCCTCTGGCGGGAGGGGCGCGGCAGGTGACTATCAAAGACAAGAGGAAGTAGAGTTGACCGTGAGATTGCCTGAAGGGGTGAAGCCGTTTCTTGAAGGTGCAGCATGGGGCGATGCCGCGATCGAACCATTGGCGGGCGATGCGTCTTTCCGTCGATATTTCCGCATTCGTGCGGAAAATGGTGCAACGGCAATGTTGATGGATGCGCCCCCCCCGCATGAAGATCCGCGGCCCTTTCTGCACGTGGCAAAATATCTCTGTGGTGCCGGGTTTCGTGCGCCGCAGATATTGGCCGAAGACCTTGCGCGTGGTTTGATACTGATCGAGGATTTTGGTGACGACCGCATGCGGGAGCATATCGACGCCCATCCGGAAGACGAAGTGGCGATCTATACCCATGCGGTCGATACGCTGGTTCGATTGGCGAAGGCGCCTGTTGCACAACTGGCCGCTTATGATGCCGCGGCTTATCTGCGTGAAACGGCATTGCTGGCCGAATGGTATTTACCGGCCATGGGGATCGCAACCGACGTTGCAGAATATGAAGCGATGTGGCGGGATGCGCTGGCGCCCTTGTGCGATAGCAAATGGCAGCAGGTGACGGTGCTGCGCGATTATCATGCCGAAAACATCATGCTGCTGCCTGATGGCGAACAGGGACTGATCGATTTTCAGGACGCGCTTGCCGGACATCCAGCCTATGATCTGGTCTCTATCCTGCAGGATGCGCGGCGTGATGTTTCGCCCGAGCTTGAGGCGGCGATGCTCGAACATTATCGATGCGAAGCGGCCGTATCCGCCGATTTCGATCTGCATTATGCGTTGCTCGGTGCGCAGCGTAATGCCAAGATTATCGGCATATTCACGCGCCTGTGGAAGCGCGATGGCAAGGAACGCTATCTGTCCTTCCTACCGCGCATGTGGGGGCTATTGGAACGCGATCTCGCCCATCCCGGCCTGGTGAAGCTGCGCGACTGGTTTGATCGCACTATCCCGCAAGAAATTAGGGCATCGTCGCCGCTGGATCGCGTTGCATGACCGTCGATACGGCCATGGTGATGGCGGCGGGTCTTGGCACGCGGATGCGCCCGCTGACCGAAAATTGTCCGAAACCGCTGGTCAAGGTGGCGGGGAAGGCTCTTCTGGACCATGTGCTCGACAAGGCGCGTCGGGCAGGGGTCACAAAGGCCGTCGTCAACGTCCACTATCTGCCCGATCAGATAGAGGCGCATATGGCCGCGCATGCGCAAGATCTGGATATCCTTATATCTGATGAGCGTGATCTATTGCTCGAAACCGGTGGCGGGCTTGTGAAGGCGGCACCCAAGATCGCAGCTGATCCCTTTTACTGCCTCAACAGCGATGCGGTCTGGACCGAGGAGGGTGCGGAAGACGCTCTTGTCAGTCTGGCCAAGGCTTGGGATGATGCGCGGATGGATGGACTTCTTCTGCTCGTTCCAAAAGACCGCGCCTTTTGCCATTCCGGAAAGGGTGATTTCAATCTGGATGGGGCGCAACGGCTCGTCCGCCGCGGCGATAATCCAGAGGCGGATTTTGTGTTTACCGGCAATCAATTGTTGAGCCACCGCCTTTTGCGTGATGCGCCGTCAGGGCCTTTTTCAACGAACAAGCTTTGGGATCGGGCGATTGCCGAAGGGCGGCTATATGGCATCGTCCATCAGGGCGACTGGTTCGACATCGGATCACCGCAAGCGATAGCGCCGACCGAGGCGGCATTGACGGTAAATGGCTGACGCAATCCGAACTCGGGTACAAACCGTCCCGGTCGGGACAGATCTTTCGACGGCATTGTCTAACTGGCTGGTTGGCCGCTATCGCGGCGATCTGTTGGGTCATCTGCCTTTGTGCGCTCGGCCGAGACCGGTTTGGTGCTGCCGCGGATGGCGGCGATTGGCGATCTGGCACTGGACGAAAAATTGGGGCCATTGCTCGATCCGCTGGCTTTCGACGATGCGCCCCCCCTTCCTGCCGTCGACGACATGCAGCGGCTTTTGCATCTGGCCGGATGTGTCCGTCGGCACCGAAGCGATGCCAGCGCGACAGAGGCGCTGCATCTGGCAAAGCAACTGGTCCAGACATTGGACACACTGGACGTAGAAGAAAAATCGCTTGCCGACGTGGATTTCGATCATGGCAATGCCGACCTCGCTGCCCATTGGTCGACCGCTTACGGCTCGTTGAAATCGCTGTGTCGTGAAAGTGAAAGCTGGCTGGCCGCTAAGGGATTGATGGCCCCTGCCGCGCGGCGCAATGCCTTGCTATATCGTCTGTCTGCACGATTGAAGGCGTGTCCGCCAACGACGCCAGTCATTGCCGCCGGCATTACCACGGCGGCCCCTGCCATTGCATCTCTGCTCGGCCAGATTGCCCGGCTGCCCAATGGGTTGGTATTGCTGCCGCATGTGGATTTGCAGTTGGATGCCAATGATTGGCAAGCACTTGGTGATCTCGCGAAGCCAACGGATCAGACGGGCGACACGCCCCGCGCGCCGCATCGGGAAACCCATCCGCAATATCATCTCAAATTGTTGCTGCATCGCATGGGGATTGATCGAAGCGAGGTCGATTTATTCGGCAAAATGCCGCCCAAAACTGCGCAAGCTGTGCAGGATATCTTCTGCCTGCCCCAACAAACGGTTGCATGGCGGAACCTTTCACGTGCGCGCCGGACGATGGACAATATCCGCTTGCTTGAAGCCGAAGACAGCGCCGAAGAAGCGCGCGCCATTTCGGTTCTGATCCGCCACTCCGTTGAGGCAGAAGGCAGACGCGTTGCACTGGTCACACCCGATCGCGAGATCGCATCACGGGTCGCCGCCCAGTTGAAGCGATGGAACATTGAGGCCGATGATAGCGCAGGACGTCCATTGGCGCAGGAGCCTGTGGGCGCCCTTTTCTTGACGGTATCGCAAATGCTTGCCGGACAATTCGCGCCGGTCACATTATTGTCCGTTCTCAAACATC
>JAJTFR010000058.1 GCA_021298455.1 Sphingomonadales bacterium | reverse complement strand
CTCGTCCATCGCTGCGCCATAGGACCGCAGGCCGTCGGTGGTAATTGTCTCGACGCAACCGTGCCGCTTCAGCGCCTTCTTTATGAATGCCAGCGCAGCTTTCTTATCTCTGGTCTTTGTGACGTAACTCTCGAGGATCTCACCTTCCTGGTCGACCGCGCGCCACAGGTAGTGCATCTCTCCGCCAATCTTCATGTACATCTCGTCGAGGTGCCAGTTCCAGTGGCGAAAGCCCTTCATTCGTGAGACCCGCTGCCGGCGGATATCGGCAGCGAACATTGGGCCAAAGCGGTTCCACCAGAAGCGCACCGTCTCATGGCAGATGTCTATTCCCCGCTCGAACAGCAGGTCCTCGACGTTCCGCAGCGACCGCGGATTTCTGGACGCCCTTGAACAATCGGGTTCTTGGGTTAGCTGGTTTTGAGTATCGATACCTCCGCAGGACCAAGCGTTCTTTTGCCTAGCAGCAAATGGCCAGTGACGCTGTCAGGCAAGTGGACCGCTTCTTGACTATAGTTGAAGGCGAATGTCTTTTCACCGGCTCGACGCAGCCTAAGGCCTTCAGGCAAAACATGGGTGGCAAGGCCAGCATCTTTAGCTGCGCGCGCCAGCACAGCTTGCGCAAATTCTTGATTTGGCCAAGCCGCCATATAGCGCACCCGCCCCTCGCGCCAGCATGCAACTGTGCCGTCTAAAGCTATCATTTCAGGAGTGGCGGCAGTTTCGACATGCTCAAGCCAGCAATCAATCTCCCAGCCCTTGCCCGGGTGTATCAAGCCCGGACGCAGACTTTCAACCCTCACGACCTTGCCAGGAAACAGCGCCTGCAAGGAACCAGGCGGTAGGCCATCGGAAATGGCGAAGTCGGTATCGCGGCTACCGCTGCGCGGTCCGATCACGACCTGACCAGAAAAACGCTGGAGTTCCGCGACTAAGCCATCAGGCACGATCGGGAGGCAAGGCAGGGCAACCAGGGCATAACCTTCGAGCGGCCTACCGGGCGGCACGATATCGACATTGAGACCCAGTTTCCGCAGTGCCGAATAGCAAGCAAAGGCGGCCCACAGCGCAGACAGGCCCGCACCTTGCGGCTGAATCTTGGTCACCCAGTCCGCGTCATAGGCAAAAACCAGTGCGACCTGCCGCAGCGGGGCGCCGACCGGGCCTAGCTCCAAGATGTCGTGCGCCGACTGCGCGGCTTCGGCCAGACCGGGCGCTGGTTTGCTGTCGGGCTGCAGCAACCCTGCGTGATGCTGCTCCTGCGCTTGCGGGAACTGGCGCCAACGGAAGTAGCTGACCAACTCAGCGCCGTGTGCCATGGCCTCCAGCGTCCAAAGCCGAACCATACCCGGCAGCGGGGCAGGATTGTGGTTAGCCCAGTTAACCGGGCCGGGCTGCTGTTCGAGTACCGACCATCGTCCGCTCGGCGAGCAACCGCGATAGAGATCATGGTGAAAAGCCGCAATATCCGGGTGGCCCTGGCGGGCATAGGCCAGCTTGTCGACCTCAGCGAATGGGAAGCTGTCTAGGAAACCCAGCGGGTAGGAATCCCAGCCGACCACGTCTAGATCGGCCGCGACCGCGTGATGATCGAACTCTGTGAAGAAGCCCATAAAATTGTGAACGATGTCGCGATTGGGAGAAAGTTCGCGAAGTATCTGAACCTGAATGCGATTGAAGGCGGCGACCTCGTCCGAAGCGAAACGACGGAAAGCTAGCCAGTGCGCTGGATTAGCCTCGGTTACAGTGAGATCTGGCAAATCGATCTCGTCGAAGCTTCTGTACTCCATCGACCAAAAGACATTGCCCCATGCGCGGTTGAGGGTCATCACCGTCCCATAGCGGGCTACGAGCCATTCTCGGAAAGCCACTCGTGCGGCTTCGGAAAAGCTCAGAACCGTATCGTGGCAGCCATATTCGTTGTCAGTCTGCCAAGCCACGACAGCGGGATGCTTACCATAGCGGCTTGCGACCGCGCACGTGATCCTAGCTGCTTCAGCTCGATAACCGCGGTGGCTAAAGCAATAGTGCCGCCGTGATCCAAATTTGCGGGGTTGTCCATTTTGGTCGATAGCTACCATGTCAGGCATGGCATCAATCAGCCACTTTGGCGGCGTGGCGGTCGGCGTCCCCAAGATTACCTCGAGTCCTGCCGCATGGAGCGTTTCAATCGCCCGGTCGAGCCACGCCCAATTGAACTGGCCTGGATCGGGCTCTATCCGACTCCACGCAAACTCACCTATGCGCACCTGTGAAAGGCCGGTCTCCGCCATGCGGCGGGCATCTTCGGCCCAGAGATCCTCCGGCCAATGTTCTGGATAATAGCAGACGCCTAACTTCATGGTCGGTGGCTTGAGCGATTGCGTTGAAACTGGCATAGATCTAGCCTTGCCCTTCGCGTTGGTGACGGGCAAACCAACTAGCGGAGACAGCTAACGAATTTGGTTCTCGCGATCCCGTTTGCCGAACGCGAAAATGAATAAAGGTTACAATGCGATGCCCGACGCCAGAGGAAGTGCTCTGCCGAAGTCTCAGAAACGGGTCCGCCTCGCTCCAAGCGAGCGGCAGGCCCTTATCCTTGATCATGTTGCAGAGATCGTGGCTCGGGAGGGTGTTTCGGCTTTGTCGATGGATCGCATCGGACGTGAAGCGGGAATTAGCAAATCTCTGGTTTACAATTATTTTCCGAATATCACTGATTTGCTGAGACTTCTTCTGCAACGCGAATGGCGGCGTTTGCGGCGACAACAGGTCGAGGCAGCTCAAAAAGCCGACACCATCGAGGGTTTGGTTCGTTCTGTTACTCATGTTTACCTCAAATATATTGATGAGCGGGGTATGCTTATCGAACGGTTGCAAGCCGAACCATCAGTCTCCGCTATTCACGATCCCACAGAATTTGGCCGAGACACTGCCGTAAGTTATCTGGCCGATATTGTTGCCGAACATTTCGATTTGCCTCCTGATATCGCCAGAGCAGCAACTGACATCAGCTTTGGTTTGCCGGCCGCTGCGGGTGCCTATTTGTTGCAACGCAAGCTCAGTCGTGAGGCACTTGAAGACTTGACCGTCACCATGATCCTAGGGACGCTCAATGAGATCAAGCGTGAGCATACAAATCGACACCAGCCGATCCGGCGCCATCAACCGGCATCAATCTGATCGTTAAACCGCTGGCTTTAGAAGCTCGGGCGTGCGTTCGGACGACGTAGCTGCGATGGTAAAGGGATCACGCTGCAATCCAAATTCGGCGCGGATATCATCCAAGGGTTCACCAAGACGCTGCTCAAACTTCACGAACTGTAAGCTGCGGGCTCGCCGGCCAAGAGCCCACCCATCGGCAATCGCATCCATCCCCGGCTTGATTAGGTAGGGGTCGACCAACGTCATATGTCCGGTTACAACGGCAATCCACATAGCGGCATAAGGATAGTCCATTTGGGCCAGTTGGAACGCCTGGATTGCAAGCTCGCCCAGCGGCGTAGCAGGATAGCCGGTCAGCACATGATGAAGATCATGTGTCTGAAAACCACGTAAAACCTTGTAAGCTAATACCGGAGGCATTCGATCAATTTTGCCGCTTTGCAGCAATTCATCATGCCTAGCGTGGTAACCAGCCGCCAAATGTTCAACCAGTTTGTTGTCGACGATGAAGGCGCGGTAAGCATGGCCCAAAGTGCCAGGACCATAGCTGTCGAGCGAAGCAAGACGAAAATCCGGCGCAAGCCAGCCTTCTCGAGCCAAAGGTCCATGCTCGGGGTGATCAAGGATCGCTGCTTCATACTTGGCAATAACGTCGGCCGGAGCTGTTTCCCACCATTCGTTGAACAACCAGTCGACCCCATACGTGTAGAAATTGTCGATGCTCTTCAGGAATTTTTCCCCGAAACCACGTTCGATCGGCGAAACCATGTCAACCTCCTCTTAGGGTTACTTAGCCAAGGTACCGCCATCGACCGGCACGAGGGCACCGGTCATGAAAGCAGCTGCATCGCTGACTAGGAACGCGAGGACCTCGGCTACTTCGTCGGGCGTACCATAGCGGGCCATCGGAATGCCTTGCGCCAATTGCGGCCGGGCAGCCTCCGGATTGTCCGGCGAAAGGCGGCGCTCGAGTTGGAACATCATTTCGGTTGCCGTCGGGCTGGGGCAAATCGCCAGCACCCTTACTCCATGCGGCGCCAGTGCAATAGCAGCAGACTTAGTCATTCCGTTCACCGCATGTTTGCTGGCAGTGTAGCCAAAGATGTTGCCGCTGCCGCCAAAGCTCGAAACCGAAGAGGTATTTACGATTACACCGCTGCGATTGGTCAGCATGTGATCGCCGACATATTTCAAACCTAGGAAAACCCCCTTGACGTTCACCGCCATGATCCGGTCAAATTCTTCTTCCGGGTAGTCTAGTGCGTTGGCAATCGCGCCCGAGATTCCGGCATTGTTGAACAGGATATCGACCCGCTCACCCAGCGTCATTGCAAGGTCGACCGCCCGTTTCCAATCGGCGGCGTTCACGACATCTCCAGCCAGACTGGCCACGCGACCAGCAGAGAGAACCGCGCTAAAATCGGCTTCCGGTCGATCGAACGCGACCACGCTGGCACCACCCGCGCAAAGGCGCTGCACGGCCGCCAATCCGATCCCGCGGGCTGCCCCGGTCACGATGGCAACGCGGCCTGAAAGGGTTTGTTCTGTCATTCGGTAACTTCCTTTGAGATCGATCGGATTGGGTGTTGGGCGAGAAATGCCGTGATCAACGCTGCGCAGCGTTCAGGGGCATCGCGGTGCGGGACATGTCCGGCGGCTGGCAGTCGCGTGAGGATAGCCTCCGGGCAGGCATTGGCGATGACATCCGCCATGGCTGGCACAAAAACGGCATCCTGATCTCCCCAAATAATCTGGACGGGGCACTCTATGTGGAGTTGATTCAGAAAGTCGTTGCCAAATTCTGCGTCTAAATCCGGCACATCGAAAGGCGCTGCGCGATACCAAGCCAACATTGCCTGCCACACTCCCTTTCGGGTCCAAGCGCCGCGATAGGCCTCAATGTCAGCATCAGACAGCACCCCCTGGCGATAAGGTTGCCCCAAGAAACGCTCGATCAAAGCATCGACATTGGCTTCGTTAAACAGTGCATCGGCCTCTGCAGAACGCAGCATGGTGATATACTGGGATGCAAGGCGCTGTCTGGAGTCATTCCAGATCATTGATTGCAGCACGGCGGGGGGCGGCGCGTTAAAGACGGTAAGGCTGGCCGCCTTATGCGGATGTTTTTCCGCAAAGGCGAAAGCCAAAACGCCACCCCAATCATGCCCGCATAGATGCATCATTGGCAAATCGAGCGCATCAATCACGGCCGCGACATCGTCGATCAAATGCTCAAGCCGGTAACTGTCAATCTCAAGCGGGCGTGAGGTAAAACCATATCCACGCAAATCCGGCGCAATCAGCCTGAATTCGGGTGCGAGACGTTCCGCAAGCGGGCGCCATGTGGCCGCGTGGTCGGGGAAGCCGTGCAAGAGGAGAATTGGCTCGCCGCACCCCTGTTCCAAATAATGAAAATCCAGTCCATTGGCTCGAACATACCGGCTGATCGGGGAAGCAGGGACGGCGGCAGGACCCGAGGCGCAGGACATTAAGGTTAGGCCTCTGTCACCGTCGCGACCAGTCCATCGCGATATGCGTTACGCGCAGCATCGACGCTATGACCATTGGCTTCTTGCATCATTGCAGCGACTGTCAGCTGTTTGCCTGAGCTGGGTTGCAGCAATTCGAAAACATTGCCATCGGGGTCGCGTCCAAAAAATAGCCGCGCATTTCCGAACATATGGGGCGGCCCGTGCAATTCGACACCATAGGCCATTAACCGCGCATAGTCGGCGTCGATATCATCGCTTTCAAAGCAAATATGGTTCCACCCCGGAGTCGCCAGACTGCGCCTGTTTCCTGGCAGCGTGGGTGGATGTGCATAGCACCAAAATTCTAGTTCGGCGTTGGCAAGCCGCGACCAAGCGCCCGTGAAACATATGTCTGAAAGTCCGGCCACATGATCGAATTTAGGACTGGGGCCAAAACTGCCTTGGCGATGGATATCGATTCCGGTCAGCAACGCATAAAAATCAGTCAGCCTGCTGATATCTGGAGTGACCAGCGCAACGTGCGCAAACCAGGGTCGGTGTACCTCCGCCGGTGCCCAAGGTGTTCCCTCAAGCTCCAGAAGATTGCCTTCGGGATCACGGATATAGACATAACTATTGCCCGTTCCCAACCCCGAGGGTCGGGCATGTGAAGTCGCACCGGCGGCAACCAGTCCATCGTACAACCGGTCGGAAATCTCGCTCTGCAGGCAGATATGGCGTATCCCTGCTGAATAGACTGCCTTATCTTCCTGATCCATTTCAGGTTTACAGGCATATTCGAACAGTTCCAAACATCCGAGACTGCCTTGCAGAAACGCGCCTTGAGCAGAGGCATTATCAAGCTGCAACATGGCACGATTGTTTGCGTTATCTTCCACGTCAAATCGGTGGGAGAGATTATAGGCTTGCTGGCTGGTATAGAAGTCGATCGCCGCGTCGAGATTGAGCACAGAAAGTCCGATATGATGCAGCCCTGTGATCATTATTCATTCACTCCGGAAGATGCGGCAGCCATACGCGCATCGATTTCGGCGCGGATGTCGCGATGGCGCGCTTCAGTCAAAGCATAATGCCACGCCATGTAAGCGGCAATCAGCACCAGAATCGCCGGAATAACGCTATAACTGATTGTTAGGGCAAGCAGTGGTTCGGACCTGCTCTCACCTGCAGACACATAACCGACACTGCCGAGTAACAACAAAGGCAGACCTGAACCAGCGGCATAGCCCATTTTCTGGACCATCGCTGTCACTGCATAAAACAGGCCCTGCTGACGATCCAGTGTGTCGGCTGTATCAATATCGGCGGCATCTGCGATCATCGCGTGCGGCAACATGAGGACCGCCCCATAGCATGCGCCCTTGACGATGAAGAGGGCGGTAAAGAGAAAGACTCCACCCTTTGGTACAAAAAACATCAAGGCGTTGGTCAATGCGACAATGACCAGCGCCAAAGCTAGGGCCCGGTGCTTTTCGATCCGCTTAGCGAGCCACACCCAACCCGGCACAACAATGAGGGCGGCGACGAAATAGAGGAAGTATATGACGCCGATATTGGGGACGCCCACAACATCGCGCGCAAAAAAAATGGTGATCGTCTGGCGGAAAACTTCGCCAACCGTTGCCACAAGCACCAATAAGGTCACCTGCAAAAAGGCACGGTTGGAGCCAAGCATTTTCATCGCCTTGGCTACGCTGAACGGGGCCTTGCGGATTGGTGCTTCAGGCTCTGGAACAAAAAAGAAGGCAAGCGCCGCGCATAGTGGCAGCAAAGTTATGATAACAACGCTCAATGCCGACATTACATCTGCGCTGGTCGTTCCGGGCTGCATTTGTACATAAGCCGGGATCAGCGTCGATGCGATCAGGCCGGCGATGCTGAAGGCCTGTGAAACCGAACTTATTCGGGTTCGAACATGATAATCTTCTGAAAGTTCCGCTGCCCACGCATGATAAGGTAGCAATAGCATCGTGTAGCCCAGATAAACGAGCGCCACAGCTGCAAGGAAATAGACGATATCTATACCGGGCGAGGGCCTGAACAGCATGTAAACCCCGGCCATCATCGTTAATGATCCAAATATCAACCAAACACGCCGACGCCCCATTTTGGGCCGCCATCGGTCAGAAATAATGCCGACAATAGGATCCGTTATGAAATCGGATAGACGTGCCAGGATCAGCGAAATCCCGATCAGCTGAAGACCCAATTGCATCTGCCCAGAATAGAGCGGAGCCAGATAGATTGCGATCGGTAGCCCGATCATTCCAAGGGGCAATTGGACAGACCCAAAAGCGAGGATTCGCCACAAGCCTATTTGTTGCTCTTCACGACCGGATGCTGACGCCACTTATGCCCCCTCCCAAATTCGACTTTGCAAACCGTTTTGTGACCAGCTTGCTTGATCGTTCCCCTTGTAATCCGATGGCGTACCGGGCCTCATCATAGGGGAAAAATCGAATGACCACCGTCAAGAACCAGCGCCTGACCAGTCATGAAATTGCTTTGCTTGGATGCGAGGTAAACCGCGATACCTTCCATGTCCGACAGTTGCCCTATCTTGCCAGACGCTGCCCGACGACGACATCCGTCTTGAAAGGCTTTGGGCGTGTTCAGCGACATTTCGGTCTCGATAAACCCTGGCAGGATTGCGTTAACCTGGATGCCGCTGCGGCCGAGTTCGATTGCAAGTGATCGGACAAGCCCAGTCACGGCCGCCTTGGTCAAGCAGTAGCCAGCGGAATTGGGAAGCCCAAGGAGTGCCGCCACCGAAGATGTGACAATCAACTTGCCCCCTGCTTTACGCTCTTGCCAGTGCCGGGTTGCAAGCTGGAACGTATCGATCACACTGAGGATGTTGAGTTCATTGGTGTCGAGCCAGGCTTGCCGTTCCAGATCTACGAACGCGCCTCGTGCGCCCGAACCACCTGCGTTAGCAAAACAGCTGTCGATTTTTCCGAATACTGAAATCGTACGATCAAATGCTGCTGCCGTAGATGCCGGATCAGTCACGTCAGCTTCGAAGCTTTCCGCCCGGCCGCCCATTGCAACCAGTTCGGCAACGGCCTCAGCATTCTTGGCCTCGTTTCGTCCCCACACGGCGATTTGAGCCCCCGCCTTCACCAGGCCTTTCGCCATGGCAAGACCAAGGCCGCCATTGCCGCCCGTTACCAAAGCGACGTGGCCGTTAAGATCGAAAAGATTATGCATGTTATTCATTCGTTTGCCGCCTTGTGATGAAGTTCCAACCCGCGCGCCCAACGACGCTGAAATCCGCGCCAGTAACCAGGCTGGTCATCGCCTGCAGTGACGCCGCCCCATGTTTGGCCAAATCCACTCGGCCACCGACCTTGGTTGGCGAAAGGTGTTGGTACTTCGAGATACATTCGCTTGCGTTCCTCGACCTTCAGTTCGAGGTCAAGGAATGCGCCGATGAAATGCGCGTTGATCATATCGATCCGTTCCTTGCGCCACACAGGATCGGCAAGAAACTCAATCGTTGGAAAGTCAGCGTCTGGCGGGATTGCCACGGGATTACCGGCGATGTTATGCGCCGCCTCGCGATAGACGAGAAGATAACGGTCTGACCCTCGTGCCGCATTGAAAAGACGCTTCACCCCGCGCTCGTAATCGACAACATCGTCTTGATCGCCGGCAATAATTAGAAGCGGCTTACGTAAGCCGGCCAGCGCAGCATCCTGCCAGACAGACGCGCCAGGCTGCCCGCCCCAGGGAGCAAGCACCACCACCGCCTTGATGCTGGACGCTATTGCAGGGTCGGGGTTCGGCAACTGCGCGCGCATAGCTGGCGATAACTGCGTGAAGGCTGGAGCCGCACGATCAAGCTCAACGCCAGCTGTGGTCAGGCTGCCATAACCGCCCATGGAGAATCCAAGGAGGCCTATGGCATTCGGATTGTTCTGTTCGGTGATCTCTGGCGCCAGTTTGAAACCGAGATCTGCACTCAGCACCGCCCGCTGGTCCAGTGTCCTGTTGATTAGAACCCCGGCGAAAGAGGC
>JAJTFR010000057.1:9693-11370 GCA_021298455.1 Sphingomonadales bacterium | reverse complement strand
AGGGCAAGATAGCTTTTCATCCTGACAAGGCGGCGGATGATCGGTGCAAAGGCCTCCTGAACCTTGGCGGCATTCACGCGCGGCGGTTCGTGAACGATCAACCATGTAATCGCTCCCAACACGATGCCGGGCACTGCCATGGCAAAAAAGGCCATCCGCCAGCCATAGGCATGCGCAATGGCAGGGCCGCCTGCATATCCGGCGATCTGCCCGAAATAGGTGGCAAGACCAAGGATGGCGAAGGCCAATCCACGCCGTTCCGGTTTGAAATAATCCGACAACAGCGAGTAAGCGGGCGCGACAAAGGCAGCTTCGCCAACGCCCACACCGACGCGGCAAAAAGCCAATGAAACGGGGCCTGTCGCAAATCCGGTGAGCCCTGTGAAAAGGCTCCAGATGACGCAGCCGGCACAGATGATGGCTACCCTCGATTTCCGATCAGCCAAGCGCGCGATCGGAATGCCGGCAAGCACATAGAGCACGACAAAGGCCGGCCCCATCAACAGCCCCATAAAACCATCGCCAAGCCCGAACTCGGCCTTGATCGGCCCGACCAACCCCGAAATCAGGAACCGATCGGCATAGTTGAAAATATAAATGAGCAGCAGCAGGAATAGGACCAGCCAGCGGTTCGACAATCGGGGTGCGGTGGCATCAGTCACGCATTTGCGCTCCACCATTGACGTGCCAGACTTGGCCATTGACCCATGCTCCGTCATCCGACGCAAGGAAGGTCACCGCTGCGGCAATATCATCCGGGTCGCCCAATCGAGTGTGCGGGATCGCCTTCAGGCCACGCTCGACATATTCGTCAGTCAGATGCTGCTTCACCGCCTCGGTCAGCACAAGGCCGGGGCAGATCACATTGGCGCGGATGCCCTGCTTTCCATATTTGCTGGCCACATGGCGTGCGAGCGCGTGGATCGCATTTTTGGTCATCGGATAGGCAACCTGCCATGCCGCGCCGCCAGAGGCTGCGCCGCTCGAGGTGTAAATCATCGCGCCGCCGCCACGTTCGATAATCTTCGGCAGTGCTGCCTGGGTGGCAAGAAAGTGGCTCTTGGTGTTGATCGCAAAGCTTTTGTCGAGAACCTCTATGGGGCAATTCAGCGCATCAATGTCGCCTTCCGTGCCGCCTGCAAGGTTCGAATGATAGGCATCAAGCCCGCCAAAATGCTCCACCGCCGTGGCCACGATCGCTGCCTGTGATTCAGCGCTGGTACCATCCAGATCGACGCCGACTGCCTTGCCGCCATTGGCGGTGATGCTGTCCGCAACCTCACGGGCCCATTCGCCCATAAGATCACCGATGACGACATGCGCGCCTTCATCGGCGAGACGCCGTGCGGTTGCAGCACCAATACCGCGGCCGCCACCGGCCACAATCACCACTTTTCCCGACAACCCGCGCAAGCCGCTCTCCCAAAGTTTGCGTAATGTAAATTATCAATAATTACGCATATTGCGGTTCTGGCTTAATTTCAACACGCAAATGCGTGAGGGCAGATTATTCAGCGGCAATGGACATCGAGGATGTATCAGGCCTTGGATCCTCTGCCCACGGGGTTGTATCGTCCCATAGATCGATCGGATCAAGCAAGGGGGTGATCCCCAATTCGGCACGGATATCGGCTATTTGCCAGTCGGCATAGTCGCGCCAATTGACCAACATGATCG
>JAJTFR010000057.1:0-9667 GCA_021298455.1 Sphingomonadales bacterium | reverse complement strand
CAGTTCAGCGCCTGCTGCGCGCCACGATATTCGGCTTCGAGATGCAACGCCGCCGCCGCTGGATAGTATAACCCATCCTTCATGATCGTCTTGGCCTTAAGGTAAGTCGGAATGCGGTTGAAAAAGGCTGCCAGTTCAGGCCGGAAATAGCGCGCCTTCGAATACATATTCGCATTCAGCAACGCGACTTCACCACCATGATTGGGGCCAAAGCCAGTGACAATATGTTCGATATCGTGGCAGAGTGCGGTCTGGCGCAGGTAGAAGGTGTAATCGTTGACCACCTGCACTTCGCGGAAGAAGAAATTAAGCTCATAGCCGGTGCGGACCATGAAGTCGTGAATCTCGGCACCCAGCGTCCCCGGTGCGCAATCCTTCAGTTCGTCCTTGGTGAAATCGGCAAGTTCCCGACGTTCCAGCCATTTCCGAAATTCGGGCAGCCGCAACTTTTCCTCTTCGAACAGGCCGATGATCGCCGGCACATCTTCCAGCATGTGCAGGATTTGGGCGACTTCGGGAATAAAGGCCGTATTGGGCAGATCATTGCCATTACGGCGCAGCATTTCCTGCGCGATCAAATGCCGCAAATTGGCGTCGTTCAGATATTTCGATGAACTGACCAGCACCGAACTTTCAGTTTCGATCTTTTGGATCGCAGCATTGAAATAGGCATTGTCTGCAGCACTTATCTTGGCTTCGGCTGTCATTATCGCTCTCCCCGGAAAAAATGCCCCTCCCGTGATATGCGGAAGGGGCTTTGCACTTACTCAGCAGCGATGGCGACCGGCCCGTCGTCATTCGCGGCTTGGGGGGACAGGAACGTGCCTGGCTTCTCGCCAGTATAGGCGCCGTTCTCGAACGTCGGAACGCCGTTGACCAAGGTCAGGCGTGTCGGCAACGGCGGACGGGTGAAGCGCCAGGTGGTGCCCCCCTTGCCATCGGGCACATCCCAAGCCTTTTCGAACTGGCGGTAACCGACTTCATCCATGTGGAACACGGCAATGTCGGCGCGCTTGCCCGGAGAGATCACGCCCCGATCAGGCAAGAAGAAATGTTCGGCCAACTTGCCGGTCATCACATGGATGGCCTCTTCCAGCGTCAGGGATTTTTCTTCCTGAACATATTTGGTGAGGAGGAGCGCGTTCTCGCCGCCACCGCACAACATCTGAAGGTGCGCGCCAGCGTCGGAGATATTGCCCACCGTCTTGGGGTCCTTCATCAACGCGACCGTCAGCGCTTCATCCTTGGGAAATGGCGCCATGTGCACGGTGGAGAGCAGGCCGTTTTCGAGAATCCAGTCGGCCATCGCGTCGGAGCGGTGGATGCCGCGGCTTTCGGCGAATTCCTTGAGTGTACCGCCAATTGGTCCCACACCGTTTTCGCTGTCGAGCATCAACAGTTCTTGCGGGTTCTTCAGCGGGGAGTGATCCCAGGCCTGCGTGTCCCAGCTTTCGCGTGCCCGTGCCCGCCAGTCCGGATCGCGCAGCAAGCGTTCCTTTTCCGCATGGGTTTCGGCGAGCACGACCTCATGCCAGACATAGTCGTTCGACTGGGCGAAGATCAGCGACTTGGTGATCGAGAGCACGGACGTGGGCGAAACGTGCGCGAAGCCCGGCCAGACATCGATGCCGGCTGCCCGCATCTCATCGATCGTCTTCTGCATTTCAGGCAGGATTCCGGCTTGGAACCAAAGCGTCGGGATGCCGCCAGCAATCTGGACGCGAATCTTGCGGCCCGCGAGCAGGCCTTCCAGCCGCTTGAGATTTGCCGGACCGTTCATCCGCATAAAGGTATCGACGATGATTTGGTAACAAGTGTTGGGATAGCGGTTCATCACATCGAACAGCGCGGAGAACTCGGCATCGTCGGCAAGCATCGACGGAACAGGACGGTTCTCACCGTCATGGTCGTGCATATTGTCGGACAGGCCGAGCGCACCTGCGGCGAGGGCATCGTCCAGCAAATCGCACATCTTCTGGATTTCTTCGGGCGTCGCGGCGCGATCCCACGCATCCATCCCCATCGCGGCGAGGCGCAGCGGGATGTGCCCGACATAGCTGGCATAGTTCAAAGGAACCTTCACGTTCGCTTCGAAGGACTTGCGATACTCGGACCATGTCGTCCAGTCCCACGGCACATTCTGCTGGAACGGGCCGATAGGGATGTCCTCAAAAAAGGAGAAGATGCCCATCACCTCATCACGCGCCTGCTTGGAAGGATGCAGCGGCGCCATGGAGAAGCCGCAATTGCCGAGGATCATCGTTGTCGCGCCATAGCCGGGCAGCGGATCAAGATCCGGCTGCCACCACATCGATGCGTCATAATGGGTGTGGCTTTCAATGAAGCCGGGGGAGACGATGCAGCCATCGGCGTCAAACACGCGCTCACCACCCGAGGCCAGGTTCTGCCCGACTTCGGCGATCACGCCATTTTTAATGCGCACATCAGCTGCAAATGCGGCGGCACCGGTTCCATCCACGACAGTGCCATTCTTGATCAGAATGTCGGTCATCTTCTCCTCCTTCTATTTTTTTCGGACTTGGACGTCCGCGAATCTCCGGCGCAAAGTTTAAGCAGAAGCTTTGCAAACACCGAATGGTACGGTTGCATTTGGATCATATTTCGATCTAAATCATATCATGAAACGATCTGATACCGATGCACAGCGGCTAATTGCAACATTGCGACGCCATCTGAAATCGCAAGGAATCACAAGCGCAGCGATCGCGCGCGAACTTTCAATCAGCGAGCCGACCGCCAAACGCTGGCTTGCAGGCAAGGCCTTGACGCTCGACCGACTAGAGCGCTTGGCTCAATTATGCGGACACACGCTTTCCGATCTGGCACGCGAAAGCGAGCGGCCGAGCGACGGCCTCGCGCAGGAACTGACGCTGGCACAGGAACAGGCGTTGCTTTCGGACGAATTTCTGGCGCTCATGTTCTTCACGATCCTGTCTGGCAGCCCGCCCGAAGAGACCGCCACCGATTTCCTGCTGCCACCACGCATGGTGGAAGCAGCGCTGATCCGGCTGGAACGCTTGGCTTTGATCGACCGGCTGCCAGGCGGAAGGGTGCGCGCACGCGTTGATCGCACAGTTATCTGGCGTAAGGCCCCGATGCGCGCCTTGTTCGAAGCGCGGATGAAGGTGCAGTTTACGACAATCGACTATTCGGCGCCCGAAACCGTCTATGCGTCAGAAATGGTCAAACTGTCGCCAAAAGGTATTGCCGCGCTGGGCGAACTGATCGAAGAATTTCGCCGCAATGTGCAGGCGATCACCCGCCATGATCGCGACACGGCCCACTTGCCCGGCCAATGGATCGCCACCCTTGCCGTGATGCGCACGCTGGACCTTTCGGGGCTGGATCGTCTGCGGCCTTAGGGAATGGCAGCGGGGCTTTTGGCCAATATCTCCAGTTGCGCGCGCGCTTTCGCCGCATGGTCAAAATAGACCGTGCCTTCCTGAACCGGCATATCGGCCTCTGCAAGCCGCGCCATATAGACGTCGACCGTCAGACGCAGCGCGCGCGGATCATCGGGTGCGCCATAATAGGCCCAGTCAGCCAGCCGGGCCGCCAGTTTGGGATCGCTTTGCAATAACGCCCGTGCGCGCTGGTCGATCGCTTCAACACCGCCTGCAAGTCGCACCGCTTCTTTTGCCTCAGCTTCGAACGGCAAGGCTGCAAAATGTGCGGGCAAGCCGTCCCACCAGCCGGTCCAACGCATCGCCACCATCCGGGAAATATCTTCGGGCCGATTATATTGCGGATCCAAGCTGGGTTCCTTGGCAAAACGTTCGGGCCAAGCAATCGTAGCTGCAATTGCATCGCGCCGTTCACCTGCGTTCAGTCGGCGCACGGTTTCATCAGACAGATATTCAAACGCCTCTGCCAACACCGTCAGCCGTCGGTCGATCTCGGCCTCATCGGTCAGCAATGCACCATGCATCGGCATCAGGATCGCCGGCTTCACCCCCACCATCATGCGCAGCGCCGCCGCCCATTCGTCAACATGGCGCAATATGCGCTTTCCATTGCCAGCATTGGGCAGAAAGCCCTGATAATAGTCGGCGGTGAAGATCGCGCGACGCCCCGGCATGGCCATCCAGATCTGCTCCTCGGTCTCGCCGGGCGCATGGAAAAATTCGAACCGTTCCCCGCCAATTTGGATCGCCATGCGATCGCGGAAGGTGATATCCGCCTTGGGAAGCCGGTCTAGTGCGGCGGGTTGCAGCGACAATGGCTGGTTGTTCAGTCGCCCGATCGATCCGCCCAGCCGCACCTCTTTCGCGGCCATCGCGGGGTAAAGGTCGCTCGCAATCGTCTTCGCCTTGGGCCATTTGGCTTTCAGCGCCGGCCAGCCATAGGCATGATCAACATGGACATGGCTGATCACAATGTGTGTCAGCGGTTTGGCACTGAGCGTTGGGATGACCTCTGCCAGCACCGGTCCGATTGCGGCATAGCCTGTATCAAACAGGACAAGGCCCGAACGGGTCTCGACCAGCGCGACATTGACATAAGGGAAACGGATCAGCCACATCCCATCGCCGACCACCTCAACGGTCATCTTCGCCTTAGCCTCTGCCACCAGTTCGGGTGCATCGGAAAGCATCGCTCGCGCGATCTTGGGCGATGAAGGCCCGCCAAAGCCATCCTGACGCGCCATGTGCCGCATAACGTCGGGATATTCCCGTGCAAGGATCGGGCGCCCCTGTTGCGCCAGCAAATCGTCGGACGAAGGCGGAAATCCGTCGGCAAGAAGCGGAGCGCCGTTCAGAAGGGCCAAGCACAGGACCAAGCTGCGCATGATCAGATTCCCGGCTGCTCGGACGGTATCTCTACGACAAGGCCGTCCAGCTCCTCACCAAGCTGGATCTGGCAGGACAGCCGGCTCGTCGGGCGGATTTCAACACCGTCTAGCGCTTCAAGCATGGTGGCTTCATCGACGGATGGCGGCCCGACCCGGTCGGCCCATTCCGGTGCGATATAGACATGACAGGTGCCGCACTGCATCATTCCCCCGCAATTGGCATCGATGCCGTCGACAAGGTTGCCGATCGCCAGATGCATCACGGTCATGCCCTCGAAATTGACGCAGGTGCGCTCACTGCCATCAGGTTGGATATAGGTGATCTTGGCCATTACTGATGCACCGGGCAGCCAGCGGCTTTGGCGCGTTCGGCCATGTCAGCTCCGGACGCAGTTCCGCGATCGCGCTTGCGATAACGGACCCGGCAAGGCTGGGCTGGCCAATATGTTCCCGCGCCGGCAATCGGCTTGACCTCGTCGACCAACTCCATCTCGTAATTCTGCAGCAGCACGGCGAGCACCACCTTCATTTCCATGCGCGCGAAATTCACGCCGGCGCAACGATGGACGCCCCCGCCAAAACCGACAAGCGAGTTGGATTCGATCTGTGCATCGTCACGCTCGGGGTTGAAGCGCTCAGGATTGTAACGGTCGGGTTCGACCCAGGTCTCGGTCATCCGGTGCGTGACCGACGGCGCGAGAAGCACGAAGTCCCCTTTGCGGATCATATAACCATCCCGTTCAATATCGGTGGTCGCCTTGCGCGACAGGATGAAGGCCACGGGATGCAATCTCTCGGTTTCGCGCAGGGCAAGGTCCATCTTCTGCATGGCGATCGCCTGTTCCCAGCCAAGGCTGCCGCCAGCGTCATTGCCCAACACATCTTCAAGCTCGTTCCGCAAAACGGCTTCATAATCCCGGTTCTGCAAAATGTCGGCCAGCGCCCAGCTGACCTGACCAGCGGTGGTTTCATGCCCTGCCCATACCAACAGCAAGATCAGATGGCGGACAAGCTCGTCGGGTATCGGACGACCATCGGGATATTTGCTTTCCACCATTCCCTGGAAGAAATCCGGCGGATCAAGCGGCGTCGCGCGGCGTTTGTCGATCCAGCGTTGCAAAATCTTGTGCAGTTTCTTCTTCGCACGCTGGCTCTTGATCATTTTCGGCGTAGGCAGCCAGAGTGGCAGGACAAACTCCATCCCGCCGGAAAAATCCCGAAAAAGTTCGAAAAATTCATGCCCTAACTTTTCGTGGAATTCCTTGCCCATGAAGCTGTGCGCCGCAATATCCATGACAACGGGGCCAAGGGTCGAGATCAGGTCGAACTCGCCTTCATCGCCCAGCCGGTTAACGAGATTGAGGCTCTCCTCAGCCATCACCCCGACATATTGCTTCATTGCCGCCGCTTTGAACCGCGGCATAATGACGGCGCGCTGGCGCAGATACTCATCCATCTCGGCAAAGCTGTAGAAATCCGGCGAGAACATCTTGAGGAAGAAAGGCATGGATTCCCGGATCGAAAGCAGCTTGTCTGTCTCTTCAAAAAAGAAACGGTTATGTTCTGGCCCGAGCATGACATTCATCCGCCGGCCCATGATGTTGAACGAAAACAGCCTACCCTTGCTTTGGTAGCCTTGACGAAGCACACCAACCGGATCCCGGAAAAATGGCAGCAAATGTCCTAACAGCGGGCTCCCGCCCTCGATGGTGGGTAAGGTCGCCGCTGTCATTCTTCTCTCCTCTTCATTCCTGTTTGTTCAGCCAAGCATGGCGTGAAGCATGCCGGCAATCGCTATTGCGCTGTGGTCCTGCCAGTGCGGTGTAATCACCTGAATACCGACGGGTAGATTGCCGTCGCGCCCGACTGGTACCGACACTGCGGGCAAGCCGGAATAGGTTGCCTGTCCGATCCATGCGATTTGCGGGACGAAAGACGTTTCACGGCCATTGATCGTCAAGCCGCGCTTCTGCCAGTCCGGTTCATCGGTGTGCATGAAGGCCGATGTTCCGAATACAGGCGTGAAGATGGCATCAAATTCGCTGAACAGCCGTTGCCACTGGCGGGTGAAATCCGCCTGCTGGTCCAGCAGACCAAGCCAACCGCGCATCCCGATATCGGGATATTGCTCGCTTGGCGGCATCCGCACCGCCATGGCATTGCTCATCAACTTGACATAGGCGGGGTGCATCGCGGCGCGATCAGGAAGCAGCGCGCTGTCGCTGGATATAATTGCGCCGGCATTGGCCGCTGCGTCTGCGGCGGCACGCAATGCAGCAGCGACGAGCGCGTCCACCTCTGCAAGCGGATGGCTATCGAGCAGAAGGATACGCATGCCGTTAAAGTCTGCATGGCGTGATCGCGGCAATGGCATGGCCGCGGTCAGATCGAGCGCAAGTGCCAGATCCTCCGTGGTACGCGCCATCGGCCCGGTCATCGAAAGCACCGGCGCCGCGCCACTGGTGCCCGGTGCAAAATGGCCATCGCTCGGGATAGCCCCATAGGTGGGCTTCAGCCCGATGACGCCGCAAAAATGGCAGGGCGTGCGGATAGATCCGCCAATGTCGGACCCGAATTCCAACGGCACCATGCCGGCGGCCAACGCCGCTGCCCCACCGCCCGACGATCCGCCCGGCACGCGGGTGACATCGTGCGGATTATTGGTGCGTCCGTAGATCGGGTTCACCGACTGAAGGTCAGCCAGCGCAACGGGTACGTTGGTCTTGCCAAGGATGATCGCGCCGGCCTCTTTCAGCTTGCGCGCCACATGGGAATCTTCGCTGGCGACGAAATCGCGGGCATGTTCAAACCCCCATGTGGTTTTCAGCCCCGCAATATTGAAGCTTTCCTTGACCGTCATCGGAACGCCGTTGAGCGGCCCGGCAACGCCCTGAGCGCGCCGCGCGTCAGCCGCTTTTGCGGCTTCGCGCGCCCGGTCGAAATCGCGAACGACGACGGCGTTGATGTCACCATCCAGCCGTTCGATGCGCGCAATCGCGGCATCGACTGCCTCGGCGGCGCTCAACTCCCCGGCCGCAATCTGCCCGGCAAGTTCAAGCGCCGGCGGTTCATCGTGCAAACGGGGGACAGTCATGCCAAGCCCCACATGTAAAGGAAGGGAATGCCGATCAGCGACAGCCAGCCAAGCTTGCCCAAAAATGCGAGCCGCGGTGTCTGGTGATTCCAAAGGCTCAGCGCACCAGCAGCGCCAACCGCACCGGCCCCGGGGATCCAGATCCCGACCAGACCGGCAATGCCAAACAGACCGAGCAAGCGGATTGCCGCACCATCGCGCCCTTTTGCCACAGGGTTACGTATCCCCAGCAGGCCGGCCATACCAACCAAGCCCAATAATCCGGCCCAAGGCGCGACTGTTTCGAGCATCTCTCGCTCCCCTTATTCCGGTCGGGCTATCCGGCCTTTTTCAATGGTGTCACATTGCCGCTGTCCGGCGCCTGATCTGGCCCGGCATAATAGCGGCTGTAGAATTTACGGAATTGCGCGATCGGCCCATCGCCCTCGCAGATCAGGGCATTGGGTTCATATTTCTGGCGATCCCAGATCACCTTGTCCTGATCAAACTGCTTGCAAATGTCGCGAATGATAGCGCGCGCCACGCCTGCCCGCTCGCCTTCAGCCTGCGCCCTTGGCTGGGTAAAACAGAAGCGGGCATGCACATGGTCGAGTTCGACGGGCGTTATGCAAGCCACCAGCAGCGTTTCCGAAATGCCGGTAAAGCGCGTCCAGCTCTGTCCCGGACCCATGGCGTCATAGCTGATGCAGCCGTCAACCTCGCCCCAAGGCGTGCCCATCTTGCTGCGCACATCGGCACCGCGGCCCCAATCGCCCCAGCGCAATTCGCCCAGCGGAACATTGGCGGTGCCATGAATATATTTGAAATGCGCCACGTCGACTCCATTTTCAGCCATATTCTGGATCGAACCATAGACGTTCCATTCATGGACATCATAGTCAGTCCAATCGGCATCAGTCGTTTCCGGGATATGCACCACGTCGAACAAAGGTGCGATGTCCTGCGGGTGATACCATGCCCAAACCCAACGATTGGCCTCGGTCACATGCCAGGTGCGCGTGCATTTGCGCTTCACCTGCGGCGGGATCAACTTGGAATAGGGGATTTCCTTCACCACCCCCTCTTCGCCGTCATAGCGCCAGGCGTGGAACGGGCATTCAAGCAGATTGCCATGCACTTTGCCGCCATGGCCCATATGCGCGCCCAGATGCTTGCAATAGGCATCGACCATACGCACCTGACCATCCTCGCCACGCCAGATAGCAAGGTCTTTGGAGAAATAGCGCAGCGGCTTAACCTCACCCACGGCAAGGTCCTTCGCCATGACGACCGGATACCAGCCAAAGGGAAAGCCGATGTCGAGGTTGCGTTCCTCGATCGAGGCACGGCCCTTTACGTCGGCCAGTCGCCAGTCGAGCAAGTCCTGGCCTTTGAGCTTTTCAAGGATCTGCCACACGGCCACGGGGGCGGTGCGGGCGTCGCCTGCGGGTTTGTTTTCAGCTTCGGACATCATCGGTCTCCATGCTTTACCTTCCCTTTATCAGAAGGCCGGGCCGGGGGGTTGTCTCACCGGGCCGATAACTGTGTATAGTGAGGAGCAGACTTCCCGGCTCCCCCTCCTCCAAATGCCCTTACAGGCCGAACACCTTCATGGCGTTTTCTCTCAGGAATTTTGGCCACACTTCATCCTTGAACGGAACGTGCGGCATGTCAGCAAAACTGCGATCGAGGCTCAACCCCATCGGAAAATAACCGGCATAGATGATCTTGTCGGCCCCGCGTGTATTGGCGTAGTCGATGATCGCCTTCGGGTAATGCTT
>JAJTFR010000189.1 GCA_021298455.1 Sphingomonadales bacterium | reverse complement strand
GACGAGGCGAAGAAGGCCGACAGCCTGATCCTGGCAACCGACCCTGACCGTGAGGGCGAAGCGATAAGCTGGCATGTTCAGGACGTGCTTCATCTTAAAAAGGCGCTGCCCAAAAATGTCGCGCGCGTAACCTTTAACGCGATCACCAAGGCGGCCGTCACCGAGGCCATGGCCAATCCGCGTGAGCTCGACCATGATCTGATCGACGCTTATCGCGCGCGCCGTGCGCTGGATTATCTCGTCGGTTTCACGCTTTCACCGGTTCTTTGGCGCAAGCTGCCCGGTGCAAAATCCGCCGGTCGCGTACAGTCTGTCGCGCTGCGGCTGATCGTCGAGCGGGAGCGCGAGATAGAGGCATTCCGTGCGCAGGAATATTGGTCAGTTACTGCGCAAATGGAACATAAGGGGCAGGGCTTTGAAGCCCGCCTCATCCGTTATCAGGGCGAAAAGCTCGACAAGATGGCGTTAGGCAAGGAAGGCGAGGCAGAGGCCGCGCGTTTGGCTGTAGAGGCGGGGCATTTCTCGGTTGAAAGTGTGGAGACCAAGCCGGTAACGCGCAATCCCCAGCCGCCCTTCACCACATCGACGCTACAGCAGGAAGCCGCGCGCAAGCTGGGTTTTTCGGCGAGCCACACGATGCGCATTGCCCAAAATCTCTATGAGGATGGCGCGATCACCTATATGCGTACCGATGGTGTGCAGATGGACGGCAGTGCCATTTCCGCGGCGCGCGGTGCGATCGCAAATCGCTATGATGCCGGATATCTTCCCGACAAGCCAAGGGTTTACCAGACAAAGGCGAAAAATGCCCAGGAAGCGCACGAAGCGATCCGCCCGACCGATTTTAATCGCGACAAGGTGGGGTCGGGCGATCATGCGCGGCTTTATGATTTGATCTACCAGCGGGCCTTGGCCAGCCAGATGGCCTCGGCACGGATGGAGCGGACCACCGTCGATCTGTCTGACGGTACGGGCAAACTGGGCCTGCGTGCGACTGGGCAAGTCGTGAAATTTCCCGGATTTCTGGCGCTTTACGAAGAGGGCATGGACGACCGCGACGACAGCATTTCACCCAGCCACCGCCCCGCTATTCAGAGGCAAGCCTTGTCAAACGGCTTGAAGAATTGGGAATAGGCCGTCCGTCGACCTACGCATCTACCATTCAGGTCCTAAAAGACCGCGCATATGTTCGAGTGGAAAAAAATCGTTTCTTTGCAGAGGAATCAGGGCGGTTATTAACAGCATTTCTTGAACGTTTCTTCGACCGCTATGTCGCCTATGATTTTACCGCAGGTCTGGAAGACCAGCTTGATGAAATCAGTGCCGGCGATGCCAATTGGCAGCGTGTGCTTGAGGCATTCTGGCGCGATTTCAAACCCAAGACCGCAGAGGTGATGGAGCAGAAGCCGTCTGACATTACGGCAGAGCTGGACAAGTTCCTAGCGCCCTATCTCTTTCCCGAGCGCGAGGATGGAAGCGATCCGCGGCTTTGCCCCAAATGCGGCAAGGGCAAGTTGGCGCTGCGTGGCGGCCGTTTCGGCGCTTTTGTTGCCTGTTCGGATTATCCGGAATGCAAGTTCACACGCAAATTTGCACAGCCCGGCGGCGCCGACGGCATGACGTCAGATGGCCCGGAAGTGCTTGGCACGCATCCTGAAACCGGGCTTGAAGTCAGCAGAAAATCGGGACGATTTGGCCCTTATGTCGAAATGGGTGAGGGCAAGGAAGCGGCGCGCGCCTCCATCCCCAAGGATATTCCGGCTGAAGATTTCGGGCTGGAATGGGCGGTGAAACTTTTGTCATTGCCGCGCACCATCGGGATGCATCCTGAAAGTGGGGAACCTGTGACGTCCAGCATCGGACGCTATGGGCCCTATCTCGCGCATCAAGGCAAATATGCCCGGCTGCAGTCGACCGCCGATGTTTTTGAAACGGGGATGAATGCTGCGGTGGTTAAGCTGGCAGAGGCTGCCTCTGGAGCAGGCCGTGCACGCGGCGGTGCATCGCGTGAGCCGTTGAAGGTGCTAGGCAAACATCCGCGAACCGATGCCGAGATTAAGGTGATGGAAGGCCGCTACGGCAATTATGTTACCGATGGTACGACGAACGCAACCTTGCCCAAGACAGTGACGGCCGATGTGCTGACGCTTGAGGAAGCGGCGCAGTTGATCGACGAGCGGGCTGCAAAAGGGCCGGCCAAGGGCAAAGCGAAAAAGAAAGCTGCACCCAAAAAGGCGGCACCTAAAAAAGCTGCGGCGAAAAAGCCGGCAGCCAAGAAAAAGGCAGACTAAGGCGTCAGGCCGCCCGGTTTCGATGCCGGGCGGCGGCAAATCAATCCACCCAGTCGAGCCCCATATCGCGGTAAACACCGCGATCTTCGTCCCACCCTGCCTTCACCTTGATGTGCAAGTAAAGGTGAACGGTGATGCCCATAAGTTCAGAGATTTCCTTGCGCGCAGCGGCGCCTATGGCTTTAATCCGGCTGCCGCCCTTGCCAAGGACGATGGCACGCTGACTTTCGCGTTCGACAAAGATTTGCTGGTAGATTTCGACGCTACCGTCTGCGCGTTCCGAATATTTTTCGGTTTCAACCGTGCTGGCATAGGGCAATTCGTCATGCAGCTGCAGATAGAGTTGCTCGCGCGTGATTTCCGCTGCGGCCAAGCGTTCGGAGGCGTCGGACACCTGATCTTCGGGGAAATGCCATTGCCCCTCGGGCATCACGCCTGCAATCGCGGTCTTCAATTCGGCAAGGCCGTCTGACGTCGCTGCGCTGACATAATAGACCTGCTCAAACGGGCACATGCCAAGCAATTTTTCGGTCAAGGCGAGCAGCTTTTCCTTCGCCGCAATGTCAACCTTGTTCAGAACCAGCCATTTCCTTTCCGGACGATGGACAAGGCCTTCAAGGATTTTTTCGACCTTCGGCCCTGCACCGCCGCGCCCGTCCACGACCATTAGGATCAGGTCGGCATCCGACGCACCTTCCCATGCGGCCGCAACCATTGCGCGGTCGAGCCGTCGGTTGGGCGCAAAAATGCCGGGCGTGTCGACAAGGATGATCTGCGCATCGCCTTCAAGGGCAATGCCCATGAGCCTTGTGCGAGTCGTTTGCGCCTTGGGGCTGACAATGGCGACCTTCTGGCCAACCAGCGCGTTGGTAATGGCCGCAACGCTGGCTCATGCGTTTTTCTCCAGAAAGGCTTTTGCTGCCGCGGTTTCGGCGGTTTGCTTGCTATTGGCCGTTGCAGCCACAGGTGCAAATCCCTTCACGCTTACCGTTACTTCAAACCGCATGGCGTGCGGGGGTCCTTCTTTTGCAGTCACTTCGTACACAGGCACCTTGCGATTATTGGCCGCGCACCATTCTTGCAGTGCGGACTTGGGATGTTTCGGGGCGGCTTTGGCCGATTCCAGCAGCGGACGCCAGTTGCGTTCGATGAAACTGCGCGCCTGATCGATGCCCAGATCAATGTAAATGGCGCCAATCAGCGCCTCGGCCATGTCGCCCAGGACGTAATCGCTTTCGCGCGCACCATCATCGCGGGCCTGTTTCCCCAGCCGCATATGCGTTTGCAGGCCAATTGCGCGTGCGACATCTGCACAGGCGCTGCCCGAAACAAGATTGTTGAAACGGTGCGAAAGCCGGCCTTCGGGCTCATCAGGAAAGCGGGCATAGAGCATTGATGCCACGATCAAGCCGAGAACCCGGTCGCCCAAAAATTCCAGCCGCTGGTAGTGTGCCTCTCCGGTGCTTCCGTGCGTCAATGCGCGCTCGTAAAGACTGATATCGCCGGGCTGTGCGCCGATCGTATCGGAAAGCCAGCGTGTAAAATCATCCATGGTCAAAGCTTCATCCCGATACGTTCCCAGCGCGCAGCCGAGAACCATGTCCAGGGAAGCAGCCAACGGGCCGAACCGTCGGTTGAAAAGACGATCCATTGTGCACGACCGATCAAGTTATCGACCGGAACGAGCCCGATCCACACGCCGTCTGCGGGATAGCGACTGTCGGCACTGCGATCGCGGTTGTCGCCCATCAGCAGAAGCTGGCCTTCGGGGACCATGATCGGGTCGGTATCATCGCCGCGCTGATACGGTTCGATCTCAAGTGTGAGGATTGATTTGCCTTCGGGCAATGTCTCGCGAAACTGCGGGTATCGGCATTGCGAACCGCCATTTTTGGCAGGCTCTTCATATTGCGGTTTCCAGCAAGGGAAGGGCGTACCTTCCAATTCCGCTGCATTACGCATTCCCTGCGTCACCGGTGTAACAAAGTTGGCCACCGGCTGTTTCTTCACCGCCTTGCCATTAATCTCAAGGCGGCCAGCACGCATTTGGATAACGTCACCGGGCAGTCCAATCACCCGCTTGATATAGTCGACATTCTTGCCCCCCGGGGCACGTACCACAACGACATCGCCGCGATCCGGCAGTCGTCCGAAAATCCGACCCTCGAACAGATCAGGCGATAATGGAAAGCTGTAGCGGGAAATGCCATAGGGCCATTTGGAGACGACAAGATAGTCACCGATCAACAATCGGGGCTGCATCGATTCCGACGGGATACTGAACGGAGCAAAGACAAAGCTGCGGAAAAGCAGCACCAAAGCGGCAAGTTTTAGCAGGAATAGCCCATATTCACGCCATTCTGCGGCGCTGTTGCGGCCAGCGTCGCCGGCATGATTGGATGTTTCGTTAGTCAATGCTAATGCCCCGGCATTCGATTTCATAAGGCTGGTGCCTTCCAGCACTGGCCTTCTAATGGCCGACCACGCTAATGACCAGTGCCGAGATTCTCCGATCCAAGGAACATATATGACTGCTGCTAATTGGGCCGCCATTGAGGGCGTAGCCGTAAAGCCCCTTCAAATACTGTTTGAAGAGGATGACGGTCGTGTCGAACGGATGACGATCGAGCAATCTGGACTGCGTTTCGATTTCGCCAAAACCCATCTCCATCCGGCAATGATTTCTGCCTTTGCAGAGCTTGCGTCGGTCGTTGACCTCGATGGTGCGCGTGACCGACTTTTTTCGGGTGCTGTCGTCAATGTGACTGAGGGCAGAGCTGCCGAGCACACCGCAGAGCGCGGAAATGGAGCAGCAGAGAGTGTTTCCCAGGCAAGGGCTTTGCAGGCCCGGATGCGCGGCCTGCTTGATGTGATCGAAGCCGGAGCGTTTGGCGACATTCGCCACATCCTGCATATCGGCATCTGGCAGAGGCGGTACGCGGGATGGACCCGAAAGCGACGCTGATCGCCATCGCGTCCAAGACCTTCACAACCACCGAAACCTTGATGAATGCGGAAAGTGCGCTGGAATGGCTGCGCGATGGCGGAGTGGAAGATCCTTATGGTCAGGTCGTGGCTCTGACTGCGGCGCCCGACAAAGCGATCGAATGGGGCGTCGATGAAAGCCGCATCTTGCCCTTTGCCGAGAGCGTGGGTGGTCGTTATTCGCTGTGGTGCTCGATCGGCTTTCCGGTTGCTGCAGCGCTGGGCTGGGCGGTGTTTGAGGAGCTGCTCGAAGGTGCGGCCGAGATGGACCGGCATTTCCGCACCGCGCCGCTCGATCGCAATGCGCCCGTGCTCGCAGCCTTTGCCGATCTGCATTATGCACAAGCACGTGGTTGCCAGACACGGGCGATTTTTGCCTATGACGAGAGGCTGCGGCTCCTTCCCGATTATCTTCAGCAGTTGGAAATGGAATCCAACGGTAAATCCGTGACCGCCGATGGCGCACCGCTCGGGCGGCCCAGCGCGCCCGTCAGTTGGGGCGGGGTGGGTACAGATGCGCAACATGCGGTGTTCCAATTGCTGCATCAAGGAACGCACCTCATCCCGGTTGAATTTCTGGCGAGCAAGACGCCCGGGCATGATTTTGATCCGGGACATCATGAAGCGCTGCTGATCAATTGCTTTGCGCAAGGCGCCGCCTTGATGCAGGGCCGTGCCAGCGATGACGGCGCGCGGTCCTATCCGGGTGACCGGCCATCAACGACCATC
>JAJTFR010000056.1 GCA_021298455.1 Sphingomonadales bacterium | reverse complement strand
GGCAACAAGGCATCCAGGCATTAGCGTTTTTGCGAACCGCCATATCCCCGCGATAATTGCGTTGGCGAACGGGCACGGGCATCGTTAAAGGCAGGGCTATGGCATTTGAACTTTCCGGTTTCGATCTTTTGCAATTCGTCGCAGCAACGCTGGCGGAGGATTTGGGCCCCACTGGCCGGGATGTGACGTCGGAAAGCGTCATTCCCGCGGATGCCTGCTTTAGTGGCGTCATGGACAGCCGCGATGCCATAACGGTTGCCGGATTGCCGATCGCCGCCGCTTTTTTCCGCCACCTCGATCCCGAAATTGAGATCGAACATCTGATTGAAGACGGGCAACAGGTTTCATCGGGTGCAGACCTGATGCGGATCAGGGGCAAGGCGCGCGCGATGCTAACGGCCGAGCGTTCTGCGCTGAACATAGTGCAGCACCTGTCCGGTATAGCCACTCTAACCAGGCAATATGTCGATGCCATAGCGGGAACCGGCTGCACGTTGCTCGATACCCGCAAGACAATCCCCGGACTGCGTATATTGGAAAAATACGCAACACGCATGGGCGGCGCAACGAACCATCGCATGGGGCTTTGGGATGCAGCGATGATCAAGGACAATCATGTCGCCGTGGCGGGCGGCGTGGCCGAAGCGGTGCGTCGTGCCCGCGGCCATGGCGTCGAGCGCATCATCCTTGAGGTCGACCGTTTGAGCCAGATCGAACCAGGACTCGAAGCCGGGGCCACACATTTGTTGCTCGACAATATGGACGTTGCTCAACTGACCGAAGCGGTAAAGCTGGTGGCGGGCCGGGTTCCGACCGAAGCAAGTGGCGGCGTAACGCTGGAGACAATCCGGGCCAAAGCCGAAACGGGCGTAACCTATATTTCGGTCGGGCGTTTGACGCAAAGCGCGCCCGCGGCTGACATCGGGCTTGATTTTGATGTGGTCTAGGCTGGCGCTTGCCGGCCTGCTCGCCGTCGGTTTGGCGGCATCCTCTGCCCATGCGCCTGCCCTCGCTCAGGCATGGCAATGCCGCCCCCCAGCCAGCCTGCCCCAACCGGTGGTCGATCAGAGGCAGAGTGGCGAAGTTCGCCATACTGCGGTCGATGGCTACATCCTGGCGCTGAGCTGGAGCCGCGAATATTGCCGCGGACGCGAGAATAGTGCGCGTGACGCGCTGCAATGCGGCCGCGCGATGGGGGAATTCGGTTTCGTGCTCCATGGTCTATGGCCCGAGGCAAAGGGTCCCGATTATCCGCAATGGTGCCGCACTACAGCCCCGCTTCCGCGCAAAGTGGTGGCGCAGAATATCTGCATGACGCCGTCGGTTCAGTTGCTGCAGCATCAATGGGCAAAGCATGGCACCTGCATGACGCGGCGGCCCGAAAGCTATTTCAATGCGGCGCGCATCCTGTTCAATGCGCTGGAGTTTCCGGATATGGATCGCCTTTCGCGGCGCGGCGAACAGGACGGTACGCTGACGGCAGCGAAACTGACTGAAGAATTTGCCCTTACCAATGATGGCCTTCCCGAAGCGGCTATCCGCGTAAAGACAAACCGGCGTGGCTGGTTGGAAGAGGTGCATATCTGTCTCAACCGCAAGTTCAAGCCGCGCACCTGCCCGACTTTCAACAGGGGTGCACCCGGTAATGCGCAAATCAGGATTTGGCGCGGATCCTAAACGTTGATCGTACGGGTGCCCGGGTGGTGCTTGTCGAGGTGGCGTTTAATGATCCGCAAATTCTTGCTGTTCGACCGCCAGATAAAGTCGAAGGCATCGCCGACAAAGGGGATTGCGCCCAAGGCTGTGTCGATACCAACATTCGCGGTCATCCGCGCCAGCTGGAATTTGCTCATCCCCAGATTGCGGCCTTCCCACACAATATAGGCCCCCATTGCGGCGGTGATCAGGTCGCCGACGACGGGAATAAGGCCAACAATCGAATCAAGCCCTACCGGTACTTTCGTGCCAGGAATATGGAAGCTGCGTTCCAGCAGTTGTTCAAGCACCTCAACCCTTTGGCGCACCGAATGGGGATCGCGGCCCATCGAGGGAAGCGCTTTTGAGAGTTGGTCAAGTTGATCGGGCGATATCGGCATGGGACGTTCCTTTGCCTATCATGTCGGTTCGCGTCCCAGATATTGCAAGGGATGCCAGCCGCGCGGGTTTTGGGCAAAGCCATTAAGGCCGTCGCGGACCAGTGACCAGCGCACCGGATTGGCAATGGGGATGAAGTTGCGCGTTGCCATCAATTCGACCTCCGCCGCCGCCCACAGGCGAATGCGTTCGTCACGTGCGGCGGCCTGGCGGGCTTCGTTCAGCAGATCGTCGGCCTTCGGACTGCAGATTGGCGTTGCCGAGCAGGACAGCTGTTCCAGATACCAGGCCGGGCTGGAGATTTCTGCAACACGATCAATTAACAGCAAATCGGCTGCGCTGGCGTTGGTCACGCGCTCAACCAAAATCCCGATGCTCGCCATATCTGCACGAATGCGTGCGAACAAGATGCGGCTGCCAGTGCCGCGCGGCATGGCAATGCGCAGCGGACGCATTTCACCATTTGCGTTTTTCCATTGGGCGATTGTCGCGCGTGCTGCCTCTTTGCGGGCGGCCACATTGTCACCCGTCCAATCGGGCCGCGGCAGTTGCGCCCGGTTGCTGAGGGTTTCAGGAGCAAGTGTTAGCGTTTCGCGCCAGTCGGTTATGCCAAAAGATGTGAGCGCTCTTGGGCGGTC
Organism: Sphingomonadales bacterium; assembly: GCA_021298455.1. Classification (GTDB taxonomy): domain Bacteria; phylum Pseudomonadota; class Alphaproteobacteria; order Sphingomonadales; family Sphingomonadaceae; genus Sphingorhabdus_B; species Sphingorhabdus_B rara. The sequence goes on along the minus strand of JAJTFR010000056.1, from coordinate 18,980 downwards.
AATGGCTTTCGCGATTGCTTCCCTGTTGGCCGTTTGAGAGAGGAATGGACCGTTACCTACGATTAGCAAACCGAACATGCCGGGTACCGCATCAAAGCGGGTTGCGGCAGCATTACCCTTGGTGGCCGTAAGCAATGGCAGATGTTCGAAGCGTCCGTTGAGCACAAGATCGGTCTGGCCGAGGGCATAACGGGCCAGCGCCCGCGAGGGGGTATTGGCCGCCAGTCGCACCCGGCTATCTTCAAGGATGATGTTGCCGCTCGCATCTTCCTCGCGCCGCCGAACGAACAGGTTGCTGCCTGACCGTTCGGCAATCATCGGCCCACTGCCATTGCCTTTTTGCAGAAGCCCGAATTCAGGTTGAGCGAGCAATTCCAGAAGGTTCGGCGCGGGTCCTTTCAGACGGATCTCCACGACCTTGCCGGTCATTGGCAGGATGCGGTCTATATTGGCCAATTCGCGGCGAAAGCGGCTGTTGCGCATTTCGGCGAGCCGAGCGCGCAAGGCGTTGGCAACCTCAACCGAACTCACTTCGCGGCCATTGTTCCAGCGTGTCTTTTGGAGCCGGAAGATATAGCCGCGCTCATCATCGGTGACGATCCAGCGTGCGGCAAGGGCGGGTACGACGCGTCCTTCGGCATCGAACGCGACCAGCCCCTGTGCTGTTGCGCCCCGAAGATAGGCGGATGCCGGCGACAGCGGCGCGCGGGCGACGCTCATCTCGCGCGGACGATCCTCGATCACATCAACGCGCAGGCGGCTATTGTCGATGCCCTGCGAACATGCGGCAAGCATCGCCGCCGCGCCCAATGCAAAGCTGGTTCGGGCCCGCATCATGGTGTGCGCCATAACGTACGGCTGGGATGGATGTTGCCGGGGTTATCCTGCCACCCACGGATATCCGGGCGGACGAGCGCGCGAGATGCGTAGAAATAGAGCGGTAGGATTGGCATGTCCGCCAACAATATCGCCTCTGCCTTGCGCATCAAGGCTGAACGCCGAGCAGGATCTGCCTCTGCCAGCGCCGCGTCGAGTGCAGCGTCATATTGCGGATTGGCATAGCCGGAGTAATTTTGCGCGCCGGCATCGCTGCGGTGGACCGCAAGGAAATTTTCCGGCGCGGGCAGATCGGCAATCCATCCCGAACGGGCAAATTCGAAATCGGCGCGCTTCAGGCTGTCAAAATGCAGGCTGGCTTCGCTGTTGAGCAGTCGTGCATCCACGCCCAACTGCCGCCACATGGTCGCCATCGCAACTGCGGCCCGCCGATGCTCGGTAGAACTGTTGAAGCGGATCTCGAATCGTAGCGGCCGTTGAGGGCCATAGCCTGCCTCTGCCAGCAGTGCGCGAGCCTGCTGCAGCCGTGCCGCCGGGGCGGTCTCTGCCCAAGTCGGACGGTAAGGGGTGCCGCCATCGAGCCCAGGCGGCAATAATCCCCATGCAGGCTGGTTGCCCGCATTGACCATCTTGCGCGCCATCCACTCGCGATCGATAGCCATAGAAAGAGCCCGGCGAACACGTGCGTCGTCAAAGGGAGGCTGGCGCGTGTTGAAGGCGAAGTAGTAGGTTCCCAAATAGGGGCTATTGCGCACCAGATCGGGATGATGCTGGCGCAGCCAGTGATGGCGGCCAGGAGTATATTCTCCGACAGAATCAGCCCCGCCAGATAGAACAAGTCGCATCGCCGAGTTGAGATTGTCCATGGGCTGCCAGAAAATCCGTTTCGTGCGTGGCCGACCATCATGCCATTGGGGATTGCTGTCCAGCGTCAACCGCTGGCTCAGCCGCCATTCGGTCAGGCGGTAAGCACCGCTTGACACCAGCGGTCGGTCAGCCGTCCATTCTTGCCCTTTCGTATCGATACGGTGAAAGGGCAGCGCCGCCATGGCAGGATGTGCCAGCAATGCCGGTAACTGCGGAAAAGGGCTTTTCAGGCTGACCACAACGGTGCGCTCATCAGGGGCGGCGATTTTCTCAATAATGCCGAAAAGCGCACTATGGGGCGATCCGCTCTTCTCATCGATGATCCGGTCAAAGGCGCGCGGGAAAACCGATGCGGCGATTGGGCTGCCGTCGGAAAATTTCAGCGCCGGTCGCAACTGGAATGTCCAGCGCAGTCCGTCCGCGCTGACGGCCCATTTTTCGGCAAGGCCCGCCTCTGCACTGCCGCTGGCGTTGAAACGGGTCAGCCCTTCAAACAGGTCTGCGGCGATTCGGATTGATGCCAGGTCGGATACCATCTGCGGATCCAGCCCACGCGAATCGGCTTCCGTTAGGCGGATTATCGTTTGGGGATCGCGCTGGCTTATGCCGGTGCCGCCACATGCTGTCAGCATCAGGGCGAGGAATGGAAGCAACCAGCGCATCATTGCGCATGACTAGGCTGAGGCTGGCTTGAGGGCAACTGCGCAATCATTTTGGCAGAGCCTATGCATTGTACATTGGGAAAAATGGTGCGGACGGCGGGACTTGAACCCGCACGCCCAAAGGGCGACAGATTTTAAGTCTGTTGCGTCTACCGGTTTCGCCACGTCCGCACGCCGTCGCAAATGGCACAAGGCGTCATCAGATGCCAGTGCTGTATTTGCAGTTGGTCGAAAGGCCTTATTTGTTCAGGCGTTCCCGGATTTCCTTGCCGGGCTTGAAATAGGGAACGCGTTTTGCCGGAACATCAACAGCGGTGCCGGTGCGCGGGTTGCGCCCCTTGCGGGGGTTGCGGCTGCGGGTGGAGAAAGCGCCAAAACCGCGAATCTCGACTCGCCCGCCATCAGCCAGCCTTTGGCTGACCTGGCTGAAAAACAGGTCGACGATACGTTCGATTTCATCACCCGTCATTCCCGGGTTTTCTGCTTCCAGTTTTTTGACCAGTTCAGATCGGATCACGGCATTTGCCTCCATTGCGAACCGCGGTCATCAGGACTCGGTTCCATTTCCCCATCGTCTTTGAAAAGGTGGCAGAAAAACAGTTCGGTATCAATGCCATTCTCATCAAATGTAAAATCGCCCGCACATGAAAAAGGGGGCCGTTTCAGAACGAAACAGCCCCCTTTTGTGATTTGGATGCGATTATTTCTTCGCGCTCTTCAGGGCTTCCCCAAGGATGTCGCCAAGCGATGCGCCCGAATCCGACGAACCATATTGCTCGACGGCCTGCTTCTCTTCGGCGAGTTGCAGCGCCTTGATCGAGAAGTTCGGCTTTTTCGAACGGTCGAAACCGGTGATCATCGCGTCAAACTTCTGACCAACCTGGAAGCGGTCGGGGCGCTGTTCATCGCGGTCACGGCCAAGGTCGGCGCGCTTGATGAAGCCGGTGGCACCATCTTCGCCAGCCTGAACTTCAAGGCCGCCGTCGCGCACTTCAAGAACGGAGACGGTAACCGTCGCGCCCTTCTTCAGGCCGCCTGCCGAAGCTGCACCACCAGCGGACGGGGCACCCTTTTCAAGCTGCTTGATACCAAGGCTGATACGCTCTTTTTCCGAATCGATGTCGAGGACAATGGCCTTGACGGTTTCGCCCTTGCGGTGAAGGTGAAGCGCGTCTTCGCCCGAAATGCCCCATGCGATATCTGACATGTGGACCATGCCGTCGACATCGCCATCGAGACCGATGAACAGGCCGAATTCGGTCGCATTCTTGACTTCGCCTTCGACGGTCGAACCGACCGGGTGCTTTTCTGCAAAAGCTTCCCAGGGGTTGGACTGCGCCTGCTTGATGCCAAGGCTGATGCGGCGCTTGTCCATATCGACGTCGAGAACGACAACATCGACTTCCTGGCTGGTCGATACGATCTTGCCAGGGTGGACGTTCTTTTTGGTCCAGGACATTTCCGAAACATGGACCAGGCCTTCGATGCCAGGTTCGAGTTCGATGAATGCACCATATTCGGTGATGTTGGTGACAGCACCCGACAGACGTGCGCCGACCGGATATTTCGCGATCGCGCCTTCCCAAGGATCCGATTCGAGCTGCTTCATGCCAAGGCTAATGCGCTGCGTGTCCTTGTTGATGCGGACGATCTGTACCTTCACCGTGTCGCCGATGTTGATCATCTCGGACGGATGGTTGATCCGCTTGTAGCTGATGTCGGTGACGTGCAGCAGACCGTCGATGCCGCCCAGGTCAACAAACGCACCATAATCGGTGATGTTCTTGACGACGCCTTCGATGATCTGGCCTTCGGCGAGATTCTGGATCAGGCCCGAACGCTGTTCAGCGCGGGTCTCTTCAAGGATGGCGCGGCGCGAAACGACGATATTGCCGCGGCGACGGTCCATCTTCAGGATCTGGAACGGCTGCGCGATATCCATCAGCGGGCCAACGTCGCGCACGGGGCGAACGTCAACCTGGCTGCCGGGAAGGAACGCAACGGCGCCGCCAAGGTCGACAGTGAAGCCACCCTTGACGCGGCCAAAGATGACGCCTTCGACGCGATTGCCAGCGGCGAATTCGCCTTCCAGCTTGTCCCATGCGGCTTCGCGGCGCGCGCGGTCGCGCGACAGCACGGCTTCACCGTTCATGTTCTCTACGCGGTCGACATAGACTTCGACTTCGTCGCCGACATTCAGGTCAGCCTTCTGGCCGGGCATCGAGAATTCGCGCAGAGCCACGCGGCCTTCGCTCTTGAGGCCGACGTCGATCATCGCGAAGTCGTTTTCGATTGCGGTTACGGTGCCCTTGACGACGCGGCCTTCAAAACCGCCTTCTGCACCACCGAGTGATTCGTTGAGCAACGCTTCAAAATCGTTGCGTGTAGGGTTCGGCGAACTTGCCATAATTTGGGTGTCCTTGCTTACGCTTTATCCGGCCAATCGGTTGGTTCCGATGGTCTTTGACCAGAATGCCTTATTGACCCCATGCCAATAAAGCGTTCGTTTTAAGAGGGTTAGCGTCTTGCATCATCGTCATGCTGAACTTGTTTCAGCATCCATCGTGCCACACAGACCAAAGGGTGCAGAGGCGAAATAGACCCTAAAACAAGTTCAGGGCGACGGCGTTGTGCAATGGCAACGCCCCTCCGCTCAGCTGCGTTGGAGGCGAGCCTCCACAGCGGCAATTGCGGCTTGAACGGCTGCGCCTATAGTCAAATTGCCATTATCTAGCAAGACCGCGTCTTCCGCGGCTTTCAGGGGGGCGTCGGTGCGTTCGCTGTCACGTTTGTCGCGCGCCTTGATATCGGCCAATATGGATTCATAGTTCGCCGCGATCCCGCGTCCACGCATCTCGTCATACCGTCGCGTCGCCCGCACCTCTGCAGAGGCGGTGACGAACAGTTTTGCATCGGCATTTGGTGCGATCACTGTGCCGATATCGCGCCCGTCGAGCACCGCCCCGCCCGGCTGGTTGGCAAAATCAACCTGTCGTTGGTTCAGGGCCGCGCGGACCTGGGGGTGGATCGATACGCGGCTGGCCAGCCCACCGGTTGCTTCGTCGCGCAAGACGGGATCGTCGAGCAGGCTGTCCGGAAAGACACAGGCGGCGAGTGCATCGGCCGGATCATCGGCATTGCCGCCGTTCAGTTCGACCTGTCGGCCGACCGCACGATACAGCAATCCGGTGTCGAGCCAGGGCAAGTCATAATGCACGGCGAGAGCCTTGGAGATGGTGCCTTTGCCCGATGCAGTGGGGCCATCGACCGCGATGATCATTGGCCCGAGAGCTCCGCTAACATTGCCTCGAATGTCGGAAAGCTGGTAGCAATAGGCGAGACATCGTCAACGGTCGTGCCGCGGTAGCAATGTTGTCCTGCCACCGCAAAGCTCATTGCGATGCGATGGTCGAGCGCGCTGGCGATGGTTGTTCCGCCCTCAAGCGGTTCGCCGCCGCTGCCGTCGATCACAAGGCCGTCCTCGCGCTCCTCGACCTTTGCGCCAATCGCGATCAGCCCCGCCGCCATCAAGGCAAGCCGATCGCTTTCCTTGACGCGCAGTTCGTCGAGCCCGCTGGTAATGGTGCGCCCCTGCGCCATGCTGGCCGCCACAAAGAAAACGGGGAATTCGTCGATCATGCTCGGCGCGACATCGGGAGGAACTTCGATGCCCGTCAGCGCCGAATGCCGTGCTGTGATGTCGGCGACTGGTTCGCCGCCAACTATACGTTCGTTTGAATAGGTTAGGTCGGCGCCCATCGCCTCCAGCATCTGGAATATACCGGTGCGGGTCGGGTTCATGCCGACATGGGTGACGGTGACTTCGCTGCCCGGGGTGATCAGCGCGGCAACAACCGGGAAAGCAGCGCTGGATGGATCGCCGGGAACCTCGATCACCTGCGGTTTCAGTTCGGCCTCGCCGACAAGGCGGATATGGCGGATGCCTTTCGCATCGGTTTCGACCGAGAGTTCTGCGCCAAAGCCTGCCAGCATCCGCTCGCTATGATCGCGCGTCGGGACTGGTTCGATCACTTCAGTAATGCCGGGGGTATTGAGACCTGCAAGCAGCACTGCCGACTTCACCTGTGCGCTGGCAACCGGAAGGCGATAGCTGATCGGCACCGCGGGGCAGATGCCGCGCACCATCAGCGGCAGTCGGCCACCGGGGCTCGCGGTGAATTCCGCGCCGGTCAGCGACAGCGGATCGATAACCCGCCCCATCGGGCGCTTTGAAAGGCTGGCATCGCCGATAAATGTGGCGCTAATCGCGTGACTCGCGACCAGACCCATCAACAGCCGGGTCGATGTGCCGCTATTGCCCATGTCGAGCGCGTTTTGCGGCTGCAACAACCCGCCCACGCCGACCCCGTGAATGCGCCATTCGCCCTCGCCAAGGCGCTCGATCGTCGCACCCATGGCGCGCATCGCAGCGGCGGTGGCAAGGACGTCTTCGCCCTCGAGCAGTCCCGTTACCCGGCTTTCGCCAATCGCCAGTGCTGAGAGCATCAGCGAACGGTGACTGATCGATTTGTCGCCGGGCACGCGCACGGTTCCGCGCAAGGGGCCGGATGGTGCGAATGAGCGAGGTTGGGGCGTGTTTGCGTGCATTGTCCGGTGCTTTGCTGCGGCTTCACGATCAAGTCAACAATCCCGCTTGCTCAACACAGCAAGCGCTTTCGCCGGCATGTGGCAGGGGCGGCGCCGATTTGTCGCGAGTCTGATTGACCCGCATCATCAGAAATTTTGAAAGGACAAGAGGCCCACCATGGTGAAGGCTGAATGGGGAACGAAGCGCACCTGCCCGAAATGCGGCACGCGATTCTACGATCTGACCAAAGACGAACCGGTTGAGTGCATTGAGTGCGGCAACCAGTGGCACCCCGAACCCGTGCTGAAATCGAAGCAGCCACTTCCGTTCGAAGAAGTCGAAAAGAAGCAGGACGATGCCGATCTTGCCGATGACGATCTCGATATCGATGTGGATGCTGTAGATGGCGACGTTTCGCCCGACAATGATGTCGATCTTGGCGGCGACGACGACCTTGGTGTTGCAGGCACTGACGACGACGGCGACGAGCAGTAAGAAATCTGGCGGGGGAATGGTGGCAAAGCCATTTTCCCGCTTGCAAATCAGGGTGCAGTCCGCCTAAAGGCGCGCCTCTAAAATACACATAGCCGCCTTGCTTGCGGCAGATGGGGCCTTAGCTCAGTTGGTAGAGCGCTTGCATGGCATGCAAGAGGTCAGGGGTTCGACTCCCCTAGGCTCCACCATTTCCCATCGAAAAACTGGAGCCCGGATCTGCACTCTATTGTGCGAAGGATCCCTTCTGTCCGGTCAGTGCTGTGAACGGCCGACAAGCTGCAATGCGGTACCGTGCATTTTGAGCCAACGGTCAGCAGCCTTGCGGTCGCCTTCAAATATCTCTTCAAACCATCGGTAAAAGGCGGGGCTGTGATCCATGTGGCGCATATGTGCGACTTCATGCGCGATGACGGATCGGCGGACCGACGCGGGGGCCATGATCAGTCGCCAGCTCATCGAAATCGTGCCGCGTGACGAACAGCTGCCCCAACGGCTGCGCTGATCGCCGAGGGACAGCCTGGGCGGGGCCTCTCCTGCTTTGGCGCAATATTCAGCCAAGTCGTCGGTCATGGCGCGGCGCGCCTCTTCCTTCAGCCAGCGGAGCACTCGTGCCCCTGCCATGTCTTCAGGGCCGCCTACGCGCAGCGCGGCACCATCATTGCCGATATAACGCTCTACCCGGCGCGGCGCATCGGCCGACCAGTCGATGCGGTGAGGTTCTCCTTCAAATGCGATCGTCGATCCAGGGGCAATGGGTGCCGCAGCCGGTGCGCTTTCCAGCCGCGCAGCAATCCACTGTTTCTTCGCTTCGACAAATTCGAGCGCGGTCTGGGTCGGTGCATAGACCGGCATTGTGATTCGGATTTCACGCCGCACGGCATCTGCGCGCAGCGAAATGCGCCGCGCTTGTGCCGACCTGCGGATGCGGATCGGCACCTGCTGTCCTTCAATGTCGATCAGTGGGTCACCGCCCCGCGGGTCAGAGAGGCTGCTCGACAATATGGTTTTCAAGAGGTCCAGCATGGAGTTCGGACACTGCCCGACCTTTCACCGAAATACCAGCGCGATGCACAGCATCGCGATCACCACAGACCAGATAATGCCAATCCTGCAGTGGTTCGCCACGGCTGCGCAGCACATAGGCGCAGCTTTCAGGCAGCCAGGGATATTGATCAATGCTGCGCGGCGTCAGCCGGATGCAATCGGGAACATGCATACGCCGGTGGCGGTAATCGGCGCAGCGGCAACTTTCGATATCGAGCAATTTGCAGGCGACATTGGTCGGATAGATGCGGCCTGAATCTTCATCCTCGACTTTGTGCAGACAGCATTTGCCACAGCCGTCGCACAATGCCTCCCATTGCTCACGCGTCAGGCTGGCAACTGGCTTTTCCCAGAAGGGGGTTTCGGTCAAATCAGCGCACCCATTTGGCGAGTTCGGCAGCAACCAGCTCGGGTGCTCCTTCATTGGCCTCGCTGTTCGGGGTGTCGGCAGGGATCAACGCCAGTGGCTTGCCATCCGGGCCCATCAGATAGGGTGTCTGGCTATGGCTCATCAGATAGTTTTCCGGTGATGACCCTTCTACCTGTGCGGCATAGATCGCAAAGGATTTGGTCGCGGCGGCGATCTGTTCTTCGCTGCCGGTCAGGCCGATCAAGCGGGGGTGGAAGGACGAAACAAATTGCTTGAGCACGGCCGGCGTGTCGCGCTTGGGATCGACAGTGATGAACAGCGGTTGCACCTTGGCCCCAAGTTCCGGATTTGCTTTTTCGAACGCCTTCAGACCTGCCATCATGTTCTGCATGTCGGGGGTGCAGATATCCGGGCATTGGGTATAACCGAAATAGACGAGGCGATACTTGCCTTGGAATTCATCATAGCTGCGCTGCTTGCCATCCTGATCGATCAAGGTGAACGGTCCGCCGATGGCCGCGCCGGCCAAGGGCGCATCAGTCAATGGCGGCTGGCTGGTTTCGGCGTTACAGGCCGAAAGCGCGAGGGCGGCAAGGCAGGGAAGAAAAATTTTGTTCATGACGTGGCCATGAATGGTCTGTTAGGGGCATGTTTTCAAGCTGCGACTTAAAGAAATAGGACAGGGGTTATGGGAAATACCGGTTGGAAACGCATAAGTGTGACGATCGCTGCGTTGACCGTGGCTGTTTTGGCACAGCCAGCGATGGCCCAATTTTCCGATAGCTATAATTTCCTCAAGGCGGTCGAAGATCGCAAGGGTGAGGATGTCGAGCGTTTCATCAACGAGCCTGGATCGGGCGCAGTGATCATCAACACAAAGCGCGATGGCAGCGGTGAGACTGCATTGCATATCGTGACCGCGCGACGCGACGATGTCTGGCTTACCTATTTGCTCGCAAAGGGCGCAAACCCTAATATTGCCGACAGGCGCGGTACCACGCCGTTGATGGTCGCGACCCAGCTGGGCTTCAGCGAGGGCGTGGAAAAGCTGATCAAATATAAGGCTGTGGTAGATGCCACCAATCGCAGCGGCGAAACCGCGCTGATCCGTGCGGTGCAGCTACGCAATGCAGATATGGTGCGTATCTTGATGCGCGCAGGCGCCAATCCGGACAAGCGCGATACCGTTGCCGGGCTCAGCGCGCGCGAATATGCAGCGCAAGACGGGCGAGCCAGCGCCATCTTGGGTATTATCGAGCGCGGCGGAAAAGCCGAAGAGCCCAAAAAGCCGGCTGAGCTGGATTTTTCGGGTATTGGCGAACCCAAATAAGGCCGGTCAGACCGGCTCGAACTTCATCGCGACGCCGTTCATGCAATAGCGCTTGCCAGTGGGTTTCGGCCCGTCATCAAAGACATGGCCGATATGGCCGCCGCAGTCGGAACAATGCACCTCAACCCTGGGAAGGTGCAGTCCATAATCCATCTTGGTGCCTATCCCGCCGCGGATAGGGGCATAGAAACTTGGCCAGCCAGTTCCGCTTTCATATTTTGTGGCTGAGTTAAAGAGTTTCTGCCCACAGCCGGCACACAGGAAATTGCCGCGGCGCTTTTCCTTGTTCAGCGGGCTGGAAAATGGAGGTTCCGTATCTTCCTCGCGCAATACCCGATAGGCGGCAGGCGGCAGAATCCGCCGCCATTCCGCATCGCTCTTTGTAACCGGAAAGGCGTTGCGCGCGAACGCAGCTGCGCCTGAGGTCAAGGCCAGCGTTGAAGCCAATCCCCATCTGAGGAAATCGCGTTTGCTTAGCATGTTTAATATCCTCTCGCCGTCCTTACCGGACTGGGCAGGACAGCCAAAAGCTCTCAGTCGCGGGTCAATATTTGGTCAGTTCGACCTGCATCGAACGGTAGCCATGGACAAAGCAGCCGGCGACCCGCACCGGTTCGCCTATCACATTAACGCGCAGGCGGCGGGCAGCCATCTCTTCCAGCAGCACACGGATCTGCAATTCGGCAAGGCGCGCACCGACGCAGCGGTGGATGCCATAACCGAATGACAGGTGGCGACGGGCATTTTCGCGATCGACGATCAGCTTGTCCGGATTGTCGAACACGCTCTCGTCACGATTGGCAGACAGATACCACATGCCAATCTTGTCGCCCTTCTTGATGGGCGCACCGAACAGGTCATGATCGCGCAGCGCAGTGCGGCGCATATGGGCGAGTGGCGTCTGCCACCGGATGATTTCCGAAACCGCATTGGGGATCAGCGCCGGGTTCTGTTCCAATTTTTCGCGTTCGTCATGATATTGTTCCAGACCATAGGCATAGCCGGACATTGAGTTGCGCGTCGTATCATTGCCGCCGACGATCAGTAGGATCAAATTGCCCATATATTCGAGCTGACTCATGTCCTTCATCGGCGAATGGATCATACGGCTGATAAGGTCAGGTGCTTCGCCCCGATTTTTGCGCTCGTTCCAGAGGTTCTGGAAATAGGCGCCCATTTCGAACATCTTGGCAAGCCGTGCTTTGCGCGTTTCCTCAGTGCGGAACAGTTCAACATCGCCTGCCCAGTCAGACCATTCAGTCAGTTTGCGCCGATCTTCCCAAGGAAAATCGAAAAGGATCGCAAGCATCTGTGTCGTCAGTTCGATCGATACCTTGTCGACCCAATCAAAACTTTGGCCCACCGGCAGCGAGTCGAGCAATTCGCTTGTGCGGCGGCGGATATCGATCGCCGTGCGTTCCATTTCACCAGGGGTGAAGGCGGGCGCGATAACGCGCCGTTCCTCTGTATGCTTTGGCCGGTCCATCGCGATGAACATCGGCATGATCACTCGCTCTTCCTCGGGGATTTTGGCGTCTTCATCGCCGATCAGTGTGATCCCGCCATGTTCAAACGACGAGGAATAGATATCTGGCAACGCCTCAACGTGCTGAATTGCCTTCAGCGTGGTAATGTTCCAGAAATCGCCGAAATCGGACCCGACAATCTTATTGATCGGTGCGCGTTCGCGCATCGATTTGAAGATCGGATGCCAGCGGTCCTCGACATAGATTTCAGGTCGCGAAACATCCCATTCGTGGGGTGCCTGGTTGATTTCCCAAGGCAGTTGTTCGGCATTTTCGGTTGCAGGCGTATCGATTGCAGGGGCAGTGGCCATGATTCTGGGATCCTCTTCTCAACATCAAAATTGGCATTGCTGACAACAATGTCAATCCCGTTTCGATAAGCAACCTATCTTTACCTGCCCAACGCGCCCGGCAACCGGACCAGACCGAAAAGCTTACGTCCTTTCGATTCCTTGATGCGCCCTGCACTGCCCGATTTCATGACATTGCGGCGGAACAGAAAAACGCCCAGTCGCAGAATGAGAAGCGCAAACAGTCCCTGTCCGACCAGCGCAACCAGATGATACCAAAGCGTGGCATCCTGCGCGGCGCGGGCGATCATCGCAAAAGGCGAGGTGAAGGGGAAGATGCAGGCGAAGATCTCAATCGGCTGGCCCATTTTCGCAACAGTGTACATTGCGAAAAAGAAGTTGATCAACTGCAGCATCGTGACCGGCATTGAGAGCGTCTGCACCTCGCGCACCGTGGCTGCCATCGCGCCAATTCCCAGAAATAGTGAGCCGAGGATCAGATAGGCGGTCGTAAAATAGGCGATGCCGAGAAGGATAAACATCGGCCAGCCGACTGCGGGCGCAGGGAAATTGGGTAGAGCAGTCTGTGACAAGCTGGACAGCCCGAAACCGACTATCGTCCACACGGTGATGCCTACGAATGCCATGGCGAGCATCGCGAACAGCTTGCCAAGGAAAACCGCGTCCATCGGAACCGAGGCGGCGAGTATCTCGATTATCTTGTTTGCCTTCTCCTCGACCAAGTTCGAAAGGACCATGCCGGCAAGCAATATGGTGAGCATGAAAAGGATCATTTGCGATCCCTGCGCCGTGATCAGCCGTTGCTGTTTTTCATTGCCCGCACTTTGCTGAACAAGGCGCGTTTCCACCTTGGGTAAGGCCAGGGCATCGCCGCTACGCGCATGGGCGCTGAGCAGGGCGACTTCGCGCAGCGACTCCGGATCGGTCGCAGCGGTTGCCGGATCGAGCAGCTTCATTTCGGGCAGGCGCCGCTGGCCCATTTCGGTGGCGAGCATCTCCCGCGCGGCAATCAGCTTTTCGCCTTCAGACGCATTCATCGCGATACCGATAACCGGTCGGTCGATATCCCGCGCTACTTGACCGCCGACCAGCCCCGCGGCTCCGCCGACGAGAAGCGGAAATAGTGGACCGAGCAGGAAGAAGAAAAAGGCTTTGGAAAAGATGATCGCATTGAAATCCCTGCGACCAATCACGAAAGCGGCGCGAATGGTTTCGATCACAGCAGTTCCTCCGCCGTCGGTTGGTTCATTTCAGCGGCGGCATCCTCGCCGGCAATGGCGACAAAAGCGTCGTGCAGGCCGGGCCGTTCGATTGATAACGACCGAACCCCGGCCTTGCCCTCGACCAGCGCGGTCAGCAGGGGCTCGACGCCGCTATCGGGCAAAGTGAAGTGCCACCAATTGCCTTCATGGCGCGCATCATCGGGCAAGGCCTTGCGCCAAGGCCCATCGGCATTTTCGGTTTCCAGATGCACCTGCGGCTTTAACCGGTCGCGCGCGGTGGATACTAGCCCTTCGAAACTGACTTTGCCCTTTGCGATGATTGCGATCCGCTCACATAATCGTTCGGCATGGGCGATGACATGGGTTGAAAAGATTACGGTGACGCCGCGTTCCGCCTGCGCCCGGATCATCCGTTCCAACTTGGCTTGATTAAGCGCGTCGAGACCGGAGAAGGGTTCGTCTAGGACAATCAATCGCGGATTGTGAACGATTGTGCCCAACAACTGCACTGTTTGCGCCATGCCTTTTGACAATTGCCGGATTTGCCGGTCTGCGGCGTAGCCCAGCCCCGCATCCTCCATCAATTGCCGTCCGCGTGCAGCTCCTTCCTTCAGCGGCAGCCCGCGCAGGGCGCCCATAACGTTCCTCTGGAAGATAGCCCACGAGTTTCGACTGGCTGAGCGGCCTGTCTGAACCGAGCAGCATGCGTGTGCCTTCATCGGGGTCGATAATCCCCAGTAGCATGCGGATCGTCGTCGTTTTGCCCGCTCCGTTTGGTCCCAATATGCCGTAGATGCTGCCTTCCGGGACGTTCAGGTCGATCCCGTCAACCGCGCGAAAATCGTCGAACTTCTTGACAAGCCCGCGTGCCTCGATTGCATGCATATCGATAATTCATCCTGAAAGTGATGGACCCCAATTAGGGACGGCGCGTGAAAAGACACAAGACAAATATGGTTAACGCGCTGAAGGAGAGGGCGGCGGCCGAAGGCTTTGCCGATTGCCGGATCGCGCCCGGCAGTCTGGCACCGGTCGCCGGCGAGCGGCTGCGCCAATGGCTTTCCGAAGGTCGGCATGGCGATATGCTATGGATGGCTGACCGTGTGGATCAGCGTGCCAGCCCAGACGGCCTTTGGCCCGAAGTGCGCTCGGTGATCATGCTGGGGATGAGCTATGCCCCCGAAACCGATCCGCTGGCTGATGTGCAAGGTGCCGGGCGTATCTCTGTCTATGCCCAGCGCAAAGATTATCACGATGTCGTGAAAGGCGCACTCAAGCGGCTGGCGCAATGGTTTGTCGGGCAGACAGGCGATCAGGTGAAGGTATTTGTCGATACCGCGCCGGTGCTTGAAAAGGCAGTGGCACAGGCTGCAGGTCTGGGCTGGCAGGGCAAGCACAGCAATTTGGTGAGCCGCGATCATGGCAGCTGGCTGTTGCTGGGTGCGATCTACACCACCGCCGAGCTGGAACCCGATGTTCCGGGCACCGACCGCTGCGGATCTTGCAACGCCTGCCAGTCTGCCTGCCCGACCGATGCCTTTCCGGCGCCCTATCGGGTCGATGCCCAGCGCTGCGTTTCCTATCTGACGATCGAGCATAAGGGGCCGATCCCGCACGAATTTCGAAAGCCGATGGGTAACCGCATCTATGGTTGTGACGATTGCCTTGCGGTCTGCCCCTGGAACAAATTTGCGCAAACTGCCTCTGTCCATAAGGCGCTGGCGCAGCGACTGGAGCTGTCGAACATGCCGCTATCGGCGCTTCTCGCGCTTGACGATCCTGCGTTCCGCGCGCTCTTTGCAGGGACGCCGATCAAGCGGACAGGGCGAGATCGTTTCGTCCGCAATGCGGTGATCGCGGCAGGCAATAGCGGAGATTCTGGGTTGGCTGAGCCATTGACGAGCTTGCTCGATGATGCGAGCCCGCTTGTCCGCGGCGCCGCGATCTGGGCATTGGCGCAGCTTGATTCCGTCCGGTTTGAAAAGGAGCGCGATGTGCGCCGCGCCGCGGAAACGGATCCGTCTGTGTGCGAGGAATGGAGGATCAGCGCGCCATCAGCGCATTGACGCATTGGGCGCGGTCAACCTCGGCGCCATCGCTGCGCCGGGCATCGATATGGGTGACGATTTCGGCACCATTGCGACCATCGGGATAGAGATAGGCGTCAAGAATGCACGCCCGCCCGCTAAATTGCAGCTTGCGGCCCTGCACTTCGATCACATCCAGCCGCGGCTGGCCGAACAAGCGGATCAGCGCATTGGCATCCTTGCCTATCACCGCCTCCAGCCCGCGGGTCGACAGCATCGGTCGGGGCGCTGGGGCCGCGCTGGCGGGCTTGTCGATCGGCACGGGCACAGCCTGCGGACGCGCTTGCGGAGCCGCCCCGCCACAGGCGGAGAGCAGCAGAGTTGCCGCACCCAGGATCATGCGCTGTTTCATCGGGCCACGCTCCTCTGCTTTCCATGCGCCAGATGCACAGCGGCGCTGGTGGCCACCACGGGTATCACAAATTGCAGCAGTGGCACCATCATCCCCGCCGATCCGGCAAGCCCGAGCAGCAGCCTTTCGCCTTTGGTAAAGCCGGCGAGGTGGTGGCCGTGCCGGGCGGTCAGCATATCCTCCAGATCGCGGCCCAGCAGGATCGCGTTAACGCCTAGGAACAGCAAGGGCGCGCCAAATCCGGTGATCAGCAACATCAGGTAAAAGGGCAAGGCGAGGAGGTTATAACCCAGCGCCCGCGCCGCAGAGCGCAGCCCCATGCGCAGCGATTGGATATTGGTCGGCCGCTTCCCCCGCGCCGCTTCGAACGGGTAATGGCGCGCCTCGATGATATCGATAATATCGTCGGAAAAGACCCAGGTGATTGCTACCGCGATACTGCGAAACAGCACCAGCCCCGCAATCGCCATCACCGCAAATGTCGCCACCGCGCTTAACAGGTTGGAATCGGAAAGGCCCAGCGCCTCAACGGCTTGATCGATCCCGAACCACAGGCCGATGCCCAGCACGATCAGCAGCAACAGCGTCAGCACCATCACCGTCAGCAGGATCGACAGAATCCGCCTTTCAGACAGGCTCGCAAAGCCGAGCGAGATTGCACGCAACATGGGTCAGGGGAATAGTCGAGCTGTATTATGGATGCAAGTCACTCCTTGCCCGACTTGCGCAATTCCGGCCGCCGCACTAGGGCGCGACAAACGCTTTTCAGGGATGTTCCATGACCCAGCCGAAATATGATGTCCTCGCCATTGGTAACGCCATTGTCGATGTGATTTCCGACGCCGACGACGCCTTCATCGCCGCACAGGCGCTGAACAAGGGCGGGATGACGCTGATCGATGCCGATCAGGCACAGGCATTATATGACGCGATGGGGCCCGGCCGCGAGGTCAGCGGCGGCAGCGCGGCGAACACGCTGGCAGGGCTTGCCCGCCTTGGCCACAAGACCGCCTTTATCGGGCAGGTTGCCGACGACCAGTTGGGTGAGGTGTTCGCGCATGACATTCGCGCCACCGGCATCGATTTCACCGTGCCCGCCCGCCCCGGCCAGCCGCCAACCGCGCGCTGCCTGATTCTGGTGACGCCCGATGCGCAGCGCACGATGAACACCTTCCTTGGCGCGTCGCAATTTCTGCCCGCGCAACTGATCGACCCCGAATTGATCCAGAGTGCCGCGATCCTCTATCTCGAAGGCTATCTCTGGGATCCGGAAGAACCGCGCGCCGCGATGCGCAGCGCGATCGATCTGGCCCGTGCCGCCGGGCGCAAGGTCGCGCTGACCCTGTCTGACGCCTTTGTCATCGCGCGCCACGGCCCCGATTTCCTGGCGGAGATGGACGCAGGGCGGATCGACATTTTGTTCGCCAATGAGGTGGAGATAAAGGCGCTTGCCGGTACCGAAGACTTTGAAGCGGCAGTGGCACAAATTGCCGCCAAGGTGCCCTTGCTGGTCTGCACCCGTGGCGAAGATGGCGCGATTGCCGTGCAGGGCGGCGAACGGGCCGAGGTCGCGGCGGAACCGGTTGACCGGCTGGTCGATACCACTGGCGCAGGAGACCTGTTTGCCGCGGGCGTCTTTGCCGGCCTTGCGCAGGGCCGCGATCTGCAGGCCTGCCTCACCATGGGCGCGGTCTGCGCGGCAGAGGTGATCAGCCATTATGGCGCCCGGCCAGAGGCCGACATCAAGGCCTTGGTCGACGCACGGCTGGGCAACTGACGCGCCGCACCACCGCGCGGGCGTTGATCGATATCAATTCCCGCATGCGGTGCACTGTGCCACACGGGTTTCGAGGCGGAGGAGCGCGGGCAGGCGATGGATGACAGGCAGGCGAAACGGGTGCTGGTCGAACGCGGACTGGAGCGCGCGGGCGATGCGATTGGCGATATCACTGCGCCGCTAATGGAGCGTTTCTATGCCGCCTTTCCCGATGCAGAGGCTAGTTTTGATCATCATGGCCTTGGCCGCCGCGCGCTGCTGGAGGCAGAGATGGTGGGCAATGTCGCCTATTGCCTGATGACCTGGTTTGAACGGCCAGAGGAAATCCGCATCATCCTTTATGATTCGATCCCGCACCATGCCGAAACGCTGAAAGTCGGGGCGGATTGGTATGCAGGGATGATCTGGGCCGGGATCGACCTGATCGAGGTGACTCTGCCAGAGGATGCCGCCGACGAACGCGCGGCATGGGCGGAGATGCGCACCGGAATGGCAGAGGCCATCGCAAAAGCGCGCAGCTTTATCGGTTAGCCGATCACCCCTCCGGCGCAGGGGCGACGGTGACGGGGCCGATTTCACCTAGGCATTCCTTGATCGGGGCAAGATCCTCGACACTGGTCGGCGGGTTGGCGACCAGTTCCTGCACGCTCTTGCCCGCCATCAACTTGTCGGCGGCGCAATCGCACAGCTTATCCAGATCGACATTGACGCCCTCTGGCACCTGACCCTCTGCCGTCGCCGCGCAGCTGGAAACGATCGACTGGCGCACGGTTGATTTGAGGTTCTCATCCACCATCCCGCCTTCACCACAGGCAGAAAGCGCGAGCAGCGCGACGGGGGTAAAAGCAAGCGTGAAACGGATACGGCGCATCGGGGAACCTCCTATCATTGTTGCGAACTATATGGGGCGGGGCGGCGCGATGTGAAGGGGGGCTTTGCCTCTCTCCTTCAGGGGAGAGGTACGAAGTCTGATTGCTGCAAGCAATTAGACGAAGTGGAGGGGGGCTGGGCATGGCCTCACAGTTTCAGCCCCTCTCCGCTGCGACTAAGCACCTTCGCTAAAGCTAAGGCGCCAAGTCTCGCTCCTCTCCACTGAAAGAGAGAGGGTTATTTTGATTTGTCGAGTAACGGCTTCAAATAATGCCCCGTATAACTGCGCGGCTCCTTGACCACCGCTTCCGGCGTGCCCTCCGCGACAATCTCTCCGCCCTTCACGCCGCCTTCGGGGCCAAGGTCGATGACCCAGTCCGCGGTCTTGATGACGTCCAGATTATGTTCGATCACCACCACGCTATTGCCTTGCTCGACCAGCCGGTGGAGCACCTCCAGCAATTTGCGCACATCCTCAAAATGCAGGCCGGTGGTGGGCTCATCCAGGATATAAAGCGTCTGGCCGGTGCTGCGGCGGCTGAGTTCCTTGGCGAGTTTCACCCGCTGCGCCTCGCCGCCGGATAGCGTCGTTGCCTGCTGGCCGACCTTGACATAGCCGAGGCCGACCTCTGCCAGCATCG
>JAJTFR010000055.1 GCA_021298455.1 Sphingomonadales bacterium | reverse complement strand
GGTCTGCCAGGCGCATATCCTCGATCACCTTGGGCTGCAGCAGACTGACGGTATAGCTCGCCACGGAATTGCGGAAACCGGGGTGGAATTCCTCGGTCACCGCCGCGCCGCCTACGACATCGCGTCGCTCGACGATCCGCACCTTCATTCCTGCGCGGGCAAGATAAAAGGCGCAGACAAGTCCGTTGTGGCCAGCGCCAATGATTACAGCATCATATTTTTGGGTCATTTATGGCTCCAGCCGGGTGCGGGTTGATGTTCGAAGCTGGCCTCAGGGATGAGGCCGCGCACCTTGCGGCAGAAATTTTTAAGACAGACTTCTTTGTCGGACAGCGGCCCCATTGAAAAGCTGCGGCCTGCCATCCCCTCCTGAACTCTTGTGATCAGCACCGTGTCTTCGGCATTGACCTGCCGGTTTATCCGCCAGTTGAGATAGCGCGCGGCGCGCATTTCCCGCCTGTCATCATCGAAGACGTAGCTGATCTCGCGGATCAGGCAGCTGGTGGGACCAGTCGGCAGCCACTGCATGAAGTCGACCTGATCTGGATAGATATCAAACGCAACCGATGGCCAGAGTTTGAAATAGAGCCAGCGTTTCTGGTTGGCATCGGGAAGATGGGGAACCGATGGCAGCAGATTTTGATAGGCGCGTTCAGACCAGTTGTTCGACGGTCGATCAACCAGATCGCCCCACATGCGATCGACATGTGGTTCGGCCTCTACGCCGTAGCTTTTGCCGAACAGACGAGTCAGGCCGGGATGTGCGACGGGGATGTGAAGGCCGTCGGAATAATTGTCGCCGACATTTTTCCAGTTCACATCACGCGGGCGTAAGGTGACGCGGCCAAGCGCCCTTAATTCCTCAAAACGATAGGGGGCGACCTGTTCTTCATAAGGCGCCATCATCTCTGCCACAGATGGGCCGCCGCTTTCGAGGCGGACGAAGATGAAGCCGCGCCAGATTTCGAGTTCGACCGGCACCAATCCCGCCTTGCTCCTGTCGAGCGTGGGGTAGGAGGCGCTGTCGGGAACACCGGTCAGCCGGCCGTCGAGATCATAGGTCCAGGCGTGATAGGGGCAGACCAGTTTCTTTGCACAGCCGCTTGCACCATCGACAAGGCGGCTGCCACGGTGGCGGCAGACATTTGTGAAGGCACGGACAATATCGTCGGTGCCGCGCACCACAATCACGCTTTCGCCGACATAGTCGAGGCTGTGCCAGTCGCCGGCGTCCGGTACATCGGAGACATGGCAAACGACCTGCCAACCGGGACGGAAAATCCGCTCTATTTCGAGCTTTGCAAATTCGGGATCATGATAGGTCCATGCCGGAAGGCTCCAGCCATCCAGAGGGTCCTTACCTATGTCGAGCTTATGGATGCTTGCGATCATGGATGGCTTATTATACAGTCGTATAACAATATGCAAGCACGCCCAACCCAAAATTCGCGCCAGAGCTTTACCCGCGAAAGTGCCGATTCCCGCCGGGAAGCGTTGATCGAGGCCTGCGCGCGCTCACTGGCGCGCAATGGCGTGCCGGGCACTTCGGTGCGCGTGATTTGCACCGAGGCGGGCGTGTCACCTGGGTTGCTGCGTCATTATTATGACGGGATCGACGCCCTGATTGCGGCGACCTACCGCGCGACCGGCGACCGGGTGCAAAAGGCCCTTGCCGACGCCGTTTCTGCCGCGCCCGATACCCCGCGCGACCGGCTGCTTGCCTATCTGACGGCAAGCTTTGTTCCGCCTATTGCCAATCCGGAATTGCTGGCGACCTGGCTTGCCTTTTGGGCGTTGACCAAGACCGATGCTCAGATCGCACGGCTGCATGGCGAGATTTATCGCAATTATCGCGCCGATCTTGAGGAGCTGCTCGCCCGATGCCAGCCGGGGGAGCATCGGTTGACTGCGGTGGCGCTGACAGCTTTGGTTGATGGCTTGTGGCTCGAACTCAGCTTGGGCGATGCCCCTTTCAGCCGAGACGAGGCAGGCGCGCTCGTTGAAAAATGGCTGGATGCGCTATTGGTTTAGCCCTTGGCCCCGACGCCTGCCGCCGCCAGATGCGCCCCCAACCGGCCGTCCACCCAAAGGAAGAACATCCGGTAATCTGCGATCAGCGACCAGAATGGGTGCCGAAAGGTCAGCGGGACATTATGTTCGACCTTGAAATGGCCAGCCCAGGCAAAGGCGTAGGATCCGACAAGGCCAAAGGCGATCCACCACAAATTGCCCGTCGCAAACACCAGCGCAAGCGCCGCCAGCCCGCAGATGGAGGCGCAATAATGCAGCGCCCGGCACAGCGGCACGCTGTGCGCACGCAGATAGATGGGCCAGAATTCGGTAAAGCTTGACGCCATTTTGCTCATCATTTTCTCCTGTCCTGAACATTATCGCCGCATGGCACCCTGTGCAACAGGCTGGCATAGTTTCATTTGCAACTGTATCGGTCGGTTATGACTGAAACTACCCCACCGATGACCTATGCCCGCTATCTGGCGCTCGATGAACTGCTGGCCTGCCAGCATCCACAGTCTGAACTGGATGA
Source organism: Sphingomonadales bacterium (assembly GCA_021298455.1). Classification (GTDB taxonomy): domain Bacteria; phylum Pseudomonadota; class Alphaproteobacteria; order Sphingomonadales; family Sphingomonadaceae; genus Sphingorhabdus_B; species Sphingorhabdus_B rara. Next base: position 7,274 of record JAJTFR010000055.1, on the reverse strand, counting down.
CGAGATGCTGTTCATCATCATTCATCAGACCAAGGAATTATGGCTGAAACAGATCATCCGCGAATTGCACCTTGCAAAGGAACAGGTGCAGGCGGATGCGCTGGTGCCGGCCTATAAGGCGCTGGCGCGGGTCAGCCGGATCCAGGCGGTGATGACATTAAGCTGGGACGTGCTCTCTACCATGACGCCGTCGGATTACAGCCGGTTCCGCCATGTGCTGGGGCCGAGCTCGGGTTTCCAGTCAGACCAGTTCCGCACAGTCGAATATATGCTGGGCCTGAAAGATAGCGGCTTTCTGAAATATCAGGATGATCGCCCTGATGCCCGGGTTGCGATGCACGCCGCGCTGCATGCACCAAGCATCTGGGATGATGCCATTGCCGCTGCCGCCCGTTCCGGCCTGCCTATCCCGGGAGAGGTGCTGGGCCGGGATGTCAGCCAGTCCTATGCGGCACATGCGGGGGTGGAGGCGGCGTTTCTTGCGGTCTATCGCCAGCCCGAACGCTATTGGGAGCTATACCAGCTCGCTGAAAAGCTGGTTGATCTGGATGATGCCATGGCGACATGGCGGCACAAGCATGTGGTGACGGTCGAACGGGTGATCGGCGGCAAGCGCGGTACCGGCGGCACCGCCGGGGTCAGCTATTTGCAATCCACATTGGCCAAGCGGGCCTTCCCGGAACTCTGGTCGTTGCGGACGATGTTGTAATCTGATGCCAGCCGTCAGCCCCGGCACGAGCCGGGGCGACGCCATTCCTTACCGCTTTGTCCGCTGGTCTTCGACCATGTCTTCAGCCAGCTCAAGCCCGGCCTTGCCGCCTGCCACGGTGTGGGCCGGGGCGTGAGGATGCGCCACAAAATCGGGCTCCTCTACCTCCAGCATGCCTTCCCATTTGGTGATCACCGACGTTGCAACTGCATTGCCAACTATGTTGGTTGCGGTGCGGCCCATGTCGAGGAATTGGTCAATCGCAAGGATGATTGCCACGCCCTCAACCGGCAGGCCAAACATCGCAAGCGTGCCGGTGATGACCACAAGGCTGGCGCGCGGAACGGCGGCGACACCCTTGGACGAGATCATCAGCGTCAGCAGGATCAAGATTTGCGTGCTGATCGACAGGTCGATGCCATAGGCCTGTGCAATGAAGATGGTCGCGAAGGACATGTACATCATCGAACCGTCAAGGTTGAAGCTGTAGCCCAGCGGCAGCATGAAGCCTGAAATACGGCGGGGCACGCCGAAACGGTCAAGCTGTTCGAACAGCTTGGGCAATGCCGCTTCGGACGATGCGGTTGAAAAGGCGATCAGCATCGGTTCGCGGATATAGCGGATCAGTGTCCAGATACGCCCGCGAAGGAACAGGAAACCAACCGACAAGAGGATAACCCACAGGATCACCAGCGAAGCGTAAAATTCGACCAGCAGTTCGAGATAGGTTCCCAAAATGCCCAGCCCGCTGACCGAAACGACATTGGCGAGCGCGCCGAACACCGCAATCGGCGCATAGCGCATCACATAGCCGGTGATTTGCAGCATCATTTCGGCCAGCGCATCGGCACCGCGTACCAGCGGCGCGCCTTTTTCGCCAATGGCAGAGAGAGCCACGCCCGCAAACAGCGAGAATACCAATATCTGCAGGATGTTGTTGGTCGCCATCGCCTCAAAGGCGTTTTTGGGGAAGACCGAAAGGATGAACTCGGTCGCCTTCAATTCCTTCACTTCGCCAATCGCGGCGGCGGCTGTTTCCGGAATGGGCGCGCCGACGCCGGGCTGGAAGATGTTGACCATCAACAGGCCAAGCCCGATCGAAATGAAACTGGCGATAATGAACCAGCTGATTGCGCGGAAACCGATGCGGCCCAGCGCCGAACTGTCGCCCATATGGGCAATGCCCACGACGATAGTAGAGAGGATCAGCGGCGCGACCAAAAGCTTGATGAGGTGCAAGAAAATGTCGGACAACAGCTTGAACCAAGGGGAGATTTGTTCCTTGATGACCGTCGCATCGACCGAATAATATAAAGCGGCTCCGACGATCACGCCCAGCAGCATGCCAAGCAGAATCCACAAGGTAAGGCGGCGGTCCATTATTGTTTTCCCCTCGATTTTTTCTGGTTGGCAAGGCTCGTAAACGAGCGTTGCGCGATGGGCAAGGCCCACCCAAAGAGATGCAAAATATCGTTACAAACGCAACTATCTTGTTGTTTGGCCGTAGCAAGGGGAGCATAGACACAGAAAAACCGATCGCGGAGTCCGGAAAAAACGATGACCAGCGCCAAAACCGCCCTTGCCCTTAACTCTCCCCTGCTCGAACCATTGCTCACGGCGATGACCGCGCGCATGCTGCCCGGCGATAATGAAGGTTTCGACGGAGATATAAGCCGGGCGGCGGCGGCCTATCTGCTCGCGGTCGGCCTCGACCGGGCCCCGGGATCGCCCAATATCGGTATCGAGACTTTTTCGACGGCTGCGGGCCGGCTGGCGATGCGCATTGCGATCGTCAATGACGACATGCCCTTCCTTGTCGACTCGGTCGCGGCCGCGCTGGCTTCGGCAAATGTCACCATCGAACGGCTGCTCCACCCCGTGCTCGATGTCGAACGCGATGATCAGGGACGGCTGGTCGCACTCAGCAGCCAGCGCGGATCGATCGGAAAGCGCGAAAGCCATATCTATCTGGAAACTGCGCGCGTCGATGCAAAGGCCCGCCATGCGTTGGCCGATGCGCTGGCGTCGGTGCTGCATGATGTGCGCTGCGCGGTAACCGACTGGCGAAACATGCAGGCCGCGATGGCCGCTGATGCCGACAGCCTTCCCGAAGGTGAGGGTGCGGCGCTGCTGCGCTGGTTCATGGATGGCAGCATGACAGTGCTGGCCCATGAACAGATTGCACTTGATGGCAGTCGCAGTGGCCGGCTGGGTCTTTCCCGGGCGAGTGACGCGGTGCTGTTGTCTGAAGAGAGTGTGCAGCGCGCCTTCGCCTATTTTGCCGGGGGCGGCGATGCGCCCCTGCTTTTGAAATCCAGCCGCAATTCGACGGTGCACCGCGCGGTTCAGCTTGACATCATAGTCGCACCGTTGCGCGAAAATGGCACATTGGCGGCGCTTTCGGTCACCGGCGGATTGTGGACCAGCGCGGCGCTGGCGACCCCGCCCGAACGCATCCCATTGCTGCGCATGCATCTGTCGAACCTAATGACGCGCCATGGTTTCGACCCATCGGGCCATGCTGGCAAGGCGATGGCGCATGCGCTGACCGCGCTGCCCCACGACCTGCTGGTATCGTTCAAGCCCGCCGATCTTGAACGCGTCACGCTGACCGCCATGTCGCTGACTGACCGGCCGAGGCCCAAATTGCTGGCTGTGCGGTCGGCGCTAGGGCGGCATTTGTTCGTGTTCGTCTGGTTGCCGCGCGACGATATTTCAACAGGGCTGCGCCGTTCGATCGAGGCGATGCTGACAGAGACCCGCGGCGCGACGGTGCTTGGCTGGTCGATTGGGCTTGAAGATGGAGGCATGGGTCTGCTGCGCTACCTTCTCGATTTCGAGGATCGCAATGTCACCATAGACGAGGCCGCGCTTGACCGGCGTGTGCAGTTGATGGTGCGCGGCTGGGAACCGGCGGTGGAAAGCGAACTGGCGCGGCTTGCCGATGAAAAGCGCGCCGCCCCGATGATGGAGCGTTACGCCGCGGCATTCCCGCAATCGCATCGCATGGCCTATCCCGTGGCAGAGGCTGCGCAGGATATGCTGGGCCTGCTGGCGATGGAGCGCGACCATAGCCGGGTCGCGCGACTAATTGCCGATGATGACAGCGACGACAATACACTCAGCCTGAAAGTCTATAATCAGGGCGGGGCGATGCCGCTGTCTGATGCGGTTCCGGTGCTGGAAAATTTCGGCTTCACCGTGATCGAGCAAATGCCGACCGAGGTTGGTGATGGCCACATTGCCTATATCCATGATTTCCACCTTGGTCTGCGCAGCGGCGCGGACACGGCCCCGCTGTTTGATCGCAAGGCTGTGGTCGAGGCAGCGTTGACACAGGTACTCGATGGCAAGGCGGAAAATGATCCGTTCAACCAGTTGATCACGCTTGCCGGGCTTGAACCGCGTTCGGTGGTCTGGTTGCGTGCCTGGTACCGCTATCTGCGCCAGACGGGGATATCCTATGGCATCCCCACGGTGGTGACTGCGTTGAGCGCGCATGCGGGCATCGTGCGGTCAATCATTGCGCTGTTTGAAGCCTTGCATGATCCGGCCTTTGCCGGAGACCGTATCGCCGCCAGTTCCAAGATCAATCATGAGATCAAGCACGGCCTGTCCAAAGTTGCCGCAGCTGACGAGGATCGCATCCTGCGGCTGATGCAGGCGGTAGTGAAGGCCTGTCTGCGGACCAACGCCTTTGCGCCCGCAGCGCATGAGGCAATGGCGTTCAAGCTGGACAGCGCGCAAGTGCCGGGTCTGCCTGCGCCGCTGCCCTGGCGTGAGATTTTCGTCTATTCGCCACGTGTCGAAGGTATCCATCTGCGAGCCGGGCCGGTTGCCCGAGGCGGGCTGCGCTGGTCTGACCGGCGCGATGATTTCCGCACCGAAATCCTTGGCCTGATGAAGGCCCAGCGGGTCAAAAATGCGGTGATCGTGCCGACGGGTGCGAAGGGCGGTTTTTATCCGAAGCGCTTGCCCGATCCGCGAACCGACCGCGATGCTTGGTTGGCAGAGGGCACTGAAAGCTATCGCATCTTCATCCGCAGCCTTTTGTCGGTCACCGACAATCTGGTCGAAAACAAGGTCGTCCATCCCGACAGCGTCGTGATCCGCGACGGTGATGACCCCTATTTCGTTGTCGCGGCGGACAAGGGCACGGCGACTTTCTCTGACGTTGCCAATGCCATCGCGCTCGAAAGGGGTTTTTGGCTGGGCGATGCCTTTGCCAGCGGCGGGTCGGTCGGTTACGACCATAAGGCGATGGGGATTACCGCGCGCGGCGGCTGGGTTTCGGTGCAGCGCCATTTCGCCGAAATGGGTGTCGACGTGCAGAACGCACCTGTGACCGTCGCCGGTGTCGGCGACATGTCAGGTGACGTTTTCGGCAACGGCATGTTGTTGTCAAAGGCGATCAAGTTGGTGGCAGCGTTCGATCATCGCCACATCTTCCTTGATCCCGATCCCGATCCTGCGGCGAGTTGGAAGGAAAGGCAGCGCTTGTTCAACCTGCCACGATCAAGCTGGGCAGACTATAATGCAAAGCTGATCTCCAAGGGCGGCGGCGTCTTTGCACGCAGCGAGAAGGAGATCAGATTATCGCCTGAAGTGCGCGCCCTGCTGGGCGTTGACGCGGCGGTGATGGAGCCGGCCGCGCTGATGAAGGCCATATTGAAGGCGCAGGTCGGGCTCCTCTGGTTCGGCGGCATCGGTACCTATTTGAAGGATGCAAATGAGGCCAATGTCGAGGTGGGCGATCCGGCCAATGACGCCATCCGGATCAACGCGCAGGATCTGCGCGCGAAGGTGATCGGTGAGGGCGCCAATCTGGGCATCACCCAGGCCGCGCGCATTGCCTTTGGCCTTGCGGGCGGACGCATTAACACCGACTTTATCGATAACAGCGCGGGCGTCGATTGTTCGGATAATGAGGTGAACATCAAGATCGCGCTCAATGCCGAAATGGCCGCAGGGCGGCTGCAGATTGATGTACGCAACAAGCTGCTGGCCAGCATGACCGACGATGTTGCCGCGCTGGTGCTCGAAGACAACCGCATGCAGACGCTGGCGCTGTCGATTGCCGAAAGCGGCGGAGCAGGCGATCTGCCTGCCTATGTCCGGCTGATGGAAACCTTTGAAGGGCAGGGACGTCTTGACCGCGCTGTCGAGGGGCTGGAGGGCAATGACGAATATCGGCGCCGCGAAGCCGATGGCCATGGCCTGACACGGCCCGAACTTGCCGTGCTGCTATCCACTGCGAAGCTGGTCGCGCAGGATGCGGCAGAGGAAGGCCCGCTGGCCGCCGATCCGGCAATGGATGCCGAACTGCTCGCCGCCTTTCCGCGGCCTATGGCAGAGGGGCATGCCCAAGCGATCCTTTCGCACCGGCTGCGCCCCCAGATCATCGCGACCAAGCTTGCAAACCGCATGATCAATCGCATGGGGATGCTGCACCCGTTCGAACTGGCAGAGGAAGAGGGCTGCTCGCTCGCCATCGTCGCGGAAGCCTTTGCCATTGCCGAACGGCTGTTCGACCTGCCCGCACTTTGGGCCGAAATCGACGCTGCCAAAATTCCTGAATCGGCCCGGATCATGCTGTACAATCAGGTGGCGGTCGAAACCCGCGCACACATGGCGGACATGATCCGTAACGGCAAGGAAGGTCGCAGTGTCGGGGGCGCCGTCGCGGATTATGGCGCGGTGATTGACCAATTGTCAGCGGCCCGCAAGGAATTGCTCACTCCTGATGTCGCCGCCCAGACCGAAGCCTATGGCGACAAGCTCACCAATGCCGGTGCACCCGCCAAATTGGTGGCGAAGCTGGTGCGCATGGCGCAGCTTGACGGCGCCATCGGCCTTGCCGCGCTTGCGATTGAGCGACATGCGGATGCGAAGGAATTGACCAAAGGCTTCGTTCGACTGGGCGACGCGCTCGGTCTTGGCTGGGCGCAGAATAGTGCGATGCAGATGGACCCCAAGGACCCTTGGGAACGCTTGCTGGTGGCTGGGCTGGCGCGTGATTTCCAGGCGATGCGGCTCGATTTCTTGCGCCGACAAAAGGCGATGGATGCGGATGCCGTTGGCACATGGCTGACCAAGCATCAGGATCGTGTGGCCATGTTCCGGACGATGATCGATCGTGCGCGCCGGGGCGGCTTGCCGACACCGGCGATGCTCGCGCAGATTGCGGGGCAGGCGCGGACGTTGCTCGGGCGGTAACCTATTCCCCTCCCGCAAGCGGGAGGGGAGTTAGATCAAAACGCCGCGATGCCGGTAATTGCGCGGCCCAGGATCAGCGCATGAACATCATGCGCGCCTTCATAGGTGTTCACCGTTTCCAAGTTCACCATGTGGCGGATCACCTGATATTCCTCGCTGATGCCGTTGCCGCCGTGCATGTCGCGCGCCATCCGGGCAATATCGAGCGCCTTGCCAACATTGTTGCGCTTGACGATCGAGATCATGTCGGGGGCAAAGCGACCTTGGTCGATCAGACGGCCGACGCGCAAGCTGGCCTGCAGGCCAAGTGCAATGTCGCTCATCATGTCGGCCAGTTTCTTCTGGTAAA
>JAJTFR010000054.1:3967-18199 GCA_021298455.1 Sphingomonadales bacterium | reverse complement strand
ATAATCGGCGTCCTTGATGCCGCGATAGGATTTGGACAGCGGTGAACGGGCAAGCTGCTCTGCATCCTGTTCCTCGAAAAAGGCCGTGATTGCGGCGTTCTGGTCAATTTCGGTAGCAACTGCACTGCTAGCCGTCTGGGCAAATGCAGGCGCGTTCAGGCCCAGACTGGCAACAACCATTGCGGCAGCAGAAAGAGCAGTTCTCGAGATACGCATATAAGTCTCTCCGGATCATTCACTATGCCGTTGCTGTAACAGCGACGGGGCCAAGGTGAAGATGTTATCTTACGCCTTGTTACAGTATCTGTGCACGCGATGCGAAAATCCACCTTGTGGGGTGAAAGCGAAATTGCGACACGCCTCCCATGTTTATGGACCAAATCCCGTGAGTCTATTTTTCTGGCTCGCTTCAATTGGATCGTTCACCCAGATGGTCAACGATCGGGAGGAAATGCGCTTCTGCGCGGTCGGGACGGAAATTTTCGCAGAAGCTGCGCGCAAACGGGACGGCGCGACAAGCGACGATGCGCAATTTTTTGACATCATCGGTTACCGCTATTCGAACCGACTCGTCGAACTTGGGGGCGCCGACCCTGAAGCGAACCAGCGTCTGAAGGCGCAATTGACCGGACCATTGGCCGGTTTCTTTGCGGATGAGACGGCGACAGAAACCTTCTCGCCGGAAGTTCAGCGCTTTTCAAAATGCCTCAATCTGGCGTTCGGGGCGATGGAGAATGAGGCGATTGTCGAAACCGCAAGGAATCTCGACGCGAATGAGGTCGCGAAATTGCAACCCTCTTTGGAGGCTGCAGATGGAGATATCGTCAAACTTGGCTTTAACCCGATTGAACTTCTTGCGCTCGCAAGTATCGGCGAGGCACGAAAGTTCGAATTGCGCTGCGCGGTATTTGCGCAGGCCTATGTGAATGATCCGAATGCCGTTCCACAACTGGCTCCAGCCGGATTGACGACCGGCAAGGTGGCAGCATTGCGTGACCAGCTTTCAAAGCTGATCATTACAGAAAGCGGCGTCAGCCAGGCGGGTATCGACGGCTTGTTTGCCATGATAGTCAAGGATGTCGGCGCAATTCCGGATGAGGAAGCCAAAGTTTGCACGCCTCTATTCCGGAGCATCGCAACCAGCCCTGAAGGCCTGACAACTATTGCACTTTCGCCTGCCGTGCCACCAGATCAGCCAACCCTGCCGCGCTGCTATGCCATTTTGACGCGGAATGCGGACGGATTGATAGGCGAAGCTGGCGCAGATGCGGAGCGGGAGTCGGATTATCGTCTAGCCGAGAGACTGGCAGATGCCTTTCTGATGCAAAATGCAGCCGATCCGGAGCGGGCGGGAGCGGAAATCGGCCTGGCTATGGCCCATCTGAATGACAATGCGCATAAGGGAATTGTTGATCCCGACCTGCAAACCCGGCTCAATGCATGCCGGACCATCGCCTCTGCTTTGCCCGATGTAAAAGCTGTTTCGAACTAGCCGCTGTTGCGCAGAGCCGTCGCGACGGCATTGATCGTGAGTTGAATGCCTTCACCGATGCGGGCGTCATCCTCACCCGCACGGTGGCGTTTCATCAGTTCGATCTGCAGATGGTTGAGCGGTTCGATATAAGGCATCCGCAACCGGATCGAATTGTTGAGCGCAGGGCTGGCTTCGAGCAGCGCCGACTGACCCGTCGCGGCGAGCAGTTCGTCATGCGCCGCGCCCCAACCGCTGCGGATCGTCCCGAAAAGTCGTTCGGCCAGCGCGCGATCTTCGACAAGGTCGGCATAATGGGCGGCAATCTCCATGTCCGATTTTGCCAGCACCATTTCCATATTGCTTAGGATCGTCTGGAAAAAGGGCCAGCTTTGCGCCATCGCTCGGGTCAGCCCCTTGTCCTCAAAAGCTGAAAGGGCATGCCCTGCACCATACCAACCGGGCAGCATCCCTCGCGCCTGAGCCCAGCTGAACACCCAGGGGATGGCGCGCAGATCCTCGATCCGTTGGCTTTTGGCTCTGCTCGAAGGACGTGATCCGATCTTGAGCGTGGCAATTTCCGATATTGGTGTCATTTGTCGGAAGAAAGTTGTGAATCCGTCGGTTTCGTAAACCAGCCCGCGATAGGCGGCAAAGGCTGTGGCCGACAGTTCATCCATCGCGGCGGCAAATCGTTTGGCATCGGCTGCAGGCAGCGGGTCTGGCTCCAGCGAGGCGAGCAAGGTTGCAGCTGCGATCGTCTCCAGATTGGCGACGGCATTGTCGACCGTTCCATATTTCGCCGCGATAACCTCGCCCTGTTCGGTGATGCGGATGCGGCCGTTGACGGTGCCGCGCGGTTGCGCCTGAATCGCGCCAAAGGCAGAGCCGCCGCCGCGTCCCACTGCTCCGCCCCGGCCATGGAACAACTGCATGGTCACGCCTGCTGCGGCAAATACCGGGGCAAGTGCGAGAGAGGCCTGCTGCAGACCCCATGTCGAGGTCAGATAGCCGCCATCCTTGTTCGAATCGGAATAGCCGATCATCACTTCTTGATGGCCGCGCGCTCTGGCCAATGCATGCATCGCGGGTAGCGCAAAAAAGGCCGACATGATCGCCGGCGCGGCTTCAAGATCGCCGATCGTCTCGAACAGAGGCACGACCATGATCGGCGCGTGTGGAGTGCCGTCGCTGCTGATCCGGTACAGTCCCGCTTCCTTCAGTAGGATATAGACTTCTAGCAGATCGGACAGGCTGGTCGCCTTGCTGATGATATAGGTCGTGATCGCTGCGGACCCGAACGTTTCATGCGCTTGCGCCGCGGCACGGATGATGGCTAGTTCGTGCGTGCTTTCTTCGCCCAGTTCGCTGGCGGCACCCACTAGCGGCCGATTATTCCCCAGCTCGCTGCATAGCAGCGCAACCCTTGCGTCTTCGCTCAGCCCGGCATAATCGGCCTCAACGGCTGCGTTGCGGAGCAGTTCGCCGACAACCCGTTCATGCACGTCGCTATTCTGGCGAAGGTCAAGCGTTGCCAGATGGAAACCAAAGGTTTCGACGGTGCGGATCAGCCGGCCAAGCGCGCCGCCGCTGGCCAATGCCCCCTCTCCGGCAGAGGCGAGGGCCGAAGCGATGGTGACCAGGTCGCGGCGAAAGGCTTCGGGCGTTGCATAGGCGTCGCCGTGCTGCCGTGCAGGCCTAGGCGGCGAATCGCCTGCAATCCCGCGAAAAGTGGCGTCGAGCCGTGCATAAATGCCCGACAGCGCCCGGCGGTAGGGTTCATCGCTGCGGCTGGCCGCATTGTCGCCGCTTGCATCGGCAAGGTCGAGCACCGCTTGCGGGACGATTGCGAGCTCTGACGAAATCGATATCTCCGCCCCCAATTGGTGGACCGCTTCGAGATAATGACCCAGCACCGTTGCCGCCCCGCGGGTGAGCGCATTCTTGAGAGTGTCTGCATTGACAAAGGGGTTGCCGTCGCGGTCCCCGCCGATCCAACTGCCCAGCCGCAGGAAGGATGGCGGGCGTTGTCCCAGATCACGTTCCCAGCGGGCATATAGCTTGGGCAGGGCGATAAGGAACACATCTTCCATATAGGCGCGTGCATTTTCGATCTCGTCAGCAACGACCAGTTTTTCGCGGCGAAGCGGCCGAGTTTGCCATAAAAGCGCGATCTGCCGGTAAATGGCATTATCGACCTGGTCGCCGGCTTCGGTCACTTCGACCCCGGCATCGCGCATCCGCATCAGTGCCGCGATGCGGTTCTTGTGGTCGATCATGCTCTTGCGCCGCACCTCGGTGGGGTGTGCGGTCAGCACGGGCACAATCAGGCTTTCGCCTAGTAGTTGACCGACCGTGCTTGGCTCAATCCCTTCGGCCTTGAGGCGCGCGACTGCCTCGGCAAGGGTTGCGCCATTCTCCTTCAGATTCGTCTGCCGATCCTCAGCAAGGTTAGCGAGCAGCGAGAACAGCATGAAGCCCCTTACAAAGGCGATTGTATCGTCAAGGTTTAGCGCCTCCAGACCGGTGTCAACAGGCCCACCCAGCCCGCGATGGCGATCTACGCTGGCCGCGCGGATATATTCAGTCTGGCGGAACAGTTTTTCGCCGCCATAGGCTCGGATCACATCGCCGAGCATCTTACCGAGGAAGCGTATGTCCGGGTTTTGCTGGATCGGCTGGGGCGCGGTGCGGTTCATGATGCAAAGGATTGTGGGGTGCAGCACCACCCGTCAAGCGGCATAGCTATGCCGAACCTCAGCCGATCCGGTTGGTCAATTCCATGATGACTGCTGTTTGCGCCTCAACTGCACGCTGCACGCGCTGCTGGTATGCCTCCATCAGGCCAATCACGCCTGCATCGCTGCCGCGCAGGCGCTCGGCTGCGATCAGCTTGTCGATATCGGCAAGCGCCGCCGTCGAATCGGCGCGCATTTTTTCAAGGCGGGTTACCTGGAGGTGCGCATTGACCCAGCCTTCGCTTCCAGTCGCGGCTCCCGCCGCAGCGTTCGCACTCTCGCGTGCTCCGGTTAGCGCGGCTCGAAATGCGGAATCAGCGGCATTATGGCGTGATTCGAGTGCGAGCAGTTGGTTTCGCAGATCATCAGCTAGGCTGGTGCTGAGCTGGGCCGGCTCTGCCGCAGCTTCTGCTATCGGATCGCTGTTCTCATAGGGGCGTTTGGCAAGCGAGGGAAAATCGCCCTTGGGCAGCGAACAGCCACTGGCAAGCAGGCTGCAGCCAGCAAGCAGGGCAAAGGGGATGCGGTTGACGCGATGCATCGGACAGGTTTAGTCGGCACCGACAGCGCAGGCAAGCATCGCGGCATATTTCGGCTGAAACCCGCTTTAAATGCCGATTGGCACGTTGACAAAGCCGACTCAATCAACTAGCTGCGCGCCTTCCAATGCGGGCCTGTGGGACTCGTGTCTTATTGTTGCGCATTGGAAACGGCCCTATTCCTCGGATTAATTCAGGGAAATGGGCGTGAAGCAGATATAAAGAGATTGAGACAAAGCCATGTTCGCTATCGTGCGCACAGGCGGCAAGCAATATCGCGTCGCCGCCGGAGACAAGATTGCAGTTGAAAAGCTGCCTGGAAACGCTGGTGACACCGTGTCGCTGGACGATGTGTTGCTCGCGGGCGACGGTGGCGAGGTCAAGGACGCAAAGGGCCTTGTAGTCTCTGCTGAAATTATCGCGCAGGAGCGCGGCGAGAAGGTGATCGTTTTCAAAAAGCGTCGCCGTCACAATTATCGCCGTAAGCAGGGTCACCGCCAGTCGCTGACTTTGCTCCGCATCACCGCTGTTGGTGGCGCTGCGCCCAAAAAGGCTGCAGCCAAGGCTGAAAAGGCAGATGATGCCGTCGAAGCCGCCCCCGCTAAAAAGGCCGCACCTAAAAAGGCCGCAGCCAAGACCGCAGAATAAGTTTCAGGAGTTTAGACCATGGCACATAAAAAAGCAGGTGGTTCCAGCCGCAACGGTCGCGACTCAGCCGGCCGTCGCCTTGGCGTGAAGAAGTTCGGCGGTCAGGAAGTGATCGGCGGCAATATCATTATTCGTCAGCGCGGAACCAAGGTGTATCCCGGTGCCAATGTCGGCATGGGCAAGGATCACACCCTGTTCGCGCTGACCGAAGGCCGCGTCCGATTCCATGCCGGCAAACTCGGTCGCAAATATGTCTCGGTAGACATGATGGCCGAAGCCGCAGAATAACATAGGACAACCAACAAGGGGTTGTCCGTCTGGACGACCCGGGGAGAGTGGCAACACCTCCCATCACGCAAGGGAGACGGGTCATCCGGCTCCCTTTTTCTTTTTGTCCCATTCTCCCTGCAATCCATCCCGACGGGGTGGCGTGTTTCACAAGGCTGTCACTAAAACCCTTCAAGGGGCGGCCAGACGAACAGGAGAAACAGAATGTTCGCAAGGACCGAAAGACTATTGCTCCGGCCCAGCTGGCCCGAAGATGCGAGCGCAATTCATCAAGCGGTCGCGGACGAGGGCATTGTGCGTAACCTTGCGTTGGTGCCTTGGCCCTATACGCAAGATGATGCGGCTGAATTCGCTGCGCTTGACCATGACTTTGACTATCCCAATTTCATGCTGATGCTGCGCACCAATGGCGCGCCAAAGCTGATCGGATCGTGCGGACTGGCTCGGCGCGACGGCGCGGTAGAATTGGGCTACTGGATTTCCCGGCCATTTTGGGGTCAGGGCTTGGCGACAGAGGCCGGCCGGGCGGTTATCGATGTTGCGCGTGCGCTCGGGCACAGGCGACTGGTGTCAGGGCATTTTACTGACAACCCCGCGTCGGGAAGGGTGCTGCGCAAGCTGGGTTTCCGACCGACCGGCCGGATCGAGCAACGCTTCAGCGTGGGGCGGGGCCGTTATGTCAGCTGCGCGTTGTTCGAACGGCAATTGGCTGCAGACAGCGATGCGCTTTCAGGCACCCAATCGGCTATTGCCATGCCGACCCGAACAGGAATAGCCGACCCGATTATGCCGCGCGCTGCCTGAGCGTATTGCGTCAGGCTGCGACTGCGGCCGAGGCAGTGTCTGTCTCGCCACGGTTGGCGATAGAGCCTGCCGAGCCTTCGGTGACCAGTTTGATCGCGGCGAGCATATTTTCTCCGCGGACCAGCAGTTCGCGGTCGTCGATCTGGTTCGGGTGAAACCCGGGCATGAAAAAATGGGTCCACGGCCCCAGGACATTGCGTCCGATTGATCCCTTGGCAAAGCCGCGCCTTATGCTCAGCGCCCAGCCGCGCCATTTGGGCAGGCCATCCTGACGGAGTAGTTCGACCTGACCGCGCGTGCGGTTGATGAAAAAGCTGATGGTGACGGCGAGCAGGAGCGTGCTGCGGGTCAGCCAGCGGCGCGTGCCGCTCCATTCGCGGGTGGCGAACATCCACACGTCAAAGGCCACCGCCTTATGCTCGACCTCTTCGATTGCATGCCATAGCCACAATTTGCGCAGTTCAAGGTCGGTGCCTTCCAGATGCGACCGGTTCTTGAGCATTTCGGCAGCAACGATCGCCGTCAGATGCTCGATGCACATCGTGGCGCCCAGCTTGGTGACTTCGCCGCAGCCCGAAAAGAAGGAAACAAACTGGCGGATCGCCCGATCGAGCGATTCGATGTCATAGCCGGCGTTGATGATCGCCCGGTTGAAACCGATATGTTCGCGGCTATGCGCTGCTTCCTGCGCGATAAAAGCGGCGACGTCCTTGGCAAGCTGCCCCTCGGTGCGATTGCGCCAAGGGTGCAGCGCCTCGATCATGAATGTTTCGCCGCGCGGAAAAACAACCGAAAGTGCGTTGAGGAAAGCGGTAGCAAACATGTCTCCGCGAACCCAATGGCGTGTCGTCAGCTTTGCGTTATTCCCCCGAAACGGGCGCACGTTCATACGCTGTGCGGTGCCGGTTTCCATCGGTGCCGTTGTTGCGGTTGCTGGGTTCGACCTTTGCTTCATCCGCCAAGTGGTAAGCGGGCAGCGATAATTTGCCGCTAACGGTCAAGGTTAACAAATTGCAATTGGTTTCATTTTTGCTGTTTTGACAGCTATTTGCGCGCTTAATGCTATGTTGCCGCCGGTTGCGGATGCGATGCTTCATAGGCCGTGATCAGATGGCGTTCATCGCTGTTCCACGGATGGAAGCCAGGCAGGAAATAAGACGCCCAAGCGCCCAATATCGTGCGGAACATCCCGGGCTTGCCAAAGGCATACCAGAGGATGCCGCGCCGCGCCTTCCAGCCGGTGATCCCATCTTGTTCAAGCAGGTTGAGCATGCCCTTGATGCGTTCGGGAATGAATTTTGCGGTAATGACCAACATCATCAGTGATTTCAGTTTCCACCGGCGCCAGCGGCTCCAGCCCTTGGTTGCGTGCAGCCAAGTGTCATAGGCGACCGCCTTATGTTCAATTTCTTCGACCGCGTGCCAGCGCCACAAATTTGCGGCTTCGGTCTCCGCGCCGTTCAGGTGCGCGGGATTTTCAAGCAATTCGCGCGCGAGGATCGCTGTGAAATGTTCAAGCGCCATGGTCGCGGCCAGATTGACAATGGCAGGGCGCGTCTTGATCAGCCCCAGCACATGATCGACCTGTGCATCGAGGAAGCTGACGTCATAGCCGCTGTCGATGACCCGCCGATTGAACGCGACATGTTCACGTGAATGAATCACTTCCTGCATCGTAAACGCTCGGATTTCCTCGGCAAGCTTGGGCGGCGTGCCATTGCGAAATGCCTTTACGCTATCGATGAAAAACGCTTCGCCCTTGGGAAAGGTGCTCGACAGCGCATTGTAAAAGGCGGTCGCAAAGGGATCCCCGCCATGCCACCAGCGATGCTGCACATGATCTTCGCTGCGACCGAAACGGCGATCACGCGGCGTGATGACAAGCTCCACCGGCACCGGGCTAGGTGCTGCTTCGTGCAATTCAGACGTTTCAAACTTGACAGGGGCGTTCATGGCATGTCCCTATGACATCGGGGAAATAGGGTAACAGCGGTACAGGGTAACTGACATTTATGTCAATATTGAACTTTCCATCCGAGGCAGCGGGCCGTAAACGCCTGTCGCCCGAAGCAAGCCGCCTTGCCGCGCTCGAGGCTGCGCGCGAACTGTTGATTGAGGCAGGGCCGCAGGCGGTGACATTGAAGGCTGTCGGTGCGCGTATCGGGCGCACCCATGCCAATCTGCTCCACCACTTCGGTTCGGCGTCGGGGTTGCAGCGGGCGTTAGCGGCGCATCATGCCGAACAGATTTGTTCGATCATCGGCGACCAGATTTTCCGAATGCGTGAAGGCGCGATCAGCGCGCGCGAAATGGTCGACCTGATTTTTGATTCGTTCGACAGGGATGGCGCGGGCGCACTTGCTGCATGGATGCTGCTCAGTGGGAATGAAGATGCGCTCAATCCGGTGGTAGAGGCGATCCACCGCCTCGTCGACAAGGTGGGTGAAGGGGGCCACGAGGACAGCAACCTCCATTATTTGACGATGGAATTGGTGCTTCTTGCGCTCGGGGATTCGCTGCTTGGCGGGCCGCTTGCGGCATCGCTCGGCCTTAATCGCAGTGCCGGCCGGGAAATTGCCGCTGAACGTCTGGCGCAATCCTTCGCGCAGTGGACGGTACGCAGCGCTGAATAGGAACTAGGCAAGCCAACAAGACGTTTGGAATCATGTGCTTACGCAAAAGCGGTCGTAGCTCAGTTGGCAGAACCGAGCTTTTGCAATGAAGGGGTCGGGGGTTCTTTGGTCCTCCGACTCCACAAGCCTTTCCCCTTATAATCTTCGGCTGCTTCGTCTGCCCGCAGGTTATTATGCCGCGCGGCGTTGGGTGGCATTGAGCCAGGCGCGGGCGGCTTTTTGTGCTTCTGCAATTTCGCGCGCGGTCATCTCGTCCGAAATTTCTGCACGGCAGTGAACTGCTTCTTCATTGCCATTCAGCGCGGCAAGGTTGAACCATTTATGCGCCTCGATCAGATCGACATCGATGCCCCCGCTGCCGGTTGAATAGGCGACACCCAGATCAAACAGCGCCTGCACATTGCCCCGCGCCGCGTCCGCAAGTCGGCTATCCATAAGAAAGGCTGCGCTTTTCAGACTGTTGGCCATGATCAAACTTCCCCTTTGTTGATGGGACAGTGATCACCCGAGTATGGCTAACAAATGGTTAACGGAAATCGAACTTTTTTAAACCATATCGGCGGAAATCATCCTACGGCGAGATTGTCGATCAACCTTGTTTTGCCGATTTTGGCCGCTGCAAGCAGCCTTAACGGCTGTTGGATCACCATATCGATCTCAACCAGCGTCGTGGCGTCAACAAGTGTAAAATAATCCACATTGGCAAAGCCGGCGTCGAGAATGGCCTTTTTCGAGTCCGCAGGATCGCGCGACGCGCTTCCTGCAGGGCACGGGGCAGTGCCAGTGCGGCTTCGCGCTCGGCAGGCGAAAGATAGGCGTTGCGTGAAGACAAGGCGAGCCCGTCTGCATCACGAACGATCGGAACGCCGACAATGTCGATATCGATATCCAGATCGCGCACAAATTGCCGGATGACGGCGAGTTGCTGGAAATCCTTTTCGCCGAACAGCGCAACATCGGGTTCGACCTGGTTAAACAATTTGGTCACTACCAGTGCGACACCGTCAAAATGGCCGGGTCGCGTTCCCCCGCAATAGCCGATGCTCGGCCCTCCCACATGAATGCTGGTCGCAAAGCCTGTCGGATAGACCTCGGCGACCTCCGGCGTCCAAAGCAGGTCTGCGCCGATATCGCGCAATTTTGCCGCATCATCCTCCAGCATACGGGGATAGGCGTCCAGATCCTCATTGGGGCCGAATTGGGTCGGGTTGACGAAGATCGACACGGCCACCGCATCTGCGCGGGCTTTTGCCTCTTCGACCAGCTTTAGATGGCCAGCATGCAGCGCACCCATTGTCGGAACTAGTGCAAGTGACTTATCCGCAGCTTTCAGCATTGCGATAGCGGATCGTAGCTCGGTGAGCTGATTGATGATTTGCACGGACTGGGGGCCTTGTTTATTGCAGTCGGATAATGAGGGTGAGATAGCAGCCCCTGCCGTCAAGCTGAACCATTTTTGCAAGGGACGACGCCGCCATATGGCTAAAGCGCATCATATCGTATTTGCCAATGAAAAGGGCGGAACCGGCAAATCAACCACCGCGATCCATGTCGCCATCGCGCTCGCTTCGCGCGGCGCGCGAGTCGCTTGCCTTGATCTCGATTCCCGCCAGCGCACGCTCTACCGCTATTTGGAAAACCGGCGCGATACGATGGCACGCCGCGATATCAGTCTGCCGCTCCCTGCGTTCGATGTGTTCGAACAGGAATCGCAAGCGCGATTGGAAGAGCAGATCGCCGCGATGGAGTCCGACGCCGACTTTCTGGTTTTTGACACCCCCGGCCGAGACGATCCCTACGCCCGTTATGTGGCAACGCGCGCCAATACACTAATTACGCCGATCAATGACAGCTTCATCGATTTTGACCTTATGGGCCGGGTCGATGCTGAAAACTTCAAGGTCAAGAAACTGAGTTTTTATGCCGAGCTGATGTGGGAGGCCCGCATGGCGCGCGCGCGGGCCGACGGTGCGACCATCGACTGGGTGGTGCTGCGCAAACGGCTTCATAACATGGAGGCCCGTCACCAGCAGCGCATGACAGAAGCGATTGCCGAACTGTCGAAGCGTGCCGGTTTCCGCGTTGTCCCCGGCCTGAATGAACGCGTCATCTATCGCGAACTTTTCCCTTCGGGGTTGACGCTGGTCGACAAGGGCTATCTCGGCAATCTGGGCACGGCGCATATCGTTGCTCGGCAGGAATTGCGCGAGTTGGTCTCTGCGCTTACCCTTCCCGAATTCAACCATCTGGCCCTGGTCTAGGCCGCTTCATGGTGGCGGTCCTCATCCTGCTGGCTGCAATTGCCGGAATCGGCTGGGGTCTCTGGTCGGGTAAGCTGATGCCGAAACAGATTCTGCCACTGGTGCTGATGATTGCTGGCGCAGGGGTTGCGCTGCGCGGCGGCTGGTTGCTCGGATTGCCCGCAATCGCGATCGGCTTTTTCTGGTATCGCGGGATCACCGCGCGCCTTTCCAAGATTCCGCAGATTGCTAGCAGCGAATATGAACTTGCCGCTGCGCGCTGGATGCTGGGTGTGTCTGCCAATGATGATGCCGAACGGATCAAAATACGCCACAAAGAGTTGATGGCAAAAGACGACCCGGCGCGGGGCGACAAAGAAGAGCGGATGCGCAAGCTTAATGAAGCGCGCGATCTGCTGCTCGCCGATCTCAAGCGGAAAAAATAATAGTTTTACCGATCGTTTGAGAATAAGCCGGCACTGACTTTCAGGCGGCGGCAATCCAGAACAACACAATCGGAGATGTAACTTGCCCTCTTCCCATAATTTTCATCCAACATCACTGCGCGAATATGATATTCGTGGGATTATTGGCGAAACATTGGGTGAGGCGGATGCCTATGCCATTGGGCGCGGTTTTGCGACTTTGCTGGGTCGCGCCGGCGGGCGTAAAGTCGCCGTCGGCTATGATGGCCGCGTCAGTTCACCAATGCTTGAAGCTGCATTGATGAAGGGGATTACTGATAGCGGGCTCGACGCAGTCTCGATCGGCCTCGGCCCGACACCGATGCTATATTATGCCGAAGCCGTGCTGGATGACGTTGATGGCGGCATACAGATAACCGGCAGCCACAACCCCGCCAATTATAACGGCTTCAAGATGGTCTTCCAGGGACGTCCCTTTTTCGGGGCCGATATCCAGAAGTTGGGGACGATGGCGGCGGCAGGGGATTGGGCCGAGGGTGCGGGCACCACCTCCACCCTTGGCATCATGGATACCTATGTCGCGCGCATTGCCGAAGCGGCGCCCGACAAGCCGTTCCGCATCGGCTGGGACGCGGGCAATGGCGCTGCCGGCCCGGTGATCGAACGGCTGGTGAAATTGTTGCCGGGTGAACATTATCTGCTGTTTACCGACGTTGATGGCAATTTTCCAAATCATCATCCTGATCCCACTGAAGAAAAAAACCTTGTCGATCTGAAACGGCTTGTCGCGGAAAAGAGCCTCGATTTCGGACTGGCTTTTGACGGGGATGGCGACCGCATTGGCGCGATCGATGGCGAAGGTCGGGTGATCTGGGGTGATCAGTTGTTGCAGATCTTTGCCGAAGATGTGCTTGCCGAAGTGCCGGGGGCGGTGATTATTGCCGATGTGAAGGCGTCACAGGCGCTGTTTGATCGGGTCACTGCCCTGGGCGGTAAACCGCTGATGTGGAAGACCGGGCACAGCCTGATAAAATCCAAAATGAAGGAGGTTGGTTCTCCGCTTGCAGGCGAGATGAGCGGGCATATCTTCTTCAAGCATGATTATTATGGTTTTGACGACGCGATCTATGCCGGCCTTCGGTTGATGCGCGCGTCGGCTCGGCTCGGTAAAAGCGTCACCGAATTGCGCTCTGCGATGCCCGAAATGATCAATACCCCCGAAATGCGCTTCCAAGTTGATGAGAGTCGCAAATTCGCAGTGATAGATGAAGTGCTGGCGCGGCTGTCAGCCGATGGGGCCGATGTGAACGCCACCGATGGTGCGCGGGTGAACACCGCCGATGGCTGGTGGTTGCTCCGCGCATCAAACACGCAGGATGTGCTGGTTGCCCGGGCGGAGGCGTCGAGCGAGGCTGGGCTCGAACGCCTGATGGCACAGATCGACGCGCAGCTTGCAGCAAGCGGGCTTGAGCGTGGGGAGCAGGCGGGGCATTAAGCCCTGGTGACGCTCCCCCCCATCATCACTGACTGGTTCGCCTCACGCGGTTGGGTGCCGCGGCGGCATCAGCTGGAGATGGTCGACGCGGCGGCGGAAGGGCGGCACGCCCTGCTCGTCGCGGCAACGGGCGCGGGAAAGACACTGGCCGGCTTTTTGCCGACTTTGGCGGAGCTGATTTCTGACCCCGATTTTGATGGTCTCCACACCCTCTACATCTCTCCGTTAAAAGCGCTTGCGGTCGATGTGCGGCGGAACCTGCTGATGCCGGTCGAGGAAATGGGTCTGCCGATCCGGATCGAGACACGCACCGGCGATACATCGTCGGAGAAAAAGGCGCGGCAACGGGCGCGGCCGCCGCATATCTTGCTGACCACGCCCGAATCGCTGTCGCTGCTGCTGAGCCATGAAGACAGCCTGCTGATGTTTGCGGGGCTGAAGCGGGTGATCATCGACGAGGTCCACGCCTTTGCCAATTCAAAGCGTGGCGACTTGCTGTCTCTCAGCCTGGCACGGCTGCAGGCGATCAGCCCGAAAATGCAGCGCGTCGGCCTGTCCGCAACGATATCCGATCCCGATGCCTATCGCGGCTGGCTCGCACCCTATGGCGATATCGATGCCGTGCGGCCGGTTGAAGGCGAGGCTGCGGCGGATCCCGATTTGCAGATATTGCTACCCGAAGGCCGGGTGCCCTGGTCGGGGCACAGCGGCCATTATGCGATCCCGCAACTGATCGAGGAAATTGGCCGCAACCGCACGACGCTGATTTTCTGCAACACGCGCTTCCTCGCCGAATTCATCTTCCAGAAATTATGGGATGCGAATGATCCCAAATATCCGATCGGGATCCATCATGGATCGCTATCGGTAGAGGCGCGGCGCAAGGTTGAGAGCGCGATGGCAGCTGGCGAGCTACGCGCCCTTGTTTGCACCGCCAGCCTCGATCTCGGC
>JAJTFR010000054.1:0-3952 GCA_021298455.1 Sphingomonadales bacterium | reverse complement strand
CACCGGATGGACGAACCCAGCAAGGCGCTTCTCGTTCCCGGCAACCGTTTCGAGTATCTTGAGGCGCAGGCGGCGTTCGATGCGGTGGAGGAGGGCGTGCGCGATGGCGAAGTCTTCCGCCCCGGTGCCTATGATGTCCTGGCGCAACATGTCATGGCCTGTGCTTGTGCCGCGCCTTTTAGCGAGGCCGATCTGCTTGACGAGGTGCGTTCGGCCATGCCCTATAGCGCGATCAATGCCGAAACCTTTGCCCGGGTGATCGAATTTGTCGCAACCGGTGGCTATGCGCTGAAAGCCTATGATAAGTTCCGCAAGCTTATTCCGTTCTCTTCCCTCCCGCTTGCGGGAGGAGGCGGGGGAGGGCTTGAGGGCGCGCAAAGCCCGCTTCGCTCGCTCGCTCCCCTAACCCCTCCCGCAAGCGGGACGGGGAAGTCGTGGCGGCTCTCCCACCCCAAATTTGCCGCGCAGCATCGCTTCAACGCCGGGATTATCGTTGATGCGCCGATGCTCGATGTCCGCTTCAAAAATGGCCGCACTCTGGGGCGAGTCGAGGAAAATTTCGCATCGCAGCTGCGCCCCGGCAATGCCTTTATCTTTGCAGGGATTGCGGTGGAGGTGGAGGCTATCCGTGACCTTGATCTGATCGTGCGCGCCGCAAAAAAGGCGACGCAAATCCCATCCTATATGGGCGCACGGATGCCGCTGACGACGCATCTCGCGAGCCGGGTGCGCGCCTTCCTGACGGACCGGGCAGGATGGGCGCGTTTCCCCGACGATGTACGCGAATGGCTGGAAATGCAGGATTGGCGCAGCGCGCTTCCCGAACCGGGGCAATTGCTTGCCGAAACCTTCCCGCATGAAGGACGGCATTATCTGGTGGTTTATCCCTTTGAAGGGTGGAATGCGCACCAGTCGCTGGGGATGTTGGTCACCAAAAGGATGGAGATGCGCGGGCTGAAGCCGATGGGTTTTGTCGCCAATGATTATGCGCTCGGCGTCTGGGGGCTGGAAGAGATCAGCGATCCCGCCGCGCTCTTTTCTGCCGATATCCTTGCCGACGAATTTGTTGAATGGGTAGAAAATAGCTACCTGTTAAAGCGCGCCTTTCGCGAGGTTGCCGTCATTTCGGGGCTGGTGGAGCGCCAGCATCCGGGCAAGCGTAAATCGGGCAAGCAGGTCACTTTTTCGACCGACCTGATTTATGATGTGCTGCGCAAATATGAACCCGATCATCTGCTGCTCGAAGCCGCATGGGCTGATGCGCGCGAACGCTTGACCGATGTCGGCAGGCTTGGCGACCTGCTTGATCGGGCGGCTGACACGATGCTGCACATGCAGCTTGAAAAGGTCAGCCCGATGGCGGTGCCGCTGATGGTGATGATCGGGCGTGAAAGCGTGGCGCAAGGCTCGGTTGATGATGCACTCCTCGCCGAGGCGGAGAGCCTTGCCGGGATTGCGATGACGCCCTGATCATTTCGTCGAAAAGCCCTTTGCAGTGGCGCAGGTGCGCTTACTATGCAGGGCAGGAGGAGAGGCCGATGATGCGACGGGCTCTGGTTTCTGCGGTGATAATCGGTTCCATGCTGTTTGCAGCAACGGCAATGTCTGCGCCGACTGGCGGCCCAGCACCTGCGGAGGGGGAGGATATTGCCGTCATCCCTTCCTCCTTTGTGCAGGAATTCGAGGTTGACCGGTCGGACCGGATGACGGTGCCGGTGCGGATTAATGGCAGTGAACCTTATCCCTTCATCGTCGATACCGGCGCTGAACGCACGGTGATTGCCACCGATCTGGCCCGGCGACTTGCGCTTGCGCCCGGTCCGAAGCTGACGCTTGCAACGATCACCGGGCGCACTGTCTCCGAATCCTTCCTGATCGAAAATCTGGCGATGAACACGATCAAGGTGGAGATGATCGAGGCACCGGGGCTCGAACGTGGGAATCTGGGCGCTTATGGCCTGCTGGGGATCGACAGCCTTGAGGATCATAAACTGCTGCTCGATTTTGCGGCGCAGAAAATGGATGTGCTCGCCTCGCCACGCCGATCGCGCCCGGGACGCGAGGAAGCGGGGATGATCATTGTAACTGCCAAGCGCAAGGTCGGCCGGATGATTCTATCCAACGCGGAAATTGGTGGGCTGAAAGTCGACATCATCCTTGATACCGGCGCGCAATCGAGCATGGGCAATTTCGCTTTGCGCGACAGGATGCGCAAACGCGACCGCCGGTTTGACTATATGCCGGTGCAGATGCGCAGCGTCACCGGCGACATATTGCTTGGTGATTTCACGCAGATCCGCACGATCAAGATTGGCGGGGTCGACATTAACGACCTGCCGATTACCTTTGCCGATAACTATGCCTTCAAGGCGCTCAATCTGGATCGGAAGCCTGCGATCCTGCTTGGCATGGATGCGATGAAACTGTTTGATCGGATATTGATCGATTTCACGAATCGGCGCGTTGGCTTTGATCTGCCGCGCGGCGCTCAGCGCAAGGTACCTGTTCTGCTGGCGTTTAACGGGCAATAAGCGGCTACGGCTTTATTTGGGAGCGATCTTCAGCCCTTCGATCAGGCCCTCCCGCTCGTCAAAGACGAAGCAGCTGCCGTGCCATCGGCTTTCTTCAGTGGGGATTTCCTCCAGATATTTGAGGATGCCGCCCTTCAGATGATACACCTCATCAAATCCCTTTGAACGCACATAGGCGGTTGCCTTTTCGCAGCGAATGCCGCCGGTGCAGAACATCGCGAATTTGGGCGTCCGGCCTTCGGCAAGCAGTTTTTCGGCTTCGGCATCGAACCATGCAGGGAATTGGCGAAAGGAGAGGGTGTGTGGATTGACGGCATTTTCAAACGTTCCCGCCTGCACTTCGAAATCATTGCGCGTATCGATGACGATCGCATCGGGATCGCTGATCAGCGCATTCCAGTCCTTTGCCTCGACATAATGGCCCGCGTCGGAGCGCGGATCGATGCCCTCGAGGCCCATAGTGACAATTTCACGCTTCACCTTCACCTTCATGCGCCCGAACGGCATGGCTTCGGCGTGCGAATATTTGACCTCTGTCGCCGCAAAGCCTGGCCAGCTGCGGATATGCTCTACAATTGCGTCCAGCCCGGCGCGGCGGCCCGCAATCGTCCCATTCAGCCCTTCGTGAGCGAGCAGCAAAGTGCCTTTGATTTCTTGCGCTTCGCAGAGCGCAAAAAGCGGTTCGCGCAGCCCATGGGGATCTTCGATCGGGGCAAAATGGTAAAGAGCGACGACAGACAGCATGATGGCCCGCCCCATAAGGCAAAGCAGCGCGCTTGTCAGCCTGCGCAGCGATCTCCATAGCAGCAGCGTGACGGCAGTGATCCAGTTTGGCGGCCAGGATTTCGCATTGGCAGGGGAGGCAGCGCTTTTCTGGCCTGCGCAGCGCGCGCTGTTGGTTGCGGATCTGCATCTGGAAAAGGCATCAAGCTATGCGCTGGGCGGGCAATTTCTGCCGCCCTATGACAGCCGCGCAACTTTGGAAGAACTGACGGCGCTGGCGCAGAAATTTGATGTCGAGACGATTTACTGCCTCGGAGACAATTTTCACGATAGCGAAGGCGAAACGCGCCTCGAAGGTGTGGCAGCCGACATGCTGTTCCAACTGGCGCGCAATTATGACTGGCGTTGGATCGTTGGAAACCATGATCCGGGGATTGGTGCGCGCTGGGGCGGCTGTGTACATGAGGAGGTCGAGGTCGCTGGAATCACGCTGCGCCATGAAGCGCAGCTGGCCTTTGTCGGGCCTGAAATGTCGGGCCATTTCCATCCGAAATTCCGCCAACAGATTCGCGGGCGAATGGTATCGCGTCGCTGTTTTGTGCGCAGCGCATCGAAACTGATTCTGCCGGCTTTTGGCGCGCTGACGGGCGGGCTCGACGCCGAAGACCCGGCGATCTGCCGTGCCTTGGGTGATACGC
>JAJTFR010000053.1 GCA_021298455.1 Sphingomonadales bacterium | reverse complement strand
TCGGTCAATCGCAACAGCTTTTGCCGCCGGTCGGTTTCGCCGGCGCGCGTTTCAACCATTCCCTTTGCGGCCAGTTCATTCAGCACACGGCCTAGCGACTGCTTTGTGATTGCCAATATGCGCAAAAGTGCACTTACCGGCAGATCAGGCTGGCGCGCGATGAAATAGAGCGCGCGATGATGGGCACGGCCAAAACCATGGTCCACCAGAAGTTCATCGACCGATCGGGTCAGCCGGGTATAGCCAAAGTATAGCAGTTCAACCCCGCGCCGCACTTCATCCTCGCGCAGGAAAAGCGGCGATGCCGGAGGTGAGAGCATTTCGGTGCCAAAGGAAGATGGGACAGCCATGTTGACGTATCTTGACGCACGCCGAAACTGAGTGCAAGCATTTCCTGACAAGAGCAATTTTCGTAATTTTATTTCACAATGGATTTCTGATGGAACAGTCTCTGCCGGCCCTCATTCGCCTGGATCATCCTGCGCCTGCTTCCGACGAGGCGCGCAATGGCCTTATTGCGGACCCGGGTTTTGGGCGCGTATTCACAGACCATATGGTGACAATACGCTATAGTGACGATCTGGGCTGGCATAGCGCAACGCTAGGCCCACGCGGACCGCTAAGTCTCGATCCGGCGACGGCAGTACTGCATTATCGTCCCGATGCAAATGCGCGGCGCTTCAACCAGTCGGCACGCCGGCTCGCCATGCCCGAATTGCCCGAGCAGTTGTTCATCGATTCGATCAAAGCCCTGATCGACGCGGACAAGGCTTGGTTCCCGCCCGTCGAAGGGGGATCAATTTATATCCGCCCCTTCATGATCGCCAGCGAAGTGTTTCTGGGCGTCAAGCCATCATCCGAATATCTGTTCATGGTAATCTGCTCTGCTGCGGGGAATTATTTCAAAAGCGGCGCTCCCGCGATCAAGATCTGGATTTCGGAAAACTATACACGTGCAGCCCCCGGCGGAACCGGTGCGGCCAAATGCGGCGGCAATTATGCGGCCAGCCTGATCGCCCAACAAGAGGCAACCGGCCACGGCTGCGATCAGGTTGTATTTCTGGATGCGGCCGAACATCGCTGGGTCGAGGAACTGGGCGGCATGAACCTGTTTTTTGTGTTTGATGATGGCAGCATGCTGACACCACCTGCCGATGGCACAATCCTACAGGGGATCACGCGGGATTCGCTGATTCAGCTCGCCCGGGCAGAAGGCCTGACCGTTCGCGAAGAAAATTATGCGATCGATCAATGGCGCGAAGACGCAAAAAGCGGTCGGCTAGTTGAAACTTTCGCCTGCGGGACTGCGGCCGTTGTGACCCCTGTAGGCAGTGTCCACGGCCGTGATGGCAGCTTCACGATCGGCAGCGGCGGACCTGGCCAGTTGACCGAGAAATTGCGAGCACGGCTGGTCGATATCCAGCGCGGCACCGCACCCGATCCCTATGGTTGGGTCGACCGGATAAATTAAGCAATCGGCCGGTTGCCAAGCAGTTTTAGGACGTTATAAGGCCGCTCGCTCGCCCGATAACGTGGCGCAGCTGCTGGGGTGTCGCCAAGTGGTAAGGCACCGGTTTTTGGTACCGGCATTCGCAGGTTCGAATCCTGCCACCCCAGCCAAACTTTGCGCACCTTTTGCACTTTTTTGCAGCGCACATGCGAAAATCCCCGCGACCTTCTATGTAAAAGATGGTAACGAATGCGCAGCCTCTATAGCGTAATTAATTTTTTACCATTAGTTGAGGCGTGCTGAGTGCGCAGTAGAAATTGAGACCAGACAATTTTTACTGTGTGAATGTTAAGTGGGGTAACATGCATGCGAGTAGCAATTGCCGACGATGAAGTCGATGTCGTACAGTTTTTGAAATCCATCATTGAAGGTATGGGTCATCATTCGATGACTTTTGCAGATGGAGCCGCATTGTCGCAAGCTTTGGTGCGCGAGACCTTTGATCTAGTGATCATGGATTGGTCGATGCCCAAAAAGGATGGGCTGGCTACGCTCGTGTGGATGCAATCCGCACTGCAGGAACGCCCCCCTGTCATCATGCTGACAAACCGCACAGCAAAGCGCGACATCAGTGACGCGCTGAATGCAGGCGCGGACGACTATATCACCAAACCCGAAGATCCAACGGTCATTGCCGCCCGCATCAACGCGGTTTTGCGGCGCAACGCCAATAGCGGTTCTTTTGACACCAAGGCGGTTTACGGACGCTACGAATTTGACCGTATCGGCCAGACGGTGACAATTGATGGCACCATCATCACGCTGACGGCCAAGGAATTTGAATTGGCGGACATGTTTTTCCGCAATCGCGACCGAACGCTTTCACGCAACTACATCATGGAAGCGATCTGGCGCACCACAGCGGCGCTTGCCACGCGCACCCTGGATATGCACATTTCGCGGGTCAGGAGCAAACTGGACCTCAAGCCTGAAAATGGATTCCGGATTTTTACCGTTTTCGGTTACGGATACCGACTGGAGACAACGGATAGGGACTAATTCGTTGCGCAATTGGGCGTTCATCCTTGCCTTGGCGTTGTCCATGACCGGACTTCCATCTGCCGCCCACGCAGAGGATGATATACGCTATACGGTAGTCAAGGGTGACACGCTGATTGGTTTCGGCAAGAAATACTTAGTTCAGGCCGACCAATATCGTGTGATCCAGCGTTCAAACCGCCTCGCCAATCCGCACAAAATTCCCGTTGGCACCATCATCCGGGTACCGCGCAGATTGCTCAAATTCCAGCCGTCTACTGCAACGCTGACATCGGTTCGCGGGCAGGTTCTGGCGGGTCCCAAAGATGCCGAGCGTGCCGTTGTGTCGGGAGTAGAATTGGGCGAAGGGCAGCGACTACGGACGAGCGCGGGATCCTTTGCTACCATGACACTTGAAGATGGATCGCGCATTTCGCTCCCCTCCAACAGCGATCTGCGCATTTTGAGACTGCGCCGTTATGTGCTGGGCGCAACGCTGGATTATGACTTTCAGGTTGATCGCGGTTCGGCTCGTTCCAAGGTCGTGCCCCAAAAGGGACCAAATGACAGTTATCGGATGCGTACCCCCAAGGCGGTATCCGCCGTGCGCGGAACCGATTTCGATGCACGCTTTGACGATGTCGCCAACCGCGATTTCGCCGAAGTCATTGATGGCGCTCTTGCGGTAAATGTTGCCGGCAGTGCGGCCGTGCCACTTCCAGCAGGGAACGGCCTTGCAGTTAACGCCGATGGCAGATCGATCCGGGAAGCGCTTTTGCCGCGTCTGGAAATCACCACCGCCGGTCGGCCGCAGACCGCTGATGTGGTCCGCTTCGCTTTGCCGTCAGTGCCCCCCGGCGGCACGCGCGTCACGATTGCGACCGATGCGGGCTTCCAAGACATTGTCGTAGACACCGCGACGGTCTCCCAAACCGCCGAAATTGGGACGATCGAAGATGGTAATTATTTCGCACGCTTTCGCGCAATCTCTGCCGCAGGGCTGGAGGGCATGCCATCCATCTACGCCTTTAAACGCCGGCAGAATTCGGTAAGCGGCTCTGCATCATCGGGTGCCGACGGATGGCAGTTCAAATGGTCGGGTGCAGGTAAAGGCGTTATCCGTTATCATTTCCAGCTTTACCGAGGAACTATCGAAGGCCCAGCCTTTGTTGATGAGGCAGGGTTGACGGAAAAGCAGATCAGCCTGTCCGATTTACCACTAGGGGACTATTTCTGGCGCGTAGGATCGATGCAATATATCGATGGAGAGGCCAATATGAACTGGACGGATTTTGAGAAATTCGCTGTCAGCAGCAGTTAAGGCTGCGAGGGTGATTTTTGGCCGCGCCAGATGAAGCTACGCCGCCGCCTTCTAATTGAATGGCTGATAATCATCATCTTCGGCACCTTGGCCTGCCTGTTGATGCTGCAATGGCGCGCGACCTCTGCCTTCGACAATATGTTTTACGATCAACTGAGCGCAGCATCGCGTCCAGCTCCCGATCACGACATTTTGATCATCAACATAGACGAACAAAGCCTAGGAGAGCTTGGCAAATGGCCTTGGCCACGGACAAACCATGCTGACTTGATCGAAAAGCTGAAGGTGGATCGGCCGCGCTCAATTCTCCTCGATATATTGGTCAGTGAAGCGAGCAGTGTCAGGGATGATCGCGCACTGGCAACCGCAATGCGCAAATCGACGCCGGTTTACCTGCCTGTGAATTTCGCGACGCCGGGCAGCGATGGCAGACCATTTGACGTCGAACTGCCAATCCCACTCCTGGCCGAAGCAGCAGCGGGCATTGGACATGTCAACATCCTCTACGACACAGACGGCATCGTTCGTAAAGTTAACATCTGTTTCCAACCAGAGGCGGGACAGCGGCGCTGGCGGCACCTTGCCGAACTGATTTATCGTAAAGGCGCCCCCGCATCACCTGCTTATAAGGCCCTGCAAAGCTGCAATCAGCCGCTGCTATTACCCTATGCCCGTCGCGACAGCTTTACCGAGATCAGCTATAGCGATGCACTACATGGCGACATTCCGGCTGAGCTTGTTCGGGATAAAGACATTTTGATCGGCGTTTCAGCGGCAGGAATGGGTGATATCTATGCCGCGCCCTTTGGCGATGGCAGTGCGATATCTGGTATCGAGATCATGGCCAATATGGTGTCGACATTGCGCACAAACAGCTTCATCCGGCCCCTAGAAGGTGTTGGGCTTAAACTGCTTTCACTATTGCCAATGTGGATATTGATGCTCGGATTCCTCCGCTGGCGTCCACGCACGGCACTGGTCGCTTCAATCATTGCCGTTCTACTAGTGTTGGCGGCCAGCGCAGTTGGGCTGGCAGGCCGTATCTGGTTCGCGCCCGGCGTAGCGTTGGCGGGCGTCTTTCTTGTCTATCCGCTCTGGGGGTGGCGACGACTACAGGCAATGAGCGCCTTTATGGAGCATGAACTGAGCGAATTGCAGCGCGAGGGCGACATACTACCGGTTGGACGGGGCAAGGAGCGGGCAAGCGATCTTGTCGGCCGCCAGAGTGCCGCACTGGCATCCGCGATTGATCACCTTCGGAACCTTCGCCGCTTTGTTTCAGACTCCCTCGAACACCTTCCAGACCCCATGTTCGTGACATCGACCGATGGCCGTGTGACAATCGCCAGTCACAAGATCGAAGATTATCTAGCGACCCGATTAGAGGACACGCCTCTCCCCGAGTTGCTCGATCGTCTTGTCGTGCCATCGCAGCGGGCCATGGTAGACGAATTCCTCTCAAATCGGAGCGGCAGCGAAGAAGATCGACCAAGCTATGTCCGTTTCGCGGCACCTGATGGCACGCAATTTGTCATGCGTCAGGCAGAGATACTGGACGATGACCATATCCTGCTGGGACATATCCATTATCTCACCGACATCAGTGAGCTTGCAAAGGCAGAGGCAGATCGGGAAGAAGCGCTGCAACTGCTCTCGCACGATATGCGCGCGCCGCAATCAGCGATTATCGCGATGCTCCCTGCCCTGCCAGATGCCCAAACCCGCAGCCGTATCGAGCGCCATGCCCGGCGAACCATTCAGCTTGCCCAAGATTTTGTGGACATTGCCCGCATGGGCGAGACCTATTTTGATGGCGTAGATATACTGTTCGGGGATCTGGTGAAGGACGTAGCCGACAGCCTTTGGCCGTTGGCACAGGAACGGCAGGTCCGCATCCGTGTCGAGGATGATACAGACGGCGGTTTCATCGTCGGCGAACCTGATGGCCTATCGCGAGCGGTGAGCAATCTGTTTGACAATGCAATCAAATACAGCCCCGAAGGCGGCACCGTCGTTGCCACAATCACACGCGATCAGGGGCGAGAAAAAATGCTGCGTCTATGCATCGCCGACGAAGGCGGTGGTATCGATGCAGATTTGCTACCGCGACAATTCTCTCGCTTTGTATCCAAGGCGAAGGATGGGGGACGGATCAAAAGCATTGGCCTGGGCCTGACCTTCGTTGCCGCTGTAGCGCAACGACACCAGGGCAAGGCGCAAGCGGAAAATGGCAAAAAAGGTGCCCGCTTTTGTTTGATTCTGCCCGAAGCGGACGACTTTAGTCCCGACCTTTCCGCGTAAGTAAATGGCTGCCCTGTGGTGCCCGCAAATCTGAGAGCGCCGCGTCAACCAGATGCGGAAGACTCTCTTCGATACTGGCCTTGCAATGATATTCCGACGCCTCGCCGCGATAGCTTTCGATGCCATCGGCAATACGCGTCATCACGATTGAAAGCCGGAATTCGCGATCTTCACAGTTTTGGAGGAGCTTGCGCCGCTTTGCTGCAGCGATAACCCGCGCTGCCTGCTGGGTTCCTGCTCGAAGGGCGATTGCCGCAGGCCGTTCCGATAGCGTCACGACCAATTGGTGGCTTGAGGCCCCGGGCAATAAACCGACGCGCTTTTGAAGACCGGCTATGGCAAGCTCTTGCGCCTTGGCATGCAACGGCGCTGCGGCGGGGGCCGTATCTGCAATGCTGATGCTGGCGTTGATACCCTGCCCTGAAGACAATATGCGTGTCTCTACTGGCCCAGAACAGCCAGACAGGCCCAGCATGGTCAAGAACAATAGAACACGCTTTCCCATGGTTAGCGTTTTAGCAAATATAGCTTACCGCGTCAGCAAGAAATAAATGACGTAAAACCAACTAAAAAATCCATGAATGATTGCCCAGAGCACTGACTTATGTGCAGTATAGCTGATGACGATGGCAAGCGCGCTGCCAAAACCCACACCGGATTTGACGACATCGCGCTGGATAATGCGGATACCACCGCCTGCCATCAGGCCGCCTGCTTCGCCCGTTCGGCGAGTTCCTGATTGAGCATTTCAGCCAAAAGGAAAGCAAGCTCAAGCGATTGCGCCGCATTGAGGCGAGGATCGCAATGGGTGTGATAGCGGTCAGCCAAGGCCTCATCGGTGATCGCAATTGCGCCGCCGGTGCATTCGGTTACATTCTGGCCGGTCATTTCCGCATGGATACCTCCGGCAAAACTGCCCTCTGCCCGGTGCACAGCAAAAAAGCCGCGTACTTCAGCGAGGATGCGTTCAAACGGACGGGTCTTGTAACCGCTGGCTGATTTGATGACGTTGCCATGCATCGGGTCGCACGACCAGATGACCGGATGGCCTTCACGCTGCACCGCGCGCACCAGTTTCGGCAAGCCCGCCTCGATCTTATCGTGGCCATAACGGGTGATCAGCGTCATCCGCCCGGGCACGCGACCGGGATTGAGCGTATCAAGCATCCGCAGCAAAGCGTCGGGTTCAAGGCTGGGGCCGCATTTCATGCCGATCGGATTACCGATACCGCGCAGGAATTCGACATGCGCCGATCCCTCAAAGCGCGTACGATCGCCGATCCACAGCATATGCGCGGAAGTGTCATACCATTGTCCGGTCAGGGAATCCTGACGGGTCAGCGCCTGCTCATAAGGCAGCAACAGTGCCTCATGGCTGGTGTAAAAGCTGGTACCTTTGATCTGCGGGACGGTCTCGGGCGTAATGCCGCAGGCCTGCATGAAGGCGAGTGACTCGCCAATGCGGTCGGCAACATCCTTGAATTTCTTGGCCCAGGGCGAACGGCCCATAAAATCATGCGTCCATGCATGAACCTGGTGCAGGTTGGCATAGCCGCCCTGGCTGAACGCGCGTAGCAAGTTCAGCGTTGCGGCTGCCTGGCTGTACGCCTTGACCATACGTTCGGGGTCCGGCTCGCGCGACACCTGCTCAAATGCGATGTCGTTGATGATATCACCGCGATAGCTGGGCAATTCAACGCCATCGATCACTTCGGTGTCGGCCGAACGGGGCTTGGCAAACTGGCCCGCCATCCGGCCAAGTTTGACCACGGGCAGTTTGCTGGCGAAAGTCAGGACGACTGCCATTTGCAGAATGACGCGAAATGTATCGCGAATATTATTGGGATGAAACTCGGCAAAGCTTTCGGCGCAGTCCCCACCCTGAAGCAGAAATGCCTTGCCTGCCGCCACGTCAGCCAGTTCGGCCGTCAGATTGCGCGCTTCACCGGCAAAAACCAGTGGCGGAAAATTGCGCAGCGTTGCTTCTGTTGCGGCCAATACCTGCTGGTCGCGATAGGTGGGCATCTGCTTGCCATCATGGTTGCGCCAGCTGTCGGGCGTCCAATTCGCCGCCATGTGTCTTACTCC
Organism: Sphingomonadales bacterium; assembly: GCA_021298455.1. Taxonomy (GTDB): domain Bacteria; phylum Pseudomonadota; class Alphaproteobacteria; order Sphingomonadales; family Sphingomonadaceae; genus Sphingorhabdus_B; species Sphingorhabdus_B rara. The sequence continues at coordinate 2,444 of JAJTFR010000053.1, read as the reverse complement.
AAGAATTTGCGAGAGCGCTTCTAGTCAGCTTGTTGGACAAGGTGCAAGCAAAACCGCCTTGTGCGACACGTAGCATCGATTGTTACTGCGCTGCACAATTTTTACAGATCCGTCATGGAAAATCGGTATTAATCCTTGATTTTGCCTGCGTCCCGTAATGACACAGCGCAAAAATAGCGCAACAGTCGACCTGCTTTTTCCGGTAAAAGCGAATCGCAATTCAGCATTTCCAAGCAGCCAGGGCCGATGTTTCACCATCCTGTCGATACCGACACCAAGCCGAAAAGGCGGCCTGCGCCCAGCAAGAACCGGCGGCGGCTGTTCGGCACACGTGAATTCGTGCTGCTCGCTTTGGCATTCCTGTTGCTCGCCTTATTACCCAGTTCGGCCCAGTGGGCGTGGAGCATTCCGAGTAAAAAGGTCGATAGTGATATGTTGGCGGGCGCGGCGGAAAGCGCAGACCAGAATTTTTCCGGATCGGCTTTCTACTTCCTCGACCCCGACAGCAATGCAGTGCCGGCCCCCAATCTCGTGGGGACTGAAGCGGCCGCAGACGATGTGCCATTTGCAGCAACCGGGTCCACTGATCTAACCGGCGCCATGGGCGCTGTCGCGCAGCCCTTTTTTCTTAGGTCCGGAACCGCCGACTATTCGCGCGCGCTGCAATGTCTGACTGACGCGATCTATTATGAGGCCGCGAATGAACCGGATGCAGGCCAGCGGGCTGTCGCACAGGTCATCATCAACCGGATGCGCCACCCGACCTACCCCAATAGCATCTGCGGCGTGATCTATCAGGGTTCGGAGCGGGCGACGGGATGCCAGTTCAGCTATAGCTGTGATGGTTCGATGGCACGCGTGCCTGCCCGCCCGGCATGGCTGCGCGCGCAACGTGTAGCGGCTCAGGCACTGGCCGGTTCGGTCTATGCGCCGATCGGCATGGCGACGCATTACCATGCGACCTATGTCTATCCCTATTGGGCGCCAAGTCTGGATTTTATCGACACGATAGGCGCGCACCGCTTTTATCGCTGGAAAGGCAGTGCAGGCCGCCCCTCGGCATTCTTCCGCAATCATGCGGGCCGTGAGCCTTTCCCTGGTCCCAAGCCGCGGGTATGGAATGCGAAGACGGTGCCGAACCTCGATCCGATCGAGTTGCAGAAACAATATGAGCGTGAATTTGCTGCCGCCCGCCTGAAGGCCGAGGCTGAGGCCATGGCAGTCGCCTTGCCGGGCACGAGTGGCAATGTCCGCAATGCCTATGCCGATATAACCCCCTACCGCGCGACTAACGCTCCCAGCTTTGCCGCGCCTGATTATTCACGCGAGGCGCGGGCCAAAGGCGGCGATACCGCTTTTGGCGGAGGCAACCTTCCAGGCAGCGCCAATGTGAAAAGCGAGTATCAGCAAAGCGGCAGTTGGAAGAAAATACCCAGCGGCATCTGATCAAGCTCGCAGCTGGCTTACAAAGGTCATTGCCGCAATGTGAGGACTGCTCGCAAGCCACCTTCGCGGTTTTCAAGGACAACATCGCCGCCATGAGCACGTGCAATCGCCCGTGCAATGGTGAGGCCAAGTCCACTGCCCCCGGTCGCGCGGTTACGCGACACCTCACCCCGGGCAAATGGCTCGAACAGGCTCGTCAGCTGATCGTCCCTCAAGCCCGGCCCTTCATCATCGATCTGGATCGTGGCAAACTGTCCATCACAACGCATCTCGACCAAAGCGCGCGATCCATACTGCAACGCATTGTCCAGCAGGTTGCGCAACGCCCTGCGCAGTAACACCTGACGGACTGTTACCCGGCACTTTTCCCCGACCTCGACCAACTGTAGCCGGTCACCCGCATTTAGTTCATCAGCGACTGTCGCCGTCAACGCACCGAGATCGGTCAGTACCGGCGCTTCGACCGAACGGCCTAGGCGCGCCAGCACCAATATGTCGTCCAGGATATGGACCATTTCATCGACGGTCATCGCCATCTTGGTTCGCTCATCTTCGTCGTCCACCGATTCAATGCGGACGCGCAGCGAAGCCAGCGGCGTCTTCAAATCATGGCCAATCGCGCCAAGCATCACATCCTTTTCTGTCAGCATCGCATTTACCCGCTCTTCAGCAAGGTTATAGCTGTCGATGAGTTTGCGCACATCGTCTGGTCCGCGCGGCTCAACGGGTGGGGCACCGCCGCCCAACCCGTCATCCGAAAGCCGTGCGTTCAATGCACGGAGCGGTTTCGACATCTGGCGAATGACGAACAACAAAGGAATAAGGACGCCGAGATAGATGAGCAGCGTTTCCATGAGGATCCAGGCAAATGGCCGGAGTTGCGGAGAGCGCACCCGAAAGAAGGTGGCCTGGACAAAACGGCCATCCTTGAGATGAAGCGTCAATAACAATACTTGGCCGGACGCCTGACGTTCACGATGCCAGCGCCGTTCCAACTG
>JAJTFR010000052.1 GCA_021298455.1 Sphingomonadales bacterium | reverse complement strand
TGCGATCGAGGCGGCGACCGGCCAGCGACTGGGCGCCTATCTTCAGGATAATCTGCTTGCCCCGCTCGGCATGACGGCGACCGCTTTCCGCGATGCGCTGCCCGACGATGCGGCAAAGGTGCATGCGCGGCTTCCCGATGGCGGCTTTGCCACCCAGCCCATCTTTCTGGGCGGTGGTGAGTTCGACATGGGCGGCGGCGGCCTGAGTTCAACCGCAGCCGATTATGGCCAGTTCGTCCGCATGATCCTGCGCGGTGGTGAATTGGATGGCACGCGCGTGCTATCCGAAGCCAGCGTCGCGGAAATGGCGCGCAATCAGGTCGCCCCCTTGCGTGCCGGTTATATGGGAACGGCAATGCCCGATCTCGCCCGGCCTTATGATACCTTCCCCGACCAGCATACCGGATGGGGTCTGGGTTTTCTGATCAATCCCGAACAAGGCCCCAATGGCCGCGCGCCGGGCAGCTTGGCCTGGGCGGGGATTTTCAACAGCTATTATTGGATCGACCAGACAAATGGCGTTGCCGGCGTGATGATGAGCCAGCTTGCACCCTTTGGCGATGCCGGCGCGCTCGATTTCCTCGGCGCGGTCGAACGGGCAGCTTATGGAAATTGATCGGGCGGCGCGTCAGCTGTAATCTGGAAACACTGTTCGGCGCATCAAAACGGGATCGATGCCGTAATGCGCCGAAAGTGCCCCGACCGCGACGCTTTCAAACCGCATCGTCGGCCTGAGGTCGCGACCTTCGAACAATTGTCCGGTGGCAAGCCCCGGCCAATCCGAACGCACCGAGCCGCCGCTGGCCAGTGCGCCGCCAAAGAGCAATGCCGCCGATCCGGTGCCATGGTCGGTGCCGCGCGTCCCGTTGACATGCACGGTACGCCCGAATTCGGTTGCGACCAGCACCAGTGTCTTGTCCCACTCCGGTCCAAGGTCGATGCGCAGGGCGTCGATCATGTCGTCGACACCCTTTAACACCGCCCCCAGCCGCCCGTCCTGATTGATATGCGTGTCCCAGCCGCCAGTTTCGACCATCGCAACACGGGCACCGTCGCTACCCGCCATCAGGCTGGCGACCAGCTTTCCGGCCGCTGCGCCGCCGCGTCCTGCCGGGTCGCTGCCCATTGCCATGGCTTCGGTCTGAGTCGCGCTTTGCCATAATGGCGCCAGCTCGCGGTCCTCGGCATAAAGCATGGCGACCCGTTCGAGCAGCGCGGCATTGGCGTCGTGGGAAGCAGTGTGAGCAACCGGTTCATCCAGCCATCGTCGCGGCCATAAGGACGGGTGCCTGCGGTTTCGAGCATATTCTGCCCGTCAAAATGCGAACGCTCCCGATAGCCGGAAGCGATCGCATGGACAAAGGCCGCCTGTTTCTGGCCGAATAATGTGGCGCTCGCTTTCATTTCCGGATGCAGCGTGAAGAGGCTGTCCAGCGCGGTCCCGCTTGCAGCGCTGGCCGCGATCTCTCCGCGTGCAGCCGCAAAGGCGGGATCGCCAGTCGGCGCCAAAATGGCCAGACCGTCGGCCGCGCCGCGCTGAATGATGAAGATGAAGCGCCGGTCGGTTTCGGCGGCGGCAAAGGCGATGCGCGGGGCAAGGGCAATACCCGTCCCGGCGAGTCCCGACAGCACAAGATGGCGGCGATTGAGGATCATCGGATTATCTCCGCAGGAATTCGGGTGAAACGAGCAGCAATGCCAACCCCTGTTCGGGGCTTTCGGCGCGGGCGATCTGTTCGGCTGTCAGCGGGCCGAGCGTTCCGGGTAGGATGGCAGGTGCCAATTGTCGCGCGTCGACGCGGTTTGCGGCCAGCCGGGCAAAGCGGCCTGCCGTTTCCACCCGGCGCATCAGCGCGGCCGGACCTGCCCAGTCGGCGCTGATATCGCCAAAGCCCTTGGGTGATCCGGGGCGCCAGACCGGTTGGCCCATCTGGGTGAACAAGCCGACCGCGGCCTGTGCGCGACCCGGGAAATCGGTGACCGACAGCGCCCGCAAGGCAGAGACCGTCCATTCCCACGGGCTTTTGAATTTGGCGACGGGCATTCGCCAGCTTTCGGGTGCTTCGACCAGCGCCCTATATATGGCGGGCAGGTTGCCGCCTGTCTTCAGGAAGACAGCCTCCAGCCGAGCCACCAGTGGGGAAGGCGGATCGTCCGCCACGAAATGCCGGGCGAGTTTTGTGGCGATGTGCCGGGCGGTGGCGGGATGCATAGCCAGATCGTCGAGGATCCTATCCAGCGCCTGCGCGCCGCCTCCGCCATAGCTACGCCCCGCAATTGTGCGATTGCCGGGTTCGTGCAGCGCATCGGCAAACACTGCATCGCCCGGCGACTTGTCGGTCCCCAGGGCGCGCTGCAATTGCGGTCTGCCAAGTCCAGCCACGGTGAGCCCGGTCATTGCCTTGGCAAATTCGGTGACATCTTCTTGGGTAAAGGCGGTGCGATCACCCAGCGTATGCAGTTCGAGTATCTCGCGCGCCAGATTTTCGTTGAGACCGATTTCGCGGTCGCTTCGCGCACCGATGCGCCGGGCAAGCAGGCTGTTTGGGCCGATCGACTGTGCCTGATCAAGATAGAGCAGCATCGCCGGGTGCCGGATCGCTGATTTCAGCAGATCGGCAAAGCTGCCAAGGATATGCGGCCTTATCGCTTCAAATTCGAAATTCCCGGCAAGGCCCGCGGTAACAATTTTGTCGATCGATATGGCGAAATGATTTGCCCAGAAATGCACCAGCCGCTCGGCAAAATCGGTGTCGGACGATAGCGCCACACCGAGACGTGCATCAACTGCCGCGACATATTGCCCGCGCACCGCCGTGCGATAATTGTTGAGATCCCGGTCGGCTGCGGCTGCGGCATCGTCTGCGGGTTTGTCTTCCGCCGTCGAGCGGCGTTGCTGCCTGTCCTGTCGAAGATCGCGGATCGCGCCGATCAGTTCGCTGCGCGGCGGTAACGCCGCAATTGCCGGGGGGCGCGGATCATGGCGCCCCAACTGGTCAAGCAGCCAGCGTGCAGGCCTTTCGGGCGCAGCAGCGCCAGCGCGAGCGCCCAGACCGAAGCGGTTCATTGCAATTGCGGCATCGATCGCCATTGGGACCTTCTTTCAATAGAGGGCCCGATATTGCGGGCCTTTACCCCGCTTAACGCGCCAACCGGCTTAACCCTTCGCGCGAACACGCCAGATTATATTGCCGACATCATCGCTGACCAACAGGGCACCAGACTTGTCGACGGCCACCGTTGTGGGGCGACCACGCGCCTGTTCATCCTTGTCGAGGAAAGCGGTCAGCACGTTCAGCGGCTGGCCGGTCGGCTGTCCATTTTTGAATGGCACGAAGATCACGTCATAGCCCGATTTGGGCACACGGTTCCATGAACCATGGCGCGCGATAAACGCTCCGCTGGTAAAGGGTCCGCCCAGTTTTGCGCGGTCGGCAAAGACGAGGCCCAGCGGCGCGGTGTGCACACCCAGCGCATAATCGGGGCGCCGTTCATATTGCCGCTTTTCCGGTTTTCCGGGCTTTACCCGATGATCAGTGAAGCCGCCCCAATAATGGTGGGGCCAGCCATAATCTGCGCCAAACTCTACGACCGCCAGATAGTCAGGCACGGTATCGGAACCGAGCATGTCGCGTTCGTTGACAACCGTCCAAAGCTGGCCCTTGCTATCCCAGTCAAGGCCGACGGGATTGCGCAGGCCCGAGCTATAGGCACCCGATTTGCCGGTTGCGAGGTCGAGCTCAATCACTTGCGCGCGCCCGCGTTCGGTATCGAGGCCGTTTTCGCCGATATTGCTGTTCGATCCTACCGCGATGTAAAGCTTCTTGCCATCGGGGCTGGCCGCCAGGTTGCGCGTCCAATGATTGTTCGGGGCCTTGGCATTCAGCTCAAGAATCTTTTTGCCCTCTGCCGCGATCTTGGTGTCGCCCGTCTTGTAGGGGAAAGCGAGTACGGCGTCGGTATTGGCGACATAGAGCGTATTGCCAATCAGTGCCATGCCGAAGGGTGAGTTGAGCCCTTCAAGAAAGGCGGTACGCAGCTCTGCCTTGCCGTCGCCGTCACCATCTCGCAGCAAAGTGATGCGATTGGCCGAAGGCACGGCAGCGCCAGCCTTGCTGAACAGCTTTTCAGCGATCCAGCCTTCAAGGCCTTTCATGCGGTTTGCAGGTGCATTGGTTTCTGCCACCAAAACATCGCCATTGGGCAGCACATAGACATTGCGCGGATGATCCAGCCCTTCGGCAAAACGTTCCACTACCAGGCCCTCGGCGGCAACCGGGGTTTCGCCGGTTTTCCAGCCAATAGCCGTGGCGACGGAAACCGTTGGAACCATTTCCTCACGCGCATCGGTGATCGCGGGATCGACGCCCGTCACCTTGGAAAGCGGCAACTGCGCAACATCGGGTCGCAATGCAAACCAGATGCCGATAACGGCAAGAAACAGCACGAATGCGGAAAATCCAAGGATATGTTTGCGCATGTCAGTTTCCTTTTTTCGCGCGATTGCGGTCAACCAGCCAGACGGTCAGCGCCAGTGCGCTGCCGACGATAAAACCGGTGATCGTGCCAAGCGAGGGTTGACCCAAGGTGTTGCCATTGCCGCCCCATGCCACCGAAGGGGGGCGGGTAGCAAGCGTTCAAGTGGCTGCCCTCTTTTGGATAAGCTTCAGGTAACCATGTGTCGGAAGGCTTCCTCCATGGCTGATCGCTATAGACAGAAATGCAGGCAGGCCACACCCCGGTCAGCCTGCAACCTTGCAGTTTTTAAGGATCGTTCTGCATCCATGAATCTATCGTTTTACGTAAACGCCCGCGATGTGCGCGAGGCGCAGGCCCTGATCGCCCGTTTTGGCGATGCCGCCGGGCTGGAAGCTGCTGAACGGGCAGAAGCAAGCCGCAATCTCGGAAACCATATCCATTTTTGCCGTTGGCGGCAGATCGAACGGCTGGTGACGATCCTCAATCTCGAAATGACAGCGGGCACGCTTCATTGAGGCTCGCTCCGCTGATCCGGCGTTGACGATAGCGGCGCGCAACTGCGCGAAAACCAACTCCCGACTTCCCTTTCACGGCGCGCTTCCCTAACAGGGCAGTCATGTGGCAACTCCTGCAATTCCCGCTTTGTCCCTTTTCGCGCAAGGTGCGCTTGCAAATGGGGGAGAAGGGCATCGCTTACAGTCTGGTGCGCGAAAACCCCTGGGAACATAGGGACGATTTTCTGTACATGAATCCGGCGGCGCGTACGCCCGTTTTGATCGATCCTGCGCGCAACCTGACGCTTGCTGATTCGGTCGCTATTGGCGAATATATTGAGGAAATCAGCGACACTGCGCCGATGATCAGCGGTTCGACCGCCTATCGCGCCGAAATCCGCCGACTGGTTGCCTGGTTCGACCAGCAGTTCTTTGGAGATGTGACGGCGCCCTTGTTGCATGAACGGATGAAAAAGCGGATCGTCCATCGTCAGCCGCCAGACAGCAATGTGCTGCGCGAAGCGATGCGCCTCGCTAATGGGCATCTGGATTATATCGATTATCTGATCGATCACCGTGCCTGGATGGCGGGTCCGACGATGAGCATGGCCGATCTTGCAGCAGCGGCCCAGATTTCAGTCGCGGATTATCTCGGCGGTATCGACTGGAGCGGGCATGAACAGACCAAAAGCTGGTATTCGATGTTCAAGAGCCGGCCCAGTTTCCGCCCGCTGCTATCAGAGCGGATGGAGAGCATAACGCCTCCCCCCTATTATGAGCAGGTCGATTTCTAGTTCGATCCGCCGCGCCGCACGCTGCCGTTGAGGCTCGGCACGACGATCAGTACCAAGCGCCTGTTAGTCTCGACAAGTCGGGAAGGGCGAGGCAACAGGCAAAAAAAAGGCCGGTGGAAACCACCAGCCTCGGAAAGTCTTTAGGAGAGGATGCCTGTAAGGCCCCACCTATATGGGCCGTCTGAATTTATTGTGCAAGTGCGAACAAAATTTTTTTGATTGCAAATTTTGCAACCAATGTTAGCCGCTTTGGTGAGGAAAAACATGCGAAAGTGCGCAGCTATGGGGTAAAGCCTATCTTTGCGCGCCGCACAAAAGCGGAGAGTTTGTCACTTATGCGCCGTCTTCCGCCCCTTCGCTCGCTCGAAGCCTTTGTCCGTATCGCCAAGCTGGGTTCAGCAAAGGCGGCTGCTTCCGAACTCGGGCTTTCGCCCCCGGCGCTCAGCCGGCGGATCAAGGCCCTTGAAGATTTCATGGGCAAGCCGCTGTTCGACCGCAAGGCGCAGGCGATGATCTTGAATTCCGACGGTGCGGCTTTGTTGAAGGCGATCGAACCCGCGCTGGAATCGCTGGCAGAGGCCGTTGATGAATTGTCCGGACAGGGCGGTGAATATCGCCTGCGTTTGGGATTATTGCCTCTGTTCGGTTCGCAGCGCCTGATCCCGCGCTTGCCGGAATTGCGCAAGCTGTTCCCCAAATTGCATATCGATCTCGATACCTCTGCCCATGCAGAAAATCTGCTGGGTGACGTGGTGGATGCGGCGATCATCATTGCCGATCAGGTTGATCCGCGGCTGTATTCGGTACGGCTCGACCGTAACACCGTATATGCGATCACATCGGAAACGCTGGCGCGCGAGCAGAAGCTGCAGCACCCGTCAGACCTCGCGAACCAGACGGTTCTGGTCCATAGCGATATGCCGCTGGTCTTTGACGCCTGGCGACAGGCTATTGGTGCACCGCGACTGAAACCTGCCGCGATTGACCATATCGACAGCGGCCAGTTGATGCTGGAAGCGGCGGCGAACGGGCTGGGCGTCGCGATCATGCACGGCAGCCATTTGTCCGATGCCAAAGATCCGCGGCTCGTGCGTCTCTTCGATATCGAGGTTGAAAGCCCTTACAGCTATTGGTTCGTGTGCCGGCCGCGCGCATTGAAACAACGCGCGGTGCGCATCTTCCACGATTGGTTGCTTAAATCCGCAGTATAAAAAAGCCGAGGAACGGAATGTTTGCACATTCCGCCCCCGGCAGGATGTTGACGCAGGGAGATCCGCGCCAACCGGGTCGCGAGCCAGTTTTGGCAGGAACCGGTTGATTCGGAGCGTGACGCGCATCACGCCGGCAAGATTATTGCAGTATTGAAATGATGAGGGCGGCTGGCAGCTTTGGCTGCGGCCAATATGTCGGGCCATTGGGCCTCTCAAACGATAATGGGCGCTGGCATCGCTGCCAGCGCCGACTGCGCCTGATATTGGAAGTCCTTGGCCGCTAGGGCCATTCTTTCCGGTTTCTGGCGTCCGGCTCCCCGGCGATCCCGAAGGAACGCCGGTTTGCCTGACTGCTTTTGCTATCCCGCCCGGCGTTGGCTTTGGCGGTGAGGCTTTGGCCCGCACTTGACGTTCGTTGTCCAGCAGCAACCTCTGCTTTTCCTGTTTCTTCCGCTTGCGCTTCTGAAGCAATCCGGCGAGGTATCCTGCAGTTTTTCCGCAGTGCTAAGCTTCCTGTTTCCAATCCGCTTTGCGCTTCGGCGTCTCTGCCTGACAAGACAAAGCTCTCATCCATGACTGAGTCGCACAACAGGATTTACGCAACTTATCCACAGGACGACCGGTTTGCGGTGGATATGTTGGAGCATAAGCTGCGGCGTTTCACGCCAGCGGAATCTTCGTACGATACCGGGAAACAATCGCACAAACGAATACGGCCTTCACGCTGAGCGTGAAGGCCGCTTCGTATCAACGGGCGGGCGGGGAGAGGAGGAGGAGAGTGCCCGGCCCGTCAAATTTGGAAAGTATCGTTTCCGTTGAGAGCCATTTGGTCGCCCAACGTTTATTGTGCAATTGCGAAAACAATTTGCCCAGTTGCATAACGTGCAACTGGGCCTGATTGCGCTTTCAAAGGGCCTGAAAAATCAGGCTTCGATGGTGTTTCCGGGCAGCGATGCATTCACGATGCCGCCGTCACAAGCTATTGTTTCTCCAACAATATAATCGCCCGAACGCGCGGCCAAGAAGATGGCAAGACCCGCCATGTCTTCGGTCGTACCGATGCGCGGGAAGGGGATATTCTTGCCAACCTGGTCGCCGAAATCGCGGGCAGCCTTGTTCATATCCGACTGAAATGCACCCGGTGCAATTCCAGACACCAGTACATTCTGACGTGCCAGCTCGGCCGCCAGCCGCCGCGTGAGGTGAATGACTGCGGCCTTTGATGCCTGATAGCTATAGGTTTCCCAGGGATTGATCTTCAGCCCGTCGATCGACGCAATATTGATCACCTTGGCCGGACGCTCGAAACTGCCCGCAGCCTTCAACTTGGGGGTCAGTGCCTGGGTAAGGAAGAAGAGCGATTTGACGTTGAGGTCCATCACCTTGTCCCAACCCGATTCGCCAAAGCTTTCATAAGGTTCTCCCCAGGCGGCACCGGCATTGTTGACCAAGATGTCGAGTTTTTCCTCCCGCGCGCCGATCTCTGCGGCAAGCGCACGGCATCCCTCTACGGTGGAGATGTCCATGGGCAGGCCGATAACTTTGGGGCCAAAACGGGCAATAGCTGCCTCGACCTGATCAACCTTGCGCGCGCTGATATAGACGCGCTCGATACCGGCGGCGAGATAGCCTTCAACGATCATCGCGCCAATTCCGCGCGATCCGCCGGTGACCAAGGCAACGCGGCCTTCAAGTCCAAAGAGTGAATTGAGGTTCATAAAAAACTCCATTGATGCCTCCCCGCATTCGGGGCTGGGGTTAGTATCCGTTCAGCCGCGCCACACGGTCGGCATGGAAATAGATGTCGCCCATAAATTCGGCGAGCGCACGGTCGCGTTTCATATAGAGACCGATGTCATATTCGTCGGTCATCCCGATCCCGCCGTGCATCTGCACGCCTTCGCGCACCGAAAGGTTGCAAGCAAGCCCTGCCTTTGCCTTGGCAACAGAGGCGTAAAGTTCGCCGCGCGGATCGCCATCGTCGAGGAAATTCTGCGCCTTCAGCACTGCTGAACGTGCCATTTCCATCTCACCGTAAAGATGGGCGGCACGGTGTTGTAACGCCTGAAACTCACCGATCAGTTTTCCGAATTGCTTGCGCTGTTTCAGATAGTCGAAGGTCAATTCCATGGCGCCGGTGCCGACGCCGACCATTTCGGCGGCCGATCCGGTGCGTCCGGCGTTGAGCATTTTGCCAAGCACTTCCCAGCCGCCATCCACTTCGCCGATCACCGCGTCCGCCGTGACTTCGACGCCGTCAAAGGCAATGCGCGCGGCCATAGCCGAGTCGACTGTACGGGCGGCATCCATGGAAAGGCCCGCTGCATCCTTTTCGACTGCAAACATGGTGATGCCTGCGGTCTCACCAGCGGCACCTGCCGTGCGCGCGGCAACAATCAGCATATCCGAAGACGATCCCTGCACGACAAATTGCTTCGCGCCGGTGAGTTTGAAGCCATTGCCTGAACGCTCGGCCTTCAGCGCAATTTTTTCGGGATGGTGCTTTTTGCCTTCGTCGATAGCGATGCCGATTACCGTTTCACCTGAAAGGATGCCGGGGAACCAGCGGTCGCGCATTGCCTTGTCGGCAGCCTTTAGAGCTTCGACGGCTACGACCGAGGTGGAAAGAAAGGGCGAAGGCGTCAGGTTGCGGCCGATTTCTTCAAGAACGATGCCGGCCTCGATATGGCCCATGCCAAGACCGCCATCATCTTCAGGAATGAGGATGCCGGTGAAGCCCATTTCCGCAAATTGTTTCCACAAGGCGTGGCCGAAACCATCCTTGCAGTTCATGTCGCGATATTTGCGCAGATGCGCGACCGGCGCTTCGCTTTTCATGAAGTCGCGCGCGCTGTCGCGCAGCATCGACTGGTCGTCATTATATACCATTGCCATAGCAGTCATCCTTGGTTTCCCGGCCCGCTTGGGATGGGATCAGGGGAGGGGCAGAAAAAGTCGCGTCAGAAAGGGCCCTCCCCCGGCCCCTTCCGCAGGCGAAGTGGGGTTATGCCCCCGGCATTTCCAATATGCGCTTCGCAACAACGTTGAGCATGACCTCGCTGGTGCCGCCCTCGATCGAATTGGCCTTGGTGCGCAGCCAGTCGCGCGGCTTCTTACCGCCGCTCGACCGTTCGCTATCCCATTCCAGCGCGTCCGAACCGCCAGCGGCCATCACCAGTTCGTGGCGCTGCTTATTCAGTTCGGTGCCGATATACTTCATCAGGTTCGAATAGGCCGGATGGGCCTTGCCGGTCTTCCATTCGTCCATGAAGCGTTCGCTATGTGCACGGAACGCAAGGCTTTCGACGTCGAACATCGCAAGCTGCGCGCGCAATATCGGCTGATCATCGAGCGCATCCTTGATGCCGCCACCAAGCGAGGCTGTGCCGCCATCGCCGCCGCCCATGTTCGAGATCATTTCCCGTTCATGGCCGAGCAGATATTTGGCGACGTCCCATCCACGGTTCAGTTCGCCGACAATCTGGTGCTTTGGAACGACGACATTGTCGAAAAAGGTTTCGCAGAAAGGCGAATAGCCGCTGATCAACTTGATCGGCTTCGTCGTCACGCCCGGCGTGGTCATGTCGAACAACAGGAAGCTGATGCCGTGATATTTGTCTTCCTTGTTGGTGCGGACCAGGCAGAAAATCCAGTCGGCCTTGTCGGCATAGCTCGTCCAGATCTTCTGGCCGTTGACCACCCAATGGTCGCCCTTGTCCTCGCCATAGGTCTGCAAGCTGACAAGGTCCGAACCTGAACCCGGTTCGGAATAGCCTTGGCACCAACGGATCTCGCCGCGTGCAATCGGCGGCAGATAATGCAGTTTCTGTTCCTCGGTCCCGAATTTGAGCAGCGCCGGGCCAAGCATCCAGATGCCAAAGCTGTTGAGCGGGCTGCGCGCGCCGGCGCGGGCGATTTCCTGCCGGAAAATCTTGGTTTCCGCTGCGCTGAGCCCGGCACCGCCATAGGCTTTTGGCCAGTCGGGAACGGTCAGGCCCTTTTCGGCACAGCGTTCAAGCCATTGTTTCTGGGCTTCTGACTGAAAGACGAAATTGCGGCCGCCCCAGCAGACGTCATCGTCGCCGCGGGCAGGGGTGCGCATTTCTGGCGGGCAGTTCGCCTCTATCCAGGCACGGATTTCAGACCGGAATTGATCCAGATCGCTCATGGGGATTCTCCTCAAAACAGACAAAATCACTATGTCTTTTTACGGGGTTTACGCAAGCGTCAACTTGCCGTCCCGCCTTTCCGTAACGGCATTTTTGCAGCCGTTGACCGGGTCGATTTTGAGGGACAGGATAGGCGGTGAATCGGAGGTAGGAGAGGCATATGAGATTCGTCGGCAAGACCGCGGTTGTCACCGGGGCAGCATCAGGCATTGGCAAGGCGGCATGCCTGCGACTGGCATCGGAAGGCGCGACCGTCATCGCCGCTGATATCGACGCCGCTGGCGGTGCCGAACTGGCTGCAACCTCCAATGGCAAGATCATCTTCAAACAGACTGATGTCTGTGATGTCGCGGCGATCAAGGCCCTGATGGATTTTGCCGCCGAAACGACCGGCGGCATCGACGTTGTGTTCAATAATGCCGGCGCAGCGGGCGATCGCGCACCCATTGACGAGATTGATCCCGAAGGCTGGGACCGGACGATGAACCTGCTGTTGCGCTCGGTCGCCATGGGCATCCGCTATGCCGTGCCGCATATGAAGGGCCGCGCGGGGGCATCGATTGTCAACACTGCCAGCGTCGCTTCTTTGGGTGCGGGCTATTCGCCGTCAGCCTATGCGGTTGCCAAGGCGGGCGTGCTGCATCTGTCAAAACTCGCCGCGGCCGACCTTGCGCGGCACGACATTCGCGTCAACGCGATCTGTCCCGGCTTCATCAAGACCAACATCTTTGCCTCCGCGCTTGAAGTTCCCGACGAGAAGCGCGACGAGGCCAATGTGGTGATCCACGAAGTTGCCGCCCATGCCCAGCCGGTAAAGGGCGGCGGTAACCCCGATGATATCGCCTCGATGGTTGCCTATCTGGCAAGCGACGAAGCGCGCTTCATTACCGGTGCACATATGGTCGTTGATGGCGGCATCACGATCGGACCGCGCCATAGCTGGGATGAAAACAGTCCGGCGATGTTTGATTCGCTGCAGAATTTCATCGGGTCCGCACAGGGATGAATTTAGCGGCCAAACTGCCGCTGCGCGTAAAGCTCGGCAATGGCTTCGGCTCGGTCGCCTACGGCGTCAAAGACAATGGCTTTGCGACATTGTTGCTGCTGTTCTACAATCAGGTGCTCGGGCTTGATGCCGGTACCGCAGGTTTCATCCTGCTGATTGCATTGCTGCTCGACGCAGTGATCGATCCGCTGGTCGGCTATTGGAGCGACAAGACGCACAGCCGTTGGGGCAAACGTCACCCGTGGATGTATGCCGCGATTCTGCCCATGGCGGCAAGCTGGATCATGTTATGGCATCCGCCGGAAACATTGCCGCAGGAAAGCCTGTATCTCTACCTGCTGCTCTTTGCCTTTCTCTTGCGGGCCGCGGTTTCCTGTTACGAGGTGCCGGCACTTTCGATCGTACCCGCGCTATCGGCGGATTATGACGAGCGCACGGAAATCACGCGCTGGCGTTTCCTCTTCGGTTGGGCGGGGGGGCTGTTGATGCTGCTTCTCGCTTTTGCGGTGTTCCTTGTGCCTAGTGCGGAATATCCCGTCGGCCAGCTCAATAAAGATGGCTATGAACTTTATGGCTGGACCGGCGCGATCTTGATGATCATCGCGACCACGACCGCGGCGCTTACCACGCATCGGCGGATCGCAAAGCTGCCCGATACCGCACCCACCCATTTGCCGTTGGGCGAGACATTCCGGCAGATCGGGCGCACTCTTTCCAACCGCGCCTATCTGATCCTGATTCTCGCCTCGCTTTTTGCCTTTGTCAGCCAGGGTGTCGCTTTTTCGATCACGACTTATATGCTGACCTATTTCTGGGAAATGCCGCAGGAAGGCTTTCTTGCCTATTCGCTGACCTTGTTTGTTGGCGTGATCGGGTCCTTCTTCCTTGTCGGACTGCTGCAATCACGGATGGAAAAGCGCACGGCTGCGGTGCTGTGCGGCATCGTCTCACTCATCTTTACGCTGCTGCCCTATCTGCTGCGCTTTGCTGACCTATTCCCTGGAAATGGCAGTCCGCTGTTGATTCCGTTGCTGTTCACGCTGGTGACAATCTCCAATAGCTTCGCTGTTTGCAGTGCCATGCTTGGCCAGTCGATGGCGGCTGACGTCATTGAGGATTCCGAAGCGCGCACCGGCGAACGGGCGGAGGGGCTGTTTTTTTCGGGCTATTTCTTTGTGCAGAAATGCTCGCACGGATTCGGCATTTTCATCACAGGCACGATAATCAGCCTGGCAGGATTGCCGCAGAAAGCGGTGCCGGGTGAGGTTGCCCAGCCCGTTCTGCAGACGCTGGGGATCGGCTATATTGTGGCGCTGGGGATACTCGCAACTGCCAGTGTTTCGATCATGAGCCGCTTTCCGATCAACAGGGCAGATCATGAGGCGCGCGTGCGTCAGTTGCGCGACGAAAAAACAGTTGAAGCAGTGGGCGGATAAGCCCAAGGAATTGATGTTAACCGGACGATTAAAAGAGGACGAATCGCATGGACTTTACCTTCACCGAACGCGAAACCTATTGGCGCGACCGCGTCAAGAACCACATCGATACCTATCTGCGTCCGCGCGTTGGTGATTATAAAAAGGAAGATGCCACCGGTGAGCGCTGGAAGGTGCTGCAGGTCGTGGAAGAGGAAAAGGCCCGGGCCAAGGCTGCTGGCATCTGGAACCTGTTCATGCCGCCGCAGGGCGCAAATCCGCATCTGGATACCACGGTCGAATTTGACGGGCCGCAGTTGACCAATGTCGAATATGCGCTGTGCGCTGAGGAAATGGGTCGCGTTGGCTTTGCCTCTGAAGTGTTCAACTGCTCGGCACCCGACACCGGCAATATGGAAGTGTTCAACCGTTATGGCACGGCAGAACAGAAGAAAAAGTGGCTTATCCCGCTGATGAACGGCGAAATCCGTTCCGCATTCCTGATGACCGAACCGGGAGTCGCTTCGTCCGATGCGACCAATATCCAGACCGAAATGCGCCGCGAAGGCGATGAATATGTAATCAACGGCCGCAAATGGTGGTCCTCAGGCCTTGGCGATCCGCGCTGCAAGGTGGCGATCGTCATGGGCAAGACCGATGGCGGCGCGCAGCGTCACCAGCAGCAGTCGCAGATCATCGTCCCTATGGATGCGCCGGGTGTGAACATCCTCCGCCACCTGCCGGTTTTCGGATATGATGATGCACCGCACGGCCATATGGAAGTCGAGCTGAAAGACGTTCGCGTTCCGGTCGAAAATGTTGTCCTCGGCGAAGGTCGTGGGTTCGAAATCGCGCAAGGGCGCCTCGGGCCGGGCCGCATTCATCACTGCATGCGCACCATCGGCGTCGCCGAAGAAGCGCTGGAGAAGATGTGCAAGCGCCTCACCAGCCGCGTCGCTTTTGGCAAGACCATTGCCGAACATAGCGTCTGGCACGAACGTATTGCCCGCGCACGCATCGACATC
>JAJTFR010000051.1 GCA_021298455.1 Sphingomonadales bacterium | reverse complement strand
GCCCGGGGTCAATTTGCACAACGCGGGTTGTCGCCGGTGTCGGCGTTCCGCAATTGACCGCGATCATGGATGCTGCCGAGGAAGCCGCAAAGTCCGGCATTCCGGTGATTGCCGATGGCGGTCTGCGTACATCGGGCGATGTTGCCAAGGCACTTGCGGCAGGGGCCGCCGGCGTGATGGTAGGATCGCTTTTGGCCGGCACCGAAGAAGCACCTGGTGAAACGTTCCTTTATCAAGGCCGCGCCTATAAAAGCTATCGCGGCATGGGTTCGGTTGGCGCAATGGCGCGCGGATCGGCCGACCGCTATTTCCAGCAGGATATCAAGGACCAGCTGAAGCTGGTGCCCGAAGGCATTGAAGGCCAGGTTCCCTTCAAGGGTGCAGCGGCGGACGTGATTCACCAGCTCGTCGGCGGCGTTAAGGCTGCCATGGGCTATACCGGTTCGGCGACGATTGCCGATCTGCAGGAACGCGCCCGTTTTGTGCAGATCACCAATGCCGGCTTGCGCGAAAGCCATGTCCATGATGTCACCATCACGCGTGAAGCGCCCAATTATCCAACCCGCTGATATTCCGGTTTTTGCCTGCAGAGGCAGAATAAAGCCATGATCCCTTCGGCACGTGTACAATCGGCAATCGATTTGCTCGATGCAATCATCGTGGCAACACGCGGCAAGGGCGCATCGGCCGACCGTGTAGCAGCTGCCTTTTTTGCCGCGCGCCGTTATGCGGGATCGAAAGACAGGCGCGCTATTCGCGACCTTGCTTGGCGTGCAATCCGTACCTTTGGGGAGCGGCCGGAAAGCGGGCGCGCCGCCATGGTTGCACTGGCTGCGCGTGATGAAGACCTTGCCGTCCTTTTCGATGGCAGCAGCTATGGCCCCGCGCTGCTAAACCCAGATGAAGCGCGCGCAGTGGAAGGCGTACTGCCCGGCTGGCTGACGCCGCTATTCTCGCCGTTACTGGCTGAAGCCGAATGGCCCGCTTTGCTTGAACGCGCCCCACTGGATTTGCGCGTTAACAGCCTTGCGGCAAAACGCGCTGATGTTGCAGCACAATGGCCTGAAGCCGAAATCCTCGGGCAAAGCCGTGATGGGCTCCGCCTGCCGACGGGCTTTGCGATCGAAACCAGTGCCGCCTATGGCGACGGCCATGTCGAAGTGCAGGATCTGGGCAGCCAGTTGATTGCCGAAGCCTGCGGTGCGCGCCCTGGTATGACGGTGGTCGATCTATGCGCAGGGGCAGGTGGCAAGACGTTGGCGCTGGCTGCACATATGACAGGGCAGGGGCGCTTGATCGCAGCTGACACCAGCCGCGATCGGTTGGCGCAACTTCCGCCGCGTGCTGCGCGAGCAGGCGCGGGCTTTATCGAGACCCGCCTTTTGAACCCGCATCGTGAAATGGCTGCGCTGGATGACCTTTCTTCCGCCTGTGATGTTGTGCTGGTCGATGCGCCTTGCTCTGGCACCGGTACATGGAGACGCAATCCCGAAACCCGCTGGCGGCTTGATCAGCGCGATTTGCAGCGGTTGGTATCCGAACAGGCGCGGCTGATGGATCTGGCCGCCGATCTGGTCGCGCCGGGCGGCTGCCTTGTTTATGCGGTCTGTTCGCTGCTGGCCTGTGAGGGCGCGGCGCAGGCGGCAGACTTCCTTGAGCGCAATGGCGGGTTCAAGGCTGAACGGCCGTCGTTTGACGCAGGACGCGTTGATGGTGCGGGCCTCTTGCTAAGCCCGGCGCATGACGGTAGCGATGGCTTCTACATGGTGTGTTTGCGCAGGCTGTGATAGCGGGGCCTTAAGTGAATAATTTCTGGAACATTGTCATGCGCTTTTCGCCGCCAGTCATTGCCCTTTCCGCTGTCTTTCTGGTCGTTTCAAGCGCGAGCATAGGTAAGCGCGCCGATCAGGATATCGACCCGCAATCGGCGGCGTTGGTGGCTGAGGGAATGGTCGCGAAAAAAGCGGGGCAATTTGATGAGGCGCAAGGCTGGTTCGAAACGGCGCTCGCTGTCGATCCGCGTAACCGGGCTGCCTTTGTTGGCCTTGCTGAAGTATCGGCGGAACGCGGCCTGAAAGGCAAGGCCATCGGCTTTTATAAAAGCGCGCTCATTATCGAACCCAATGACTTGTCCGTTCTGGCTGCTCAAGGTGAGTTGATGGCGGAAAAGGGTGCGGTCGATGCCGCGAAGAAGAACCTCGCCCGGCTGAACATATTGTGCCGTTCAAAATGCAGCGAAACCGAGCAACTCTCGGACGCGATTGAAAGGGCTGGGCAGAAACAGGCTTTGCAGGCCAGCGCGGTTGAAATCAAACCTGTTGTTGAAAAAGCGAACTGATCGCGCTTTAGATCAGCGGTCCGAATTCGCTGACCAGTCCTTCATAGATCCGCCGTTTAAACGGCACAATCAGCCTTGGTAGTTCGGCAGGCTCCGCCCATTTCCATTGCGAAAATTCGGGATGATGCCCATCGATGCGGACATCGGCATCGTCGCCTTTGAAGCGCATGAGAAACCACCATTGCCTTTGCCCGCGCCAGCGTCCGCCCCAGATATTGCCCTGAAGTTCGGGCGGCAGATCGTAGAAATATTCTTCCTTGCTGCGGGCGATCAGATCGACATGGTCGGGCAATAGGCCGGTTTCCTCGCCCAGTTCGCGAAAGGCGGCGACCTCTGGATCTTCGCCCGGGTCGATCCCGCCTTGCGGCATTTGCCAAGCGTCGCCCGGATTGTCGATGCGCTGGCCGACAAACACCAGCCCGTCACGGTTGGCGAGCATGATGCCCGCACAGGGACGATAGGGAAGGGTATCGCTTTCGCTCATGCTTCTGCCATTACTTCTGCGATCATGGCCTTCAGTAAGGCCAGATTTCCGGCGACATCGGCCTGCGACGAAGGGATGGCTTTGCGCAGCGTGATATGGCCGTGAATGTTGCCGTCTGCACTGCGATATTCGGCCCGCACGCCGGCGGCCTTTAGCGCTTCATAATAGGCAATACCCTGATCGCTTAACGGATCGAGACTGGCTGTCGTGACGAGGCTGGGGGGCATGCCATGCTGCGAGAATTTGATTGGTGCGCCCCGATAGTCGTCGGCGTCGGCCTGATAGGCTGCGTGGAAATAGGCCATGGAATCGGCGGTCAAAAGGAAACCTTCGGCAAAATCGCGCATGCTCTGCCAATCGTCGCTGTCGCTGACGACGGGATAGATCGGGTGTTGCGCAATCACCGGAACAGCCGCTGGATTGTCGCGCAGCGCCATGGTGGTGACGATGGTAAGGTTGCCGCCAGCACTGTCGCCTGACGTGACGAGCCCGGTGACCTGAAGGCCCAGTTCGGCGGGGCTGCCTGCAATCCAGCGCGTTGCTGCCTCGCAATCGATCGCTGCTGCCGGAAAGCGATATTCGGGTGCGAGGCGATAATCGATCGAAATGACCGGCATGTCGAGCTGGCGCGCGGCCTCTGCGCAATAAGGGCCGTAAATATCGAGATCGCCGATCACAAAGCCGCCGCCATGATAGAAGACCATGACCGGGCCTGCACTGCGGTTTTCCCGCGCATCATATAGTCGCGCCGGGATCACACCGTCAGGGCCGGGGATAGATAGGTCGCGCACGACCGCGATTTCGCCCAAGGGTTCTTCGGCAAGCGAGCCCATGGCCGTCATCATCATACGCGCATCCTGCGCAGAAAGTTCATGCATTTTCGGGCCGGTTTGGGCGTTCAGAAAATCGAGAAAGGCCCGCACATCGGGCCGCACAAAATGTCCGCTCATTGTCACTCTCCCATCATCTCTTTTGCCACAGGCATAACGGGAAGCCAGCGGGGCGTCCATGGCAAAGCCAGCCTGTTGTGATGCACAGATTTCCTATTTGGATTTGGCCCAATTGCGCGCATAAGAGCAGCTTAACAGACCAATTAAACCTGCGAGACTAGATTAATGGCCACTGCCGCGCGCAGCATCGACAATGATACCCAAGCCGAAGCCATCCATAACGAAGCCGTAGTCGTGCGATTCGCCGGCGACAGCGGCGATGGGATGCAGTTGACCGGCGGGCAATTCACTCTCTCGTCGGCGCTTGCCGGCAATGATTTTGCGACTTTCCCGGATTTTCCGGCTGAAATTCGTGCGCCACAGGGCACGCTTTTCGGTGTCTCGGCCTTCCAGATCAATTTCGGTTCGACCGAGATCACCACGGCGGGCGATGCGCCTGATGTGCTGGTGGCGATGAACCCGGCTGCGCTGAAGACCAATGTGAAGGATCTGAAGCCCGGCGGCCTGATCATCGCCGACAGCGGCGAATTCAACGCGCGCAACCTTGCCAAGGCGCAATATGAGGTCAACCCGCTGGAGGATGACAGCCTCGGCAAATGGCAGCTGGTCCATTTCAATATCAGCCAGTTGACCATGGATGCCGTGAAGCCGTTCGGGCTTGGCAACAAGGAAGCACTGCGCTGCAAGAACATGTGGACGCTCGGCCTCGCGCTTTGGATGTTTGACCGCGACCGCGCGCCGATCGAACAATGGCTGCGCGATAAATTTGCCAAAAACCCGATCCTTGCGGATGCCAATATCGCCGCGCTCAATGCGGGCCATGCCTATGGCGAAACCGCTGAGATTGGACAGCCGGGCACGGTCGCCATTCCGCGACAGCATGTTGATGCAGCCCCCGCCGAAGCTGGCCTTTACCGAACAATCAATGGCGCCGACGCCGCCGCGCTTGGCCTGATTGCCGGTTGTCAGCTTGCCGGTGTGAAGATGTTCTTCGGCGGCTATCCGATTACGCCTGCCAGTTCGATCTTGCATGCGCTTGCGCGCTACAAGGAATATGGCGTCACGACCTTTCAGGCGGAGGACGAGATTGCCGCCATCGCATCGGCAATCGGTGCAAGCTATGCGGGCCAATTGGGCGTGACCAGCTCGTCGGGCCCCGGTATCGCGCTCAAGACCGAGGCCATCGGCCTTGCGGTGATGACGGAGCTTCCGCTCATCATCATCAATTCACAGCGTGGCGGACCTTCGACCGGCCTGCCGACCAAGACGGAGCAGTCGGACCTCTATCAGGCAGTCTATGGCCGCAACGGCGATGCCCCGCTGCCGGTGATCGCGGCGCGCAGCCCCGGCGATGTGTTTGATTGTGCGATTGAGGCGGTGCGCATCGCGACTCAGTTCATGACGCCGGTAATGCTTTTGACTGACGGCTATATTGCCAATGCAGCAGAGCCTTGGAAAGTGCCCGATATGGCGGATTATAAGCCGTTCCCGGTGACCTTCCGTACTGAGGCGCAGGAAGGCGGTTTTAAACCCTATGGCCGCGATGAAAAGCTGGCGCGCCCTTGGGTCAAGCCCGGTACGCCCGGTCTGATGCACCGCATCGGCGGGATCGAAAAAGAAGTCGATACCGGCCACCTCAATTATTCGCCTGCCAACCACCAAGCGATGACCGACATCCGCAAGGGCAAGGTCGACGGCATTGCTGCGCACATTCCCGATCAGGATGTCTGCCTTGGTACCGAAGGCGGCAAGTTGGCGGTTGTCGGCTGGGGTTCGACTTTCGGTCCTATCCACCAGGCCGTCCGCAAGGCCCGCGCCAAGGGACTGGATGTCAGCCACATCCATGTTCGCAATATCTGGCCGATGCCCAGCAATTTGGGCGATCTGCTTCGCAAATATGATCGTGTGCTGGTGCCAGAAATGAATACCGGCCAGTTCAAAACAGTGCTGCGCGATCAATATCTGATCGATGCCAAGCCGTTGAACAAGGTGAGCGGACAACCCTTCCGCATTGCCGAAATTGAAGCTGCCATTGAAGAGACACTCGCATGAACGACATGACCCCCATCCAGAAATCGAGCCCCAAGGATTGGGAGACCGATCAGGAAGTCCGCTGGTGCCCGGGATGCGGTGACTATGCGATCCTGAAGGCGGTGCAACGCACCATGCCCGAAATCGGTGCTACACCGGAAAACACGGTTTTCATCTCGGGTATCGGCTGCTCCAGCCGCTTTCCTTACTATATGGAAACCTATGGCTTCCACACCATCCACGGCCGTGCGCCGGCGGTGGCAACGGGCGTAAAGCTCGCCAATCCCGAACTGGATGTGTGGATCATCACCGGCGATGGCGACGCACTGTCGATTGGCGGCAACCACACGATGCACCTGCTGCGCCGCAATCTCGATTGCCAGATCCTGTTGTTCAACAACGAGATTTACGGTCTGACCAAGGGGCAATATTCGCCCACCAGCCGTGAAGGTACGACCAGCCCGTCGACGCCCTTTGGTTCGGTGGACCGGCCGGCGACGCCCTGCGCCTTTGCGCTGGGATCTGGCGCCCGCTTCGTGGCGCGCGGCTTTGATGTATCAAAGCATCTGCCCGACGTGCTGAAGGCCGCCCATGCGCATCGCGGCGCCGCCTTTGTCGAAATTTTCCAGAATTGCATCGTTTACAATAAGGATGTGTTTGAAGATTTCGCCGCGCCCAAGGGGGCCGAGGCGCGTCAGCTCTGGCTCGAAGATGGAAAGCCGATGCTGTTTGCCGGCGGTACCAAGGGTATAGCGCTCGATCATGCAACACTCAGCCTCAAGGTTGTCGATGTTGCCGATGGCGACTGGCAGGCGGTCGGCGTGATCGTGCACAATGTGAAGAACCGGGCAGTTGCCCATATGCTGGTCGAAATGCCTTTTGGCGAATTTCCGATGGCGCTTGGCGTGCTTTATGACGATCCGCGTCCGACTTTCGATGCTGCCGTGACAGAGCAGAATGCCAAATTGTCCGAGGGCAAAACCCCGAACCTGCAAAAGCTGATCAGCAAGGGCCAGACCTGGACGGTCGAGTGATATTGGCTCGCACGAAGACATGATGGCACCAAGTGCGAGCCTAAACTTTGGATAATCTTACGCACAGCCTGGCAGGCGCGGTGCTTGGGCAAATGGGGCTCAAGCGCAAGACCGGTCTTGCCATGCCGACCCTCATCATCGCCGCCAACATCCCCGATATCGATGCGGTGGCGACTTTGCTGGGCGGCGTCCAGCATCTGGGCATCCGCCGCGGGATCACGCATGGGCCGATCGCGCTGCTGCTGCTACCCATTCTGCTATGGTTGATCATGCTGGGCTATGATCGTTGGCTGCCCAAGACCGATCGACCACCGGTGCACAAAGGCTGGCTTCTCGCGCTCGCCTTCATTGGCACGGCCAGCCATCCTGCGCTCGACTGGCTCAGCAATTACGGTATCCGTCTGCTCGAACCCTTTTCGGGACGTTGGGCTTACGGTGATACTATCTTCATCATCGACGTCTGGATCTGGGCTGCGCTGATCGGAAGCGTCTGGCTTTCGCGGCGGCGCGAGAAGCGCGGGCAGGGCGATTGGCAACGACCGGCCTGGATCGGCTTTACCGCAATCTGCGCTTATATCTTCACCAATGGTCTGATCACCGGCCGCGCCGAAGCGCTCACCGGGCAGCATGTAGAGTCCGAACTGCAGGTCATACCCGATCTTGTCGTCGCCAATCCGGTGCCGCTGCAATTCTGGAAGCGCGAGATGCAGTGGCGCAATGCACAGATCTATGGCGAAGGGGAGTTCAGCCTTCCGGACCATATTCGCCTTATTGGACCTCCGCGCAAGCATGGCATGGATGATCCCCGTGTGGCTGAGGCGGCGCGGCAAAGCGCCGATGGACGCGCTTTCCTTGTCTGGTCACGCATGCCAGTGGCGGCGCAAGCGGGCCCGGGTTCGAAAGCCCGCACTATATTATTCGATCAGCGCTTTGCCCATCCGATGGCCCGTGACCGTTTCATGGTCGAACTGCCGGGTCCGTCTTTGCATTCGCAAAATACTGGAAAGCCGTAACGGGTTACGCCCGTATCCCATTTTTCAGATGGTCGGGGTAGAGCGGGCCCATGACAACAATCATTTGGTTCCGGAGAGACCTGCGGCTGGAAGATCAGGCCGCAGTGCTCGCAGCGGTGCGCCGTGGGCGTCCTGTGGTTCCGGTTTATATCCTTGATGATGATACGCCCCGGCATCGCCGGATGGGCGGCGCTTCCCGCTGGTGGCTGCATCATAGCCTTGTCTCGCTCGACCAGTCGCTACGAAAGCTGGGATCACAGCTGATTCTGCGTCGCGGCCCTGCCGCACAAGTTCTTGCGAGGCTGGCACGCGAATGCAAGGCGTCGGCGATCCACTGCCTTCGCCATCACGAACCTTGGTGGCGCAATGCCGAACGGAGCCTGCAGGAATTGCTGCCGGTCGGCACATCGTTAATCCGCCATGACGGGCTGTATCTTCTGCCCCCCGGAAGCGTCACCACAGGTAGCGGGACCCCATTTCGTATCTACACGCCTTTTTGGCGGGCAATGGCACAGGCAATGCCGCCCGCATCGCCGCGTGCAGCGCCCCACCATTTGCCTGCACCAGAAAGCTGGCCCGAAAGCGAGAATCTGAAAAATTGGGGCCTGCTGCCACATTCGCCAGATTGGTCGACCGGAATGGCAGGTTTCTGGACGCCGGGCGAAGATGGCGCGCACGACCGGCTTGATGAATTCCTGCACAGAGCGCGCGGCTATGGCGATACGCGAAACTTGCCCGCGCAGCCGGGTACGAGTTTCCTGTCACCGCATCTGCATTTCGGCGAAATATCGCCCGCGATGGTTTGGCACGCGACCATGAATGCGGGTGGCAGCGTCGAAACCTTCCTTAAGGAACTGGTGTGGCGCGATTATGCCGCCAATGTCATCCTGCAATTCCCCGATTATGGATCGGCAAATGCGCGCGAAGCCTTTGATCGTTTCCCGTGGCGTGATCCCGTTGAGCGCGACGTCAATCGGGATCTGATGGCTTGGGGCAAGGGCCTCACCGGTTATCCGATTGTCGATGCCGGCATGCGTGAGCTTTGGGCAACGGGCTGGATGCACAACCGGGTGCGGATGATCGCTGCGTCTTTCCTGGTGAAGCATCTGCTGATCGACTGGCGCGTGGGTGAACAGTGGTTCTGGGACACGCTGGTCGATGCCGATTATGCCTCCAACGCGGTCAACTGGCAGTGGACGGCGGGGACCGGCGTCGACAGCAATATGTTCGTGCGCATCATGGCACCGCTAACCCAGTCGGAAAAGTTCGATTCGGCTGACTATATTCGCAAATGGGTTCCTGAACTGGCGCATCTTTCAAAGATGCACATTCACGATCCCGAAGAATATGGTATGCGTCCAGCCGCTTATCCGTCGAAAATCATCGGCCACCGTGAAGCGCGTGAGCGGGCCCTGGCGGCCTATGCAACGATCAAGAGCGCAGGTTCAATCGATGACGAGGCGATGGCCCGTTTCGAAGCCGCTGCTTAGCAGTTCGGCGATTTGGTCTGCGACAACCGACGGTAACTTCAATGTTGCCGGATCTTCGCCGGGATAGGCCTTTGCCCGCATCGCGGTGCGTGTGCGGCCGGGGTCGACAATGGCAATGCGCAGCGAAGACAGGTTGCGAACCTCTTCGGCATAGCTGAGCGCCAAATTCTCCAGCGCGGCTTTTGACGCGCCATAGGCACCCCAATAGGCACGGGGGCGTGCCCCGACACTGCTGGTTAGCACGATCATCCGCCCAATCTCGCTGGCGCGCAGCAGATCGTCAAAAGATGAGATCAACGCCTGTTGCGCAAGCACGTTCAGCGTCAGCACCCGGTTGAATTCGGCGGCATCGATCATCGGCACCGGCGTCAGCGTACCTAGCATCGCTGCGTTCATCACGAGGGTGTCAAGCCGACCCCAACGTTCGCGCACGGCAGTAGCCAGTCGGTCAATGCTGCCCGCCTCTGCAAGATCGAGCGGCGCAATCGTCGCATTGCCGCCCACTTCGAATATCCGCTGTTCGACCGTTTCGAGATCTTTAGCCGTGCGCGCAGTCAGAATGACATGCGCGCCGTCGGCCGCCAGCCGTTCGGCAATTGCGGCGCCGATACCCCGACTTGCGCCGGTGACCAGCGCAATCCTGCCCTGCATTTCACTCATGATATCAGCCTACCGCCTGCAATTTAAGCTGGTCGCGTGCCGATGCTTCATCATGGTCGGTCAAGCGCGTGGGATATTCGCCGGTAAAACAGGCGTCACAATAGCTCGGGCAAGCCGGATCGCGGCTAGCCTCGCCTAGCGCCCGATACAGGCCCTCGATCGTCAGGAATGCAAGGCTGTCGGCATGGATA
>JAJTFR010000050.1 GCA_021298455.1 Sphingomonadales bacterium | reverse complement strand
GCTCGATCGGCGCAGCGCGAGCCAAAGAAACAGCAAGATCACGGGCAGTGAAACCAGGCTGGCATAATGTTCCGGCGGGTGGTGGCCGCTGACGGGTACATGCATCACCCAGCCAGACCAGCTGAGTAATATGCGTTCAAGCAAACAGACAAGCAGAAAGAGCGGCACCAGCGAGCGGTAACGTAGTGCGACTACCAGTGTAACAATGCCGTGCGCAATCTGGGTTGCGCCGGCCCAAGCAAACATCCCGAAAATCATTGCCGGGTTGTCGCTAAGGTCCAGTCCCGCAATGGTGCCCGCGCCGCCATCGGGGAAGAAAGAGTGGATCATGCCCGGAACAATCCAGGCAACTCCGTAAAAGGCTAGAAACCAGGCCGCATAGCGTGAACCTTGATATTGCTTATTGGTGCTCGGCGGCAGGAAGATGCGCATCCCCAAAACTCCCCAATCCATATTTTATGAATCTATGTTCCGTCCGGCCGCGAACATGATAACCCAGCCACTTGCCATTATGACTGCCGCAAAACCGATCAACCAGCCAGCCATTCCGAACAAGCCTGCCGCTGCGCCATAATGAAGCAACGCAAAAAATAGCGACCCGCCAAGCAAAAAAGCCGGCGCATGGCGCGCGGCTTCTGCCCCGACATTCATAAAGGTGGCGCAGGCAATACTGGCCATACTGTGCATGAACTGAACTTGGGCGCCAAGCCGCACGAGCGGCGAAATATGCTCAGGCAGATGCGCTGAGAGAATAAGCGCGATGGTGGAGATAAGCGCATTGATCGTGGCAAGCCGCATCCATAACCGCCGGCTCCAGCATATCTTTTGAGGTGCCTTCACCGGCGTCGTCATGTGCCACATGTCAACAGTGCGATATGTGCCAGCGCGGCCAGCAGCGCCAGAATCAGAGCCACAGTTACCCGCGGGCTCACATATAAGGACAGGACTCGCTGCGTCGGGAAAGAAAATGTGGCCAAAGTGCCGAGCAGTTTGTCTGGATGGCCATCCATGAAAGACGGGTCCATCACCAGCTTCATCATGTCGCGGCGGCTGCGGTAACGCATCAGGCCGAAGATGGTCCAGTTGGGATCCGCTTCGGTATTCCACGCATCGATATAGCCACCCACCTTGCGTCCGATCATGCCCGGATGGCCGCCATTGCGGAACAGCACGGGCATGAAGCGCTTGGAATAGCGTTTGAGCAGGTCAAAGCCTTGCACCATCTCCCCGCTCTTTGGGTCCTCTACCTGCTCCATTTGCGCTTTGACCAAATTCAGCATCACAAACTCGCGGCCGTCATCTGCCTCCAGAAATGCGCGCATGATATCGATGCTGTTCCCGGTTCCTTGAAAACGGCCTGCCAGTTGGCCAAGAAGCGCGTCAATCTCGGCAGGCTTTAGCGGGCCGGACCAATTATCATACCAGAGCCGGAATGCCACATAAGCCAGCAGGGCCGCGCCCCATATGATCCAGACCGTCATGTCCTTAGCTATCCTTCTTCTTCGCGCGCTCGGCATCGCGCCGCGCTTTTGCCGCTGCTTGGCAGCCAGGTGACGTTTTTTTGATATTCTTGACGAGACAGGCGCGAACCTTTTCGCGGCTAAAACTTGCCAGTTCGGCCGAGCAAAATTGGCGTATGTCCGCCATGCATGCTTCGCGCACATTGTCCTGCGCCGACAGCGGCGCGCCAAATAGCACCAGGGCCATTGCGCCGCAGGCGATCACTGCTTTTGCCATCTTCATCTCCTCCCGACAGATTGGCGGAATATTATTGGCACTAATTATGCCAAAATATATTTGCAATCGCTTTTGTTGCTTGCGCCAAGGGCTGTTTGCCGCAAAATACAGGTTCATGACCAAGGCTTCGCACAATATGGCATCACGCTCGAACGCGCCTCTGGCCGATGGTCGGCGCGAACGGAGCCGATCCAGCCGGAGCAAGATCGTCGCAGCGATGCTCGATCTGGTTGGCAAGGGCGATGTTGCGCCCAGCGCTGCGCGTGTTGCCGAGGTGGCGGGCGTCGGCCTGCGTTCGGTTTTCCGTCACTTTGACGACATGGATGAGCTATACCGAGAGATGGGCGGCGTAATCGAGGCGCAGGTGATGCCCATCATCCTTCAGGCCCCCTCTGGCGCCAGTTGGAAGGAAAAGCTTCTCGATATTGCTGACAGGCGGGCGACGGTCTTTGAAACGATCCTGCCCTTCAGGATTTCGGGCAACCTCAAACGATTCCAGTCGCCTTATCTGATGCAGGATTATCGGCGGATGCTGCGGCTCGAAACCGAGATCATTGAGGCACATTTGCCTGCATCGGTAAAGGCAGATGTCACAGGAGCGCACAGCCTTAATGTCATCCTGAGCTTTCAGACTTGGCGACTGTTGCGTCACGATCAGTCGCTGACCGTTGAAGATGCCAAGGCCGTTGTGCGACGTTTGCTGAACGATGTTCTGGCCGGAATGCCAGAAGAATGATGCAGCGACTGTTGCTTGCTTTCAGCTTGCTGGTGCTACTGTCTGCATGCGGTGATGCATCTGTTCCGGCTGGAAGATCATGTGCCGCGTTGCCTGACAAAACAATGCAATGGATCCCCGGCGGTCGCTTTACCATGGGCGCTGACCCGCAATACCCCGAGGAGGGACCGCCGCGCGAGGTTGCGGTCGACGGCTTCTGGATGGCAACGCATGAGGTAACCAACGCCGAATTTGCAGCCTTTGTGAAGGCCACCGGTTATAAGACCATGGCGGAGCGCGATCCTCCGCCGCTTCCCGGTGCGCCGCCCGAAATGCTCCAGCCCGGCTCGGCAGTGTTTACCGTGCCGACGGCGGAAAATAACAGCTGGTGGCGCTGGGAGGTTGGCGCACAATGGCGACATCCGTCCGGGCGGGACAGCGCAATTGCGGGCGAAGATGCAATGCCCGTCGTGCAGATCGCCTATCAGGATGCGCAGGCCTATGCACAATGGGCGGGGATGGAATTGCCGAGCGAGGAACAGTGGGAATATGCCGCCCGGGGCGGTGCCCCTGCGCTTGCTGAGCCGCTCGACGAACAGGGCGGACCGCAGGCGAACTATTATCAGGGCGTATTTCCGCAGCGCGATATGGGCACTGATGGCTTTACCGGCCGTGCGCCGGTCGGCTGTTTCAAGCCTAATGGCTATGGCCTTTACGACATGATCGGGAACGTCTGGGAATGGACCAGTTCAGGCGGTGATAGGGCGGGCGCGATCGAGGCGGTCAATGTGATCAAAGGCGGGTCCTTCCTGTGCGCCGCCAATTATTGCGCGCGCTATCGGCCGGCTGCGCGGCAATTTCAGGAAAGGGGCCTAGGCACCGACCATATCGGGTTTCGGCTGGTGGATAATGTGAAGGCCGGACCCGGGCAATGACGCTGCAAAGCCTGCCATTTCAGCAAAGCGCTTCGGCCGTATAGATTGACCCCGGCAGGAATTAGGGTATTTACCCTAATTCGGTGAATCGAAGTTGAAAGGCCCTTGTCCATGTCTGAAGCCACCATGCGCGACCGCAGCGAAGCCCCCGTTAACCCCTTCGACGTGTCACGGCCGGAGCTTTATGCCGAGGATCGCTGGCAAGAGCCGTTCCGCAAGTTGCGCGCGGAATCGCCGATCCATTATGTGCCCGAATCCGGTTTCGGTCCCTATTGGTCGGTCACCACCTACAAGCCGATCGTTCAAATCGAGGCGTTGCCGAAGATTTTCTCATCGGATTCGGAGCGGGGCGGAATTGCCATTTCAGGCGATCCCGAATTATCTGCGAAATACAACATGCGCGAGCCGATGTTTATTGCCATGGACCCGCCCAAACATACGGGCCAACGTCGCACGGTGGCTCCCAGTTTTGGCCCCAGCGAAGTCGCCGCGATGAAGGCTGAATGTGCAGCTCGCACCGGCGAAGTGCTCGATAGCCTGCCAATTGGGGAGCCTTTTGACTGGGTCCAGCGTGTTTCGATCGAGCTTACGACGGGGATGCTCGCCAAGATCTTCGGCTTCCCCTGGGAGCAGCGTCATAAATTGACCGAATGGTCTGACTATGGCGGCGATGTCGAACTGATCAAGAATCCGGAAACAATCGAACTGCGCCTCGCGAAGATGCAGGAAATGGGCATGGCCTTTGGCATGTTGTGGCAGGAACGTATGGCTAATCCCGGCAAAGATCTGATCAGCGTTATGCTGCAATCCGATGCCATGCGCGAAATGGAGCCTGAGGAGTTTATCGGCAATCTGATACTGTTGATCGTTGGTGGCAATGACACTACCCGCAACTCAATGTCGGCCTATGCATACGGCTTGTCGCAGTTCCCTGAAGAACGCGCCAAGCTTGAGGCAAATCCGGAACTGATACCCAATGCTGTGCAGGAGTTGATCCGCTGGCAGACCCCATTGTCACATATGCGCCGCACGGTGACCGAAGACACCGAGGTGGATGGCGTGAAGATGAAGGCAGGCGACAAGGTGGTGATGTGGTACCTTTCCGCCAATCGCGACGAAAGCATTTTTGAGGACGGCGAGAGCATCCGCGTAGACCGCGAGAATGCGCGGCGGCATTTATCATTCGGTTATGGCATCCACCGCTGTGTCGGCGCCCGCGTCGCTGAACTGCAGCTTGTGACGCTCCTTGAAGAAATGGCTAAACGACGCTTGCGCGCTAATGTCATTGAGGAACCGGTGCGCGTCCCGGCTTGCTTCGTCCATGGTTATAAATCGCTGCTGGTCGAACTTTCGAAATATTGATGAAGACCCGGGATCGGATTGTCGAGGCTGCGCGCGACCTGTTCAATTTGCAGGGCTATGGCGCGATAACGACAGCAACGCTCGCTGCGCATCTGGGGATTGCCGAAGGCAATCTCTGGTATCATTTCAAGACCAGACGTGCGTTGCTGGATGCGATTGCGGAGCAGTTTTCGAAAGCGATTGAGGCGCGGTTAGCTTTAAGGCCAGACAATGATCCTGTTGCCGCCTATGTCGTGCTTCTGCAAGCTATGATGGCTGAATTCCGTAGCTTTCGCTTCTTCTATCGCGATCAGCAATCCTATGGCGAGCATACAGACATTATCCGAAACCGTGCGCCGGACTGGATCGAACGCACCTATGTTCAAATCGAGACGCATCATGCTGCATTGGTCGATGCCCGCCTTCTCGAATGGCCTAAGGCGCAATTGCGCGATCTGGCCATCAATGCCACCATCATCCTGCGCTATGGGCTGGAACATTATCGCGAACTAGGCGAGCCGACCGGAGAGGGGACCGGCGCTGTGCGCAGAACCTTACTACGGCACCTGACGCTGTTTGAACATGGCCTGACCTCAGAAGCCGCTGCCAAAATCCGCGACGCCATTGGCCAGATTGATGCGGCGCCTGTGCATTGACCCGCGCCTGATAATATGGCACTCATAATGCCAATTCTACCATTCTGACAAGGAACAGTCCTTTGAAAGTCCTGCGCACCCCCGACCGCGCCTTTGCCGATATCGACGATTTTCCCTTTGCGCCGCACTATCTGGAAATCGCCGATCCGGATGATGGCACCAAGCTGCGGGTGCATTATGTCGATGAAGGGCCGCGCGACGCACCGATCGTGCTGATGATGCATGGTGAGCCAAGCTGGTGCTATCTCTATCGCCACATGATCGCCCCCGTCGTTGCGGCGGGGTATCGCGTGATCGCGCCCGATCTCATCGGTTTTGGCAAATCGGACAAGCCAAGCAAAAAGACGGACTATAGCTATGCCCGCCATGTCGGCTGGATGCGCCAATGGGTTGAGGCGCTTGACCTTACCAACATGACGCTTGCCTGCCAGGATTGGGGGTCGCTGATTGGCCTGCGCCTTGTTGCGGACATGCCGGATCGTTTTTCAGCCGTTGTGCTGTCCAATGGCGGCCTGCCCGAAGGCGGCCCGGCCCCGCGCGCCTTTGCCATCTGGCGCGCCTTTGCGACATGGAGCCCGATCTTCCGGATCGGCAGCATCGTCAATATGGGGGTCAAACGCGCGCTGAGCGCTGCGGAGATCGCAGCCTATAATGCGCCCTTTCCCGACAGCAGTTACAAAGCCGGCGCGCGCATCTTCCCCAGCTTTGTTCCTTTTGAGAATAATGTTGCAGTTCCTGACCAGAAACGCGCCTGGAAGGTGTTTGACCAATGGGACAAGCCGTTTCTGTGCTGCTTCAGCGACGGCGACCCGGTAACGCGCGGCGGCGAAAGCCGCTTCATCGGCCGCGTCCCCGGCACGGCGGGCCAGCCCCACCGCACATTAAAGGGCGGGCATTTCGTTCAGGAAGACGATCCCCAAGGTTTTGTGCAGGCCATTTTAGAAGTGGCCGGATGAAGATTGTCGCGGCCGCCTTTAAGCTTGGGCCCTTCTGGTTTGGCCTCGCCTTTCTGGCACCGTTGATCATGGCCATCTGGCAGCGCGCGGCATGGCCCGTGCCATTCAGCCTTTCCTTGTTGGCGTTTTCGCTCATCACGGGTGGCATTTTGGGCGCGCTTGCGACATGGCGCGGACGCTGGATATGAATAGCCGGGCGGACGTTGCCGAACTGACGCGGCAGGAACGCGCAATTGCTGCCAAATATCAGGGCGGCTTCCCCTGGCTGATGGCAATTTGGGGAGTGGGCAATAGCTGCGTCTGGTTCGCGCTGTGGCCGCTAACCCTGCTGGGCCTCATACCGCTTTGGCTCACCTTCATCGTCGCTACGGCCAATGTCATGCTGAGCTATCTGCCGTCGCACGACGCCCAACACGATATTTTTGTAGCCCGCGGATCAAAGTTCCATTGGATCAACGAACTGATCGGCCACGTGTCGATTTTTCCGCTCGTGCTCGCCTTTCGCACTGCGCGTGAAACCCATCTGGGCCATCACCGTCACACCAATGATCCGGCATTGGACCCCGACTATCCCAGCCATGCCTCCAATGCCTGGGCGGCGCTGTGGAAGACTATCGAGAACCGCCAGCCCGGCAGCGCAGGCAAGGCGCGCTACGGCGCGTATCTGACAGCCAAAGGAACGCCTGCCGCCAAGATAGCGCTGCGCGATGGACTGTTGATGCAGACGTTCTTCTATGCCGTCCTCGCAGCTATGGCCTGGGCGGGTTATGCCATTGAAGTGGCTTTGCTCTGGTGGCTGCCCCGCCACATTGCGCAGACCTATATCAGCTTCTTCCTCAGCTGGGCGCCGCATCATCCGGGGCACGAACAAGGCCGGTACCGCGAAACCCGTGCTTTCCAAAGTGCGCTGGGAAATCTCGGATCGATGGGGATGCAATATCACATCGTTCATCATCTCTATCCAACGATACCGCTTACCAGAACACCTGCTGCCTATCGCGAACTTCGTCCGATACTGGAAGCGCGGGGCTGCGAATTGGGCGGTCTGGTTCATTGAATAACCCGCGAGAGGAGTGATCAAGACATGCGGCATGTTAATCCGAAGGGGGATGCCAAATGCATTTTGGAGCTAGAGCAGCAATGAAGGTCGTCAATCATCTCCACCCCAGTCCTGAACAGGCAAAGGCCTTTTTCAGCGGCGAAGAAGACGGACCGATGTGCATGGTCAATCTTCTAAAGTTCAAGGACAAGGCCAGCTATGCCGACGGCTCCGAGCCCGAGCTTTCGGGCCGTGCTGCCTATCTGCGTTATGGCGCAGGCGTGCAGGCTTGTGTCGCGGCCGTCGGTGGCAAGGCCCGCTTTTCCGGCATAGTCACTGACCTGATGCTGGGTGAGGTTGAAGAGTTGTGGGATATGGTCGCGATTGTCGAATATCCCTCGCGCGCAGCGATGCTCCAGATGGTCCAGTCACCTGAATATCAGGCGATCACCAAGCACCGCGATGCGGGACTGGCCGGCCAGCTCAATATCAGGACGAAGGCGCAGGGCTGATCTGGCGTTTGCGCCTGCACTTCGTCCAGACGATGCCGCCTATCCCCAAGTTCAGATTGCGCAGATAGGGTGCCCCCAATGTGCATTTCTGCGCCTATTACAGCGGCCATCGGCCCGCCATCGCCGCGCGGTGAGGGATTTTACGGGTTAGGATATTTCCGGATTACTTGAACGGCCGCTGGCGCTTAGTCCTTGCTATGCCAGCATAACGGCGGTTCCGAGCGGCTTATGTCCGCACGATTGAGCGCCGCCCAACCGGAGAAGAGGCATGCGCAAAGGTCTAACCCTAATCATGGCAGTCGTGACATTGGGTGCCTGCACCAGCGATGGCGGGGACTATCGCCCGAACTCGTCTTGGCGCCAATATGACTATAATCGACCTGATCCCAATTATGGCGGCTACTATGCCGACCGCTATTATCAGGAGAACCCTCGCCGGTATCGCGAACGCAAGCTGACGCGGAACGAGCGGATCTACCGCGGTCAGGATGGGCGCTATTATTGCCGCCGTTCCGATGGAACGACCGGGTTGATCGTGGGCGCGATTGCGGGCGGCGTGCTTGGCAATGTCATCGCCCCAGGCGGATCGGAAAAGCTCGGCACGATATTAGGTGCCATTGCTGGAGGTATTGCAGGCCGCTCCATCGACAAGTCGGATGATGTGCGGTGCCGCTAGATGTCGCCGCGCTTGATCATGATCAGGTGCCGTGTGCTCATCATCCTTAAAGGAGGAATGTCATGTCGCTTATCACCCTGATCTTGGTCCTCGTTGTCGTGGGCGTCATTCTTTGGCTAATCAACACCTACCTGCCGATGGACGGTAAGATAAAAAGCATATTGAATGTCGTTGTCGTGATCGTTGTGATCCTTTGGTTGCTGCAAGCCTTTGGCGTGCTCGGCCCGATTAGCGGCGTTCGGGTTGGCATTTGATCTTGATTGTTCGGCATTGGGGGCGACGTGGCAAATGGCCCCATCACCCCATTATCCTGCCACCGTGCAACATTATGGTGCGCGGCTTTCCTGCGCGCTCGCCATCAGGATGAAGGCACTGGGGTGATCCGGTGCCTGCGTCTGCGCCAGACCCAGACGAGCCCGCCCAGTAGCAAGGCCAGACCGCCCAGATAGGGCAGCATCGCCAGCAGGCGCGGGATGAGCAGGGTATCAAGGGCATTATCGAAAATCTGCTGCGGCGCGCTGTAGCCCGGCGGCAAGGGCAGCACGCCATTGGCTTTGGCAAAGGCGGCATAATCGGCCTGCATTTGTGCAAAGCGGGCAGGCATTGCCGCCGACAGGTCTCGTGTCTCGCCCGGGTCTGACAAGATGTCGTACAGCCGCCAGCGCCCGTCGCCATAAGGGGGCAGGTTCTTCACCAGCTTATAGCGGCCCTTGAACAAGGCGGCATTGCCCGACAATTCATAGCCGATGGGCTTGCCCTCTGCATGAACGGCTGCTGCGGAGTTGGCGAGCATGGGCCGCAGATCGGCGCCGCGCATCGGCTCAACGGCGCGTCCGGCAAAGCGGCCTTGCTGGGCTGGCGCCCCTGCAAGCGCAAGCAGTGTGGGCGCAATGTCGGTGACATAGGTAAAATTACCCGCAATGGCGCCACTGCGAATTTCTGGATGGCCCGGCCATGCGACGATCAGCGGTACGCGCAGGCCGCCCTCGCTGGCGGTGAATTTATAGCCACGAAGCGGGGCGGCGGACGCGCTGGCAAATCCAGCGCCAGTGGCCGTCAGCGATCCTGGCCGACCCTGTTCGCTGATGCTCTGATTGTACAGAATGCGCGCGTTCCAGTGCGATAGCAGCCCCAATTCCATCGGGTCGGTTGCCTCTGAGCCATTGTCCGACAGGAAGAGGAAGATGGTGTTTTCATATTCGCCCTCAGTCTTGAGATAGGCAATCAGACGGCCGATTTCGCGGTCCATTGCCGTGGCCATTGCGGCATAGGCGGCCATCGCGCCTGCGCGCTGGCGGCGCTGTGTGTCTGATAGGGAATTCCAGTCCCGGGTGGTTTTCATGCGCACCATCGGCACGCCTGCTGGCATGATGCCTTGGGCGATTGCGCCGGCACGCCGGCCGTCGCGCAGCACGGTCCAGCCTTGCGCATAGCGTCCCTGATAGGCGGCGATGTCGGCATCGCTTGCCTGCACTGGGATATGGTTGGCGAGGAAATTGATCGAGGCGAAAAAGGGTTTCCCGCTCGTCCGTCCGGACTGGATATAGCTGATCGCGCGATCGACCAGTAGTGTTGACGAGTAAAAGCGCGGAATATAGCTGATCGCGCGATCAACCAGCAGCGTTGACGAGTAAAAGCGCGCAGGTAGCTTGGCCGGCTTGCCATTCTCGGTCCAATCGGCTTGGGTATAGAGCAGCAGGTTAGGCTTATTCTCGAAATTGTCGGCGCCCGATTGCGACAGCGCCAGCGCCCGGTCATATCCGCGCGCGGTCGGCAGCGTGGCGGGACTGTGCCCCAAATGCCATTTGCCTGTGAAATAGGTGCGATAGCCCTGCGCGCGCAGCAGTTCGGCCAGGGTTATGACGCGGTTGTTGAGGTGCGTTTCATAGCCCGGCTTGCCGCGATGTGCGGGCGGGATCGTCTCGGGCATGTTGCCAAGGCCGGCACGGTGGCTGATCACCCCGGTTTGCAGCATCGCGCGCGTGGGTGAACAGCTTCCCGCGACATGAAAGTTGGAAAAGCGCACGCCCTTGCGCGCCAATTGATCGAGATGCGGCGTTGCAATTTCGCCGCCATAGGCACCGAGATCGGAAAAGCCGATATCGTCTGCCAAAAGGATGACGATATTGGGCTGACGCGCCGTGCTGCGTTGTGCGAAGGCGGCCTGCGGCAGGCATATTGTCGCTGCCACTGCCCACAGGATTAGCCGGCGCAACATCAACGATCCTCCAGCACCGAAAGGCAGCCGGTTTCAGTGAGCAGCGGCGCAATCGATACGCGCGCATCCGCATCAAGCGCTGCATATCGGCTGCGCAGGTCGGCCAGGCATTTGACCTGATATTTGAACACGCCCTGCGAATAGGGATGGCCCATTGCCTCGATTGCGAATTGATCCTGTCCGTCCGCATTTGCCTCGGCATTGGCGACGAGAAAGGGCAGGTAGATTGCGCCTGCCTGCCGCAAAATTTCGACCACGACTGGCGGCAGGGGCGCGTCGGGTGCATCCCATTCGCCATTGATGCCCGACATATCGTCGATATGGAGCAGCCAGCGCAGGCTATAGGGATAGTCGGCGCGCATCATCGCCTCGGGCGTCGGGTCTACGCCCAATTGCGATAGCTGTCCGTAGAGGCTGAATTCGGCAAGACTGGGTCGGCTGCCAAAGAAGAGATGCCGGTCTGTGACATGCGCCTCCAGCGCTGCCAGCAAGGCGCGCGTCGAGGCCTCGATCAGCGGGAAGTTTTCGGCCGTGCAGCCGACGATCGCCATGCGCCCCACCTGTCGGCTGCGAAATTGTTCGGCAAAGCCCTGGCTCGTTGAAAGCCCGCCGCCCTTCAGATTGTCAAAGGCAAGCCATCGGCTCATCTGGATCTGGTCGACTTGCGCCAGCCAGCGATAGCCGAACATCGCCTTGGTCACCCATTCGTCGGCAAAATCCTCGATCAGATGGGCAAGAAAGGCGCGTGCAGGATCGGGCGGCACGACGGACCGCTCGGCGTGGCGCTGTTCCAGCGTGTAGATGAGCGGCGTCGAATCATTGTGAAAGCTGCCGTCGGGGAATTGCAGCACTGGGATTACCGGCGCCTTCACCTGCGCCAACGCATCGCGCGCTTCTCCCCCATGCGTCCAGATGTGGGGAATGCGGCGATAGCGCAGCAGCGCCCGCATCTTGAGCGAGTAGGGCGATCCCAGTGCCCCATAAAGTGTGTACATGCGGGCCTCCTCCTTCTGATTATTGCGCTCTATCGTGCCGCAATATTATGGCATTATCAATGCCAATATATACGTAGATCATTAAAGCAGTATCCGCGCAGCATGGGACTTTGATCTTTATCTCTCACATCGCCGTCGAGAGTTCACCATACTGGGCGACATTTTTAGTCAATCGGTCAATGGTCAGTGCGACCGAATGCGCCGTGGCTGCATGGATCAGCATATCTGGTTCGTCCCAGCGCTATACTGAAGTTACCCTACGTACCTGTGGGTCAGTTGCGTTGCCTAGGCTCAGGCCTCATCGATCAGAACCGGAAGATGACGGTAGCGATGAGAGCGATCGCGAAGAAGAAGACTGTGGAGCACTGATCGTAGCGGGTGGCGACGGGGCACCAGCTCTTGGCGTAGCCGAACATGATTTGATGCGGTTGCGACGTTTGTGGCGACGCTTGTCGCTTATGATGGGATTGCAGACAGATTTTTGTTTAGGAATGTAGGGTTTGATCCCTGTTTGCTGAACGGCATCCCTCAAACAGCCGGCGTCGTAGCCGTGATCACCCAGCAGCTATTGTGCCTTGGGAAGGTCGTCGAACAATCCGGCAGCGCCGGTTTATTCGCTGATCTACCCTGCGGTCACGAAGAAGCTGAGCGGGCGAGCGTTTGCATCGATACCGACATGCCGCGCCCCTTTTGGTACGGCAGATCCGTCGCCTGAGATCCCCTTTTTGCCCGCAGGCTCGATGTCGTACGGTGCGCCTTCAGGTAGAATGCGTCGATCATGACCGTCTTCGGCTCAGCGCCCTCGGCAACCAGCTCTTCCATCATGCGCGGGAAGAAACCCATCTCAACCCATCGCTTGTAGAGTTGTGTGCCATAGTCCTTCGGCGCATCACATCAGCGTCAGCCGTTGCGATTGACGAAAAGGATCTCGCTCAGAACCCGCCGGTCATCGACACTTGGCATGCCGCGGCTTTTCGGAAAATACGGCCGGAGCCGGGCCATCTGTTCGTCCGTCAGCCATTACAGGTCGTGCATGCTTAGTCACCTCGTGGAGACTGAATCAGATCATGCCTCTCAAATCAATGGGTTCTGAGTCTAAGGTAAACATCATTGATTAATGAAAATTAAGAAAGTGTTAGTCAAATTTAAATCGCAACCGAATTGATAATGTGGTTTTTTGCAAATTTACTGAACAAGCGATGGTTAATTTTTTCAACTATTTCCCATTAGAAACCAAATTTGCAATGAAAATATAATTAAATTAACTACACCTTCTTGCCCAAGATGACATACCTTTGTAGTCGGCACACTGCGAAAGTTAAATTTCAACAGCGTTTCGTTAAGTTTAATCAGAAATATCTTTGATTAAAAATAGCAGTTCAGGAATCATTGCCATGATCACATTAAACTTCACGATCGCTGATCAAAGCATCAACGAAGATACGGTCTGGAGCTACATAGTTCCCGAGCACACTTTTAGTCGTGTTGGCGAAGCATTAATTTCTGAAAGCACGTTCAATTTAGTATCTGAAGGTACGTTCAGCGATGTGGATGGCAATGCGCTTGTTTACACAGCAACGCTGGCCAATGGCGCTGCCCTTCCGGCATGGCTGTCGTTCAATGCGGCAACCCGCACCTTTAGCGGAACACCGCTGAGGGGCGATGTTGGCACGGTCTCTGTACGTGTGACAGCGACCGATAGTGGCGTGCTAAGCGTCAGCGATCTGTTCGATCTTGTAGTTGCTGCAGAGACCATCGCTCCAGCTGCACAGATTAGCGACAATGTGCCGGGAACGGCGATTGGCACCATTGCTTATACGGTGACGTTCAGTGAACCTGTCACAGGCCTTACAGCCAATGACTTTGTTGTAACCAATGGCTCGGTTGTCTCAGTTGTAGGTAGCGCAGACAGCTACGTAGTGAACGTCGCCCCTTTACCGCACTTGGTGGGCAGCCTTGCACTTTCGTTGAGGGCAGGATCTGTGTTTGACAAGGCAGGAAACGCGAATGCTGCGGTCAATGCTGATGCACAGTTGGTTGATACCCGTCCGCCTGTGCTTGCATCAATCACGCCGGCTGCAGATAGCATAGGCGTTGGCGTTGGCAGGCACTGGCGTCATCGAACTGCGCACTGCTACAGGTGTGTTGGTGGAGAGTTTCGACGTCGCAACAAGCAACAGGCTGAACTTTGCAGGCTCGATCCTGACGATCGACCCAACCGCACTGCTCAATGGTTTGACGCAATATCGCCTGACTGTGCCGCAA
Organism: Sphingomonadales bacterium; assembly: GCA_021298455.1. GTDB lineage: Bacteria > Pseudomonadota > Alphaproteobacteria > Sphingomonadales > Sphingomonadaceae > Sphingorhabdus_B > Sphingorhabdus_B rara. The sequence goes on along the minus strand of JAJTFR010000050.1, from coordinate 1,981 downwards.
GGCGCTGTCCGTGATGCTGCTGGCAATGTGGCGGGGGCATTGGCAACCTATGCTTTCACAACGCAGCGGGTGGTAAATGTTATAGAAGGTACTGCCCTAGTCGATACATTGAACGGTACTGTCGATGATAATGAGATTTACGGTCTTGCCGGCAATGACACTTTAAACGGCAATGTTGGCAATGACTTGCTCGATGGTGGCGCAGGCGTTGACCGTATGACTGGCGGTGCAGGGGATGACATTTATGTCGTCGACAATGCGCTGGATGTTGTCTCGGAAGCCGCGGCATCGGGAATGGATGAGGTTAAGGCTAGCGTTGCAAGCTACATATTGTCCACCAATGTCGAGAATCTGACCTATACGGCTTTTGCTAACTTTACCGGAACAGGCAATGCGCTTGCCAACCGGATCCAGGGCGGTATCGGCCATGATGTGATCGATGGCGGCGCCGGCGCCGATCTAATGATCGGCGGCATCGGCAATGATCGCTATGTGGTTGATAGCGTCGGCGATGTGGTGATTGAGCAGGCTAGCGAAGGTACCGATACGGTTTCGACTTTCATAAGCTATGCGCTGGGCGCTAATATCGAGAACCTGACACTCACTGGTAATGGCGCGATCAACGGTACCGGCAACGGGCTGGCAAACATCATTACAGGTAATACTGGAGCCAACATCCTTCGCGGCAGCGGCGGTTCAGATATAATCAATGGCGGTGCTGGTATTGACACGGCTGCATTTGAAAAGGCTGTTACCAGCTATGCGATCGATCATAGCGGAACGACGATTACCGTCAGTGATCTGGTTAACGGCGAAGGCACCGACACGCTCACAGCTATCGAGACGTTGAGCTTCTTGGGGTCAAGCTATGCTGTCATTGCAGGCGGCCAACGAGATCAATGGCGGGGCCGGCAATGACATTGTCATTGGCGGGCTTGGCAATGACAATATCAGCTTGGCTTCGGACACAGGCGGCCGTGACTTTATCGATGGCGGTGCAGGTGAAGATACCTTCACGCTTCTCACTGCCGCTGGTGCTGAGAACTTTGTGATCTACACAAGGGCTGCAGCGCAGCAGGCGATTGCGGGTCTCATCATCAACCCCAACAGCGAGATTGTGGTCACCCGCAATGGTGCGGTCATTGCTGAACTTGATAATGTCGAAGAGATTGTGGTGAGTTCGCTCCGGGTCACCTCACCTGCAGGGGCCACTGGCGGCGCGGTTGCAGGTGATACGGTCCAGGTTGTGGGTGACTTCAACCAAACGAGCCTCAACTTCAACACCATCAGGGTCAATGGCACCAATGCAAGCGATACGGTGGATATCACCGGACTGCAGTCAGAGCATCGCGTGGTGTTTACCGGCAATGGTGGCGCGGATAATGTGGTGGGCAGCTTGCGACCGCAGGACGTGTTTGTGGCCAATGCCACAGCCAGCGCCGCACCTTCGCACCAGCCTTTGAAGCCGGCTGCTGCGGTTGCGGCGGAGCCTGCTCGCGCAGAGGCTTCAGCCCAGACGCATCGTCTGCAGGACAAGGAGCGTGAGGATAGTCTGGATAGACTGCTGCGCGACATGTTCGATGACAGCAAGACAGACCTTTTGTTTGCTCATTGGGACGCGCCGCAAAAGCGCCAAGAGCCGAGGGTCGAAGATCGCCAAGGCCTTCGCGATGACAAACGCTTGGAGGATGCGCGCCTTTATGATGACAGTTGGTCAGATGCTTATATTCGCAAGCCTGATAGCTGGCATGCAGAGTTTGAGCATTTGCCATAAGGGTGGACTTATCGGTCGTCTGCGTCGTGTTTTGGTCATGGACGTGGACTTATCGGTCGTCTGCGTCGTGTTTTGGTCATGGACGAAGACTTATCCGTCGTTTGCGTCGTTTTTGCTCGGAACTGTCGAACAGTTATTGGGCGTTTGGGGGGTGAGAGAGGCGCGATTGATCCATAATGGAGTGGTGGGTCCATTTTGGAGTTATAT
>JAJTFR010000049.1 GCA_021298455.1 Sphingomonadales bacterium | reverse complement strand
GATCCTGATTTGATCCAGCGCATCGGCCAGGCAACCGCGGCAGAAATATCCGGCAGCGGTATCGAATGGACTTTTGCGCCAACGCTTGCTGTGCCGCAGGATTTGCGATGGGGACGCAGCTATGAGGGCTATGCGGCCGACCCCGCCCTTGTCGCCAGCTATGCAAAAGCGATGACATTGGGCTTGCAGGGGCCTTTGTCGCCGGACAAGCCGCTGGACGCGGAGCGGGTGGCCGCCACTGCTAAGCATTTCCTTGCCGATGGCGGCACGGTGGATGGGCGCGATCAGGGTGACGCACGCATAGGCGAGGCGGAGTTGATCGCCAAGCATGCACAAGGCTATCCGGCGGCGATCAATGCAGGAGCCCTGACTGTCATGGCCAGCTTTTCGAGCTGGAATGGCACAAAGCATCATGGCAACAAAACCCTCCTCACCGATGTTTTGAAAGGGCGAATGGGTTTTGCGGGCCTGATTGTGGGCGACTGGAATGGCCATGGCCAGATCCCCGGTTGTTCGGCAACAAATTGTCCGCAAGCGATCAATGCCGGTCTCGATCTTTTCATGGCTCCGGACAGTTGGAAGGGGCTTTTTGATTCCACATTGGCTGCGGCAAATGATGGCCGTATCCCGATAGCGCGCATCGATGATGCGGTTCGGCGCAATTTGCGCGTGAAATTCAAGCTGGGCCTGATGGGGGCAATGCCGACGCAGCGCGGGAATACGGCGTTGGTTGGCGCAGCTGACCATCTGGCTTTGGCGCGCGAGGCGGTATCCAAGTCGCTGGTTCTGCTGAAGAATGAAAAATCCACTCTTCCCATCCGCAACGGCGCGCGCGTCCTGATTGCGGGTTCGGGCGCCGACAATATGGCTATGCAAGCGGGTGGGTGGACGATCAGTTGGCAGGGCACAGATACCAAGGCATCGGATTTTCCCAATGGCCAGACGATCGGGCGTGCCATTTCGCAGGCCGTATCCGCGCGCGGCGGTTCGGCAGAAATCGCAGCTGACGGTCGTTCGGCATTGCGGCCTGATGTCGCCGTTATTGTCATTGGTGAAAAGCCTTACGCCGAATTTGAAGGCGATGTTCCCGACCTTGCTTTCCGGATAAAGCCGGAGGAGGAAGAACTGGTCGCGCGGCTGAAGTCGCAAGGCACAAAGATTGTCATATTGTTTCTTTCGGGCCGGCCGATGTTCGCCGGTAAGCTGATCAACCAGGCAGATGCTTTTGTGGCAGGCTGGTTGCCGGGCACGCAGGCACTGGGCGTTTCCGACGTGCTCGTCGCCGGAGCTGGCAACAAGCCTGTCCGCGATTTCACTGGACGTCTTCCCTTCGCCTGGCCCGCCGACGGCCGTTCACCGATCAACAAGCCGTTGTTCGCCGAAGGTTATGGTCTATCTTACGCCAAAGCGGGCCGTGTTCGTCGGGTAAACGAGGACCCGCGGGTTATGCTCTCGATGCAGGCGCATGAAACCCATTATATGGTGCGTGGCAAAAGCCCTGCGCCGTGGCGCCTTGATATCGATGGAGCAGTCAGCGTGCGTGCGGTGGATATCTCCGCGCAGGAAGATGCGCGCCAATTCAGTTGGAACCGCGAAGGCATGCTTTCGATTTATGGTCCGCCGGTGGATTTGCGCCAAAAGCTGGAATCGGGATCGGCATTGGTGCTGGATTGGCGAGTAGAACAGCCCGCCAATGGTGCGCTCAAGCTTTCTTTGGATGAAGTGACACTGGATATTGGCCGTCTTGCGGATGCGTCGCCAGCCGGCACGATCCTGCGGACGCAGATTCCGCTGCGATGTTTTGCGCAAGCGGGTGCGAAGCTGAACGCGGTTGGCGTTCCGTTGCGCCTTGCCGCTCCAAAAGGATTTGTGGCGACCTTGCGCAATGTACGCGTCGAGGCAGCGGAAGGGCCCGCAAGCTGTCCTCCAAAGGCAGAATAGTTTCGGATAGGGGAGAGAAGAAATGGCATTGGCACCAAGCGGCAACGCGACAGCCGGCGACGGTATGAAGATAGAGGGTAAAGCGCGGAGCGTCTTGTTCCTGACTTTTGCGGTGTTTTTCATCCTTGGCGGGGTGACGAACATCAACGATGTCCTCATCCCTAAATTGAAAAATCTTTATCAGCTGAGCCATTTCGAGGCGAACCTGGTGCAGTTCGCGTTCTTCATGAGCTATGCCTTGTTTTCCATTCCTGCGGGGATGCTGGTTGCGCGGATCGGCTATGTGCGGGGCTTTGTGGCAGGCTTTCTGGTCGTCGCAGCCGGCGCTCTGCTTTTCCTGCCTGCTGCAAATTCGGGCATATATGCCTCATTTCTGGCCGCGCTATTCGTGATTGGTGGCGGGATCACATTGTTGCAAGTTGGCATGAACCCGGTGACGATAGCATTGGGGCCAAAGGAAACGTCGCACAGCCGTCTGACCTTTGCCCAGCTTTTCAATTCAATCGGCGTTTTCCTGATGGTCTATGGCGGCGCCGAACTGATGCTCGGCAAGGAAAGCGGGGTCGACCCTTCCACCTTGTCCGGTACAGCATTGCAGGCACATCGCGTTGCAGAATCCGCTGTGATCGGCCACGCTTATATGTGGTTGGCGGCAGCAATGGCAGCCATAGCCGGGCTCTTCTGGTTCTGGCGTTCGGCGCTCGACAAGGCTGAGGCTGCGGATGTGAAAGTGGGCGGAACGCTGGCCCTTTTCCTGAATAACGCCCGCGTCCGTTTCGGCGCACTTTGCATCTTCACTTATGTGGGTGCAGAGGTTGCTATTGGCTCCAATCTGATTGCCTATCTGACCGATGACGGGGTGATGGGCATTACTGCCGTTGAGGCGGGGCGCATGCTCGCGCTTTATTGGGGCGGTGCCATGGTCGGGCGGTTCTTTGGCGGTTTTGTCCTCAGGATGTTCAAGCCGGGGTTGGTGCTCACCGCCTTTGCGGCGACGGCCATTGCGCTGATCTTGCTGTCGGGCATGTCGTCTGGTGCGATTGCCGGTTGGTCACTGGTTCTTGTGGGCTTTTTCAATTCGCTGATGTTCCCGACAATTTTCAGCCTTGGCACAGAGGGCCTGACCGATGATGCACCGCGGGCTTCGGGGATCATGTGTACCGCCATTGTGGGTGGGGCTCTGGTTCCGCCGCTGTTCGGGCTGGTTGCCGATGGTGCAGGCCTGAAGCTTGCCCTTGTCGTTCCGATTATCTGCTATGCCATCATTGCAACCTTTGGGCTTTGGGCCGCGAAAAGAGCCTGATTTACCCAGCTGGCCTGCGCGGCATCTTCGCAAGCAAGATTGCCGCACAGGCCGATAAAATGGCGAGCAAAAGGAACAGCATGTTGAAACCATAGACGGGCACCATGGCCAGAGTAATCCACGGCATGATTATCGATGGAACGGTGTTCGTCAGGTTGAAATAACCAAGGTCGCGTCCTCGCGTGGCAGGCGCTGGCAATACGCCTAACGTCCGGCTGGCATGGAGTGACAGAAAGACGGTGCTGGCAAGGCCAAAAATGAAATAGCCGCCAATGCCTGCGAAGAGGGTGGTCGAGATGGCCATCACAATCAGGCCGGTCGATGCGACCAGCGCACATATGGTGAGTGGCAGGATGGGGCGATTGCTATGGTCGGACCATCTGCCGATAAGCAGCGCCAGAATGACTGCGGCGCACAGCACAGTCGCAAATATCGTGGCGGTGTCATTGTCAGCAAATTCAGGATCTATGCTGCGAAACCACAATAGCAGAAACGCAAACAGCGATGCTTCGGCAATTTGCACCAGCAGGCGCGCCGACCACATCTGCGCGACTGCGGATCGGTTATACTCAGGCTGCGGGTAAGTCGCGTCCTGTTTCTGTCCCTCGCCAATCAGATGCGGCATCTTTTTTGGCCGTCCAACGATCAGGGCAGGGCTGACCATGATAATGACAAGCGCCGAAACGATTGCCAGTCTGCCGCTGTCGCTTGCAAGGCCAGGAAAAGTTATCAATGCACCCGAAATTGCCCCCAGTGCCGGGGCAAATGCAAGTAAACCGCCCAGAAATCCTTTTTGGGCATCGGGAACAGTATCGCCAGCCCAGGCCGCTAATGGCGCCAGCATCATGTTGAGACCGAATTGCCAACATGCGATCATGAAGATCAGCATGGTTGCGTCAGTGGCGAGCGGCATCAGAGGCAGCATGATGCAGCTCAGAAAGAGTCCGCCTGCAATCCAAGGACGCCGGTTGCGTGTCTTGTCACTCGCCCAGCCAAAAAGGATGTTGGCAAAGCTGGCGGTGATCGCTCCTGCAAAGGCAATATGTGCCAATAATTCCAGTGCAGCTGTGCCATTCAGCATCGTGGCCTGGTTGGGCAGCAGTCAGTGGCTGTCATTGCTACCCGGTGGGGCAGTGCTGCTCCGTTCGATCAGTTCGCCCGCAACTATGACCGGCTGTTGCGGCACAATGTCAAGGCCGCCGGTGATCAACAGTTCGACGGCTGTCGCAAAGGTCGCTGCGATCGGTTGATCGATGGCGGTGAGTTGCGGTGTTGCAAATCGCACCACGGGGCTGTTGTCGAAACTGATCAGCGACAGTGCATTGGGAACGTCAATACCTCGTGCTGCGGCTACATCCAGCACGGCCAGCGCCATCTGATCGTTGCTGGCGATGATGGCGGTTGGCGGTTGCGGCATATCGAGCAGGCTCGCGGCCGCCTGTTCGCCACTTTCATAACTGAAATCGCCTTGGATCAGCAGCCCGTCTGCATCCAATCCGGCATTGCTCATCGCCCTTTGCCATCCCTGTACGCGCCATTCCGAAAGACTATATTCGCGTGCGCCTGCGATGAAACCGATGCGCTTATGGCCCAATTGGATCAGATACTCGGTCGCCATTCGGGCCGAGCCTTCATCGCCCATGGTCATCGCAATTCCGGGACCCGGCAATATCGAACCGATGCGGGCAAAGGGAATATTACGTTCAGCTAATAGCCGCGTAATTTGGGTGTTTTCGGAGTGTGGAGGCGTCAGTATGATACCGTCAGGTTGCAATGCAGCGATGGCAGCGCTCAACTCGCGTTCGACATGGTCGCTGTGCGTATCGACCAGCTCGAAGATCATCCGATAACCATGCTCGGCGCATTTGAGCATGCCTCCCAGCAGCATTTGGCCGACCCAATCGCTGCCTTGGCGTTCCTGCCAATCGGCAATCGTCCGGTCACGATCATTGATGGCAAGGATCAGATAGGAACGCGACCCGCTCATCCGTTGTGCCGCGATGGACGGCACATAACCGAGCTTGTCGATCGATTCCTGTACGCGCACTTTCATCGCCGGGCGCACATTGGGTTCATTATTGATCACACGGCTGACGGTTTGCAGGGAAACACCTGCATCTGCGGCAACATGCTTGATGGTTACATTCTGGCGGCGTCTGCCCATGATTTATTCGCCCCCTTTGGCACCCTTGATGCAAGCAAGTCCGCTCTCCCTGTCATCTTTGCATTGATAGACACGGATCCAATCGATCAGGAACTCTGCCGGGACGGAGTTCATGATTATTCCCTTGTCATTGTTTTCTTCTGACAATTTCCCTCCGATGGCGAGGTTCGCCATGATGTAGAAGGGCTTGTCAAAAGGCGCAACGGGATTTGATTTTGCGCGTGGAGAGGCCGTATTCCATTGATCCGGGGTGACTTCCCAATAGAGTTTGTTGTCCAGATAGAAGCGCATCAGCCCCTTACCCCATTCCAGCGTCCAGATGTGAAAATCGTCTGAAGGCAGGGCTTGGTCGGGCAGGGCCACCCGCTGGTGAACATGCTCGTTCTTTGGCGCCTTGTCGCCGAAATGGATGGCGCTGAGTGTGCGATTTTCCCCGACATTGCCCTTACACTCGTCACAGGTCGCGCCGAGATTGACGGCTTCCAATATGTCGATCTCGCCTGACAATGGCCATCCGCCATAATGATCGTCCGCCGGCATCATCCAGACCGCGGGCCAGGTTCCTTGACCCTTGGGCACTTTGGCGCGGAATTCAAATTTGCCATAGGTCCAGCTGGCAAGCTTGCGTGTGCGTATTTTCCCCGACGTGAAAGGCTGCGTCTTATTTGGATTGGGCATCGATGCAATTTCAGGCGGACGATCCGGCCCTGTAAAACGCTCTTCAAGCGCCGTCAGGTAAAGCAGGCCGCCGCTCACCCGAATATTCTTCGTCCTGTCAGTGTAGCATTGGCGTTCATTATTGCCGCCGCCCCAGCAGGATTTTTCGGGCTTCCATTTCTTGCGATCAAGTTCCGTTCCGCTGAACTCATCAGACCAGACAAGTTCCCATGCCGGCTTGTCGGCACCGCCTGTTTCCGCCCTCAATGGATGGATCGACAGAGTGGCAACAAGCAGCGCGAAACAATATGATATTCTCATAGCTAGATCCCAATGGCTCCCAAGCAGCGCGAAAGCATGCGTCCTCTTGTCATGCTTCAAAACGAAGAGCGGGCCCCGGTCAATGACAGAGGCCCGCTCGTTACCATATCGGCAAACTGATGCTTAAAAGTCGAACCGCGCCAGGAAGGTGTAGCGCCGGTCATTGCGGAAAGCAGAGCGGGTTGCCCGCGTTCCGTCAAAGTCGATCACTTGCGAGGTTTGGGTGACTTCATCGAGCAGGTTGACACCCTGGATACCCACTTTCACATTCTCAGTCACCTTGAAGAAGATCGAAGCATCCAACTGCCCCGTGCTTTCTCCATAAATGGGCGAGAATGGGAAGATCACGTCCCGAGGTGTTTGCAGGAAGTCAGACCGCCAATTATATGCGGCGCGCAAACTCAGCGGCCCCTTTTCATAAAAGGCGACGGCATTGACGGTGTGCTTCGACACGCCGGCCAAAGGCAAACCGCCAGCCAAGGGGCTCTGTTCGGCACCCAGCGATGCGTTGTTGAAATCGCCGGCATCGACATAGGTGTAGGTCAATCCTGCCCCCAAGCCGCTGAGCAATCCGGGCAGGAAGTCATAAGCCTGCTGATAGGCGACCTCGACGCCCTTCAATGTGCCGCCGTCGCTGTTGACGGGCGTATTGAAGATGATGTCGGTGGTGCCAGCCCGGGTTTGGAAAGGACGCACAACCGCACCGCTGTTGATGATGTTTGTGATGTCCTTGACGAAACCGGAAACGGTCAGCGAGCCGACATTGGCCCAATACCATTCGAACGAGAGATCGTAATTCCACGATTCTACCGGGCGAAGGAAGCGGTTGCCCGTGCCGATACCAAGCAACGGACCAGTGGCCAGAAGACCGCCTGCACGCAGGTTGTTGGTATTGTCATAAGCGCCGCCGCCGGATGTGAACGCTGAGAGATCCGGCCGCGAAATCCCCTTGGACGCTGCGGCACGCACCAATATCCCATTACCGAAATCAAGCTTGGCGTTGAAGCTGGGCAGCCAGTTTTCATAACGGATGTTCAGCACCGGAGCGATGTTATTGGCAAGAATGAATGCGCAAGATCCTTGCACTTCTGCGAACTGGACTCCGCCGTCACGATTGCCGTTATTGTCAAAGAATTCCGGCGTCGGTAAGCTGAACGAACCGCCGCTGCGGACCGATGTGCTGATGTAACGCAGGCCGAAATTGCCGCTAAGCTCGGCATTGTCCCCAAAACGGGTACCGAAATCGACGCGTGCATAAGCGCTGGAGGTGCTTTCCTCGACATCAGAGATTTCGCCGGTGGTCCAAACGCCGCCGGGCACGTTGCTGGCGCGTGCAGAGATAGGGAACCATGCATTGGGCGTCAGAGTTGAAGCGGTGATTGCATTGGCTTGCGTACGGATCGCACCGCTCAAATAGTCGGCGACCATATTGTCGCCGCCGAAGAAGAAGGCCGAGCCATCCCCGAGGGGAACCGGAGCATTGCCGCGCTGGAAGCCATCACCAAAGGGATTGCGCAGTTGTGCCGAATTCGGGAAATCCCGGACATAGGCGCCGCCGCAACCAAAGGCCTGGAAGTCGCCGCAATTCCAATTGCCGCCACGACCAGTCCATGGTGCGCCCAAATTGCCCCAGTTCGAGAAGTTCGCGCTGCGGGTCACGCGGCTGCGATCACCCCAGCGTGCGCCAAAGCGGGCTTTTTTGAAGAAGCCTTCATCGCTGACATCATATTCAGCATCGAAACGCATCGATGTCAGTTCGCCCTCATTCTTGACCTGGTTATCGATCAGGAACCAATAGAATGTCCGCGACGGGTCGTTGAAATAAGACGCAGGCGAAGTGGTCTGGCCGGGCTGCAAAAACTCGACCTGCGGCGTGCTGCCGGTGTTGTCGATGCGCACGTCGGAGTAGGTTTGCATCGCGGAGATGAAACCATCTTCGGTCCGGTCCGATTTGATGTGCTGCACTTCAAAGTTGAACCGCAGTCGATCCGAAGGGCTGAGCTTCAGATGCGCCGAAAAATCTTCGGTCATTGCGGTATCTTCGCGCTGGAAGCGGAGCAGTTCGGTTGGAATGCCGCGTCCGCCCGTGAAGGGCTGCAACTGCGTCAATGTGCCCGCGACGAACTGGTTGTCGTCGTAGGTTGCTGTCGTGCCCGGTGCCAGGACCGGGAACAGACCATCATCGTTGACGAGGGCGAGAACAGCATATTCGTTCAGCGTCGCATCGGTTTCGGCACGCAGATATTCGACTGTCAGCAGAGCGCGGCCGTCATTGCTTTCCCATTGCCCGATTGCGGAAAGCGCATTGCGATCACGCGTCAGATCGGTGGTGCGAACGCCGGCACCCTTGGGTACAAAAACCGCTCCGGCGGGGGGGAAATTGCTGGACGTGAACTGCTGGTCGCCGCCAAATCCGCCCGAGCCGACGGGGCGAACGCGCAAACACGGACCGTTGAGGGAGGGCGCGCGATAGCAGGGATCGGTAATCTGCGACGCATCGGTACGCGTTACCAGTTCGGATTGTGCATAAGCGATCTGGACGCCAAATCGGTCCATGCCGGTTTCGAACGTGTTCGATCCCAGAATAGAAAAGCCAGGCGACCATTTCTTTGCCATGTCGCCATAATTGCCTTCGATCGTGCCAGCAATTTTCAAACCGGGAGTGTCCAGCGGTTTGCGGGTAATCAGGTTGACCGATCCTGAAATGCCGCCATCGATCATGTCTGCCGTGCTGTTCTTGAACACTTCGACCCGGCCAAGAAGTTCCGGCGAAACGTCGTTGAAGGACAGTTCACGTCCGCCATTGGCTGAGAAAATGTCGCGACCGTTCAGTTCAGAACGCACGAAGGGCAGGCCGCGAATGATGACGCCCGAACCTTCGACAGAGAAACGGTCCGGATCATTCCGCTGTTCAAAACGCGAGATATTGATGCCGGGGACGCGCTGCAGCGCTTCTGCGACTGATCTGTCGGGCAGGGCGCCGATATCTTCTGCGGTGATGACGTCGACAAAGGTGTCTGCATCGCGCTTTTTATTCTGCGCGCTTTCAAGGGCCTTGCGATAGCCTGTGACGAGGATGACTTCCTCTTCAGCCTTGCTTTCATCGGCCGCTGCGGTTTGTGAGTCGGCGTCTTGCGCCAGCACCGGTGTCGCAATCAGCGCGCTCAGCGCCAGGCTTGAAGCAGTCGTTAACGCCGCAAATCTGCGAGCGTGCGCAAAAGTTGAAATCTTGGCCAAGGCAACCTCCCATTTCCCCAAAATATTGCGGGCGTGATTCTCCCGTTAATTTCGCGGCATAATTTAGAATGTGAGCGTTCACAAGGTGTAAAATGAACGTTCACATTTTGATGGAATGCGTTATTGCAATTGGACAGTCTTTCGAGTGGATAGGGCATATGGCGATCGAAAAAATCATTATTGTCGGCGGCGGAACAGCAGGCTGGATGGCTGCCGCAGCCTTGTCGCGAATAAAGGCCGGGCGCGCTGTCGATATTACGCTCGTCGAGTCGGAGCAGATTGGCACCGTCGGGGTCGGCGAAGCCACGATTCCGCCATTTCTCGATTTCAACAAATTGCTGGAAGTCGATGAGCGTGAGATGCTTGCCGCCGTGCAGGGCAGTTTCAAACTGGGCATCCAGTTCGTCAACTGGGGCAAATTGGGCGACAGCTATATCCACCCGTTCGGCAATTATGGCTACCAGATGGAGGGCATATCGTTCCACCATATTTGGCACAAATACCATCAGGCGGGCGACAAGCGGCCCATTCAAGTCTTCAATATGGAAACAATGGCCGCACATTTCGGCCGCTTTGCACGGACAGAAGATTATCAGCGCGAAGATTTGCCGCCCGTAAATTATGCCTATCATATTGATGCTGGCCGCTACGCCAGATTTTTGCGCAGCTATGCGGAAAAGCGCGGCGTGGTGCAGAAAGAGGGCAAGGTCACCAGTGTCGCGCAGGATAGTGAAAACGGCTTCATCACGTCGATTACCTTGGACGATGGCAGCGTTTTTGAAGGCGATCTGTTCATTGATTGCTCCGGTTTCCGCGGCCTGTTGATCGAACAAACGCTCAAAACAGGTTATGAGGACTGGACGCATTACCTGCCCTGTGACCGGGCGGTCGCTTTGCCCTGCATGCGTGAAGACGGCAGCCCGCCATTGCCCTTCACGCGCGCCACAGCGCATAGCGCAGGCTGGCAATGGCAAGTCCCCTTGCAACATCGCAATGGCAACGGACATGTCTATTGCAGCAGCTATATGGGCGACGATGAGGCGCTTGATATCTTGGTCAAGAATATGGCCGGAAAACCGGGTGCGGATCCGAACTTCCTGCGTTTTACAACGGGCAGACGGAAGAAGTTCTGGAACAAGAATGTCGTGGCACTCGGTCTTTCGGCGGGTTTTATGGAGCCGCTGGAATCCACCTCGATCCACTTGATCAACACCGGCATCAACAAGCTGATCGCGCTGCTTTCACTGGATGGAATAACGCAGGCGCAGGAAGATGCTTTCAACCGGCTGACCGGGAAAGAATATGAGCGTATTCGCGACTTCCTGATCCTCCACTATAATTCGACCACGCGCAGCGATAGCGAATTCTGGAATCATTGCCGGACTATGGCAGTGCCAGATAGCCTCACCGAAAAGGTCGAATTGTTCCGTTTGAATGGCCAAATCTTCCGCGAGGATGATGAACTTTTCACGGAAACAAGCTGGGCAGCGGTGATGATGGGGCAAGGTATTGCGATGGGGGGCCATAACGCCATGGCGGATGGTCTGAAGGAGCCTGCGACGGCAAAGGAAATGGACGCCATTGAGCAGTCTATTCGCTTTGTGGTCCAGCATATGCCGGGCCATGGCGAATATCTCAGCAAATATTGCCCAGCGGTTTTGTAACTAGATAAAAGCCAATGAAATTGGGGGCATGCTCTCTATCGCGTTCAGACGCGGAAGGAGCATTCCGCACCCTGCGCCACCATTGCCGTTTGCGCCTGCCATGCGCGGCTCAGCGATGGTCCATCCGCAGCGCCGAATAGATAGCGGTCCGGCCGGATGAGGGCCGCATCGGCGCCGGTCTGGTTCAGCCAGTCCCGCAAAGCCGGGGAAAAGGGGGCAAGATCCTTCCGGTCGAGATCCTCTCGACTGAGGAGCCATGGCTCCGCTCCCACCACATCATCGAGGCGCGCACCCTCGCTCGACACAAATTGCGGGAAATAGCTGCCCGCAACTGCGCAGCCAGTGAGGATGATTCCGGCAGTGATTGGCGGATATGCCGGCGGCCCGTCGGGCAATTTCCCAAGGGCGCGGGCGAGCTTGAATTTGAGGTCGCGCATCCACGCACCCCATTTGCTGGTGATGCACACTGTGCGCCCCATCATGATCGCCATTTCAATGGTTGCGCGGACATTGGGTTCGCGTTCCGGCTGGTAAGAGTCGAGCAGCGCGTCGGGCGCTTTGCCGGTGACAACCTCTGCCAGTTTCCAGCCGAGATTGGCGGCGTCGCGCAGGCCGGAACACATGCCCTGTCCCGCAAAGGGCGGCGTCTGGTGCGCGGCATCGCCTGCCAGCAGCACGCGGCCCTTGCGCCATTGGTTAGCGATACGCGCTCGAAAGGTATAAACCGCCTTGCGTTCGATCCGCACGGCACCCTTCACCTTCCATGGCTCCAGCAGCTTTTCGATAAAGGCATCGTCGCTGACCTGCTCGGCGCTTTCGCCCGGCTTGATCATAAATTCCCAGCGGTGCCGGCCTTCCCCCATCAGCACGCAGGTCGTCGGGCGTTCAGGGTTGCAGATCTGCAAATTTTTCTGGGGCAGGCGCGACGCATCATCGACCAACACATCGACAACCAGCCATGGCTCTTCAAAATTCAAATCATCAAAGGCGATGTCAGAGGCTTTGCGCAACAGCGATCGTGCACCATCGGCACCGACAAGATAGCGGGCCTGTATCGCCCGCTCGCCATCGGGCGTTGCAATTATCGCCGTCACTACGTCCCCGTCATCGACAAAGGATGTGACCTCCCAACCGCCATAGAATTCGGCATTGGCATAGGCCGACAGCGCGCGCCGCAGCGCCGCCTCTACCGAAGGCTGGTGGATCATGTTCGCCACCGGCCAGCCGCCCGCGCCGATCTGTTCCGCGCCATCGAAACGCAGCAGGACTTCGCCCTTTGCGTTGAGGAAATCATAGCGGGAGGCCCGCCGGCTTGTCGCCATCACCTCATCGGCGACCCCCGCCTCCTGCAGGATGCGCATGCATTCATGGTCGATATGGGCTGCACGGGGCAGCGGATAGATCGCGGCTTCCTTCTCCGCGACGATCACCTTCACCCCGCGTCGCGCAAGAAGCACCGCCAGCGTGACGCCGGTCGGGCCACCGCCCGCGATCAACACATCGCAATCAAAATCCGTCATCCGAACCCTCCCCCGGATTAGCGAGCCAATTTGCGATCAAAGCACCAGGATCATCCCGTCCTGCGCAACTGTCAGCTTGCCCTTAAACTGTTGCCCCATCCCCTCAGTGTACATCTGCCGGACCACGAAACTGTCGGGATAGGGTATGAGGTGCGTGAGCAGCAGGTGCTTCACCCCAGCCTCCTGCGCCTGCTGGGCGAGCGCCATATTGTCGGCATGGTAGGGGATGGTGCGTTCGGCCACAGTTGCCTCAAAATCCATTCCCAATTTCCGCATTTGCGGGATCGCGCGGCGCACCATGTGCGCGGCATAGGATTCATGGATAGCCAGATTGGCATCGCGCATCGCATCCATGTTGACCGGACTAACCTCGGTATCGCCGCTGATGAAGACCTTTTTGCCCTTATATTTGAGGACGTAGCCCAAAGCGGGTTTCACCGGATCGTGTGCAACGAGCGTTGCATCAATCGTCACGCCATCCTTGTCATACACCCGCACCACGCGCTGACCCTCGGCAAAGGCGATTTCGAGCGGCACGCCAAAGGCGACAGCGCGGTTCTTGGCCAGATGCGGCATATTGGCGCTGCGATAACCTTCATCGAGAGCATAGGCCTGTGCGAAGCCATCGAGCACTTGCTTCATTCCGACCGGACCTTGCACCTCCAGCGGTGTTCTTCGACCCCAAATCCAGCCGGCATTAATCAGCGTGGCAAGGTCGTTGAAATGATCCGAATGGAAATGGGTGATGAACACGCGTTCGAGCTGGTTCACCGGTATCTTGGAATGCGCGAGCGAGCGAACTGCGCCGTCACCAACGTCAAAGAGGAACATCTTGCCGCCCGCCGACACCAGCGTGCAGGCCTGTGCCTTGGCCGAGCTGACTTCGGGCGAACCGGTACCGCAGATCAGCACGCGGACATGCTCTTTGTCTTCAAGGAAGCTGCGGTCAGGCTCTTGCTGCAACCTGCCTTGGATCGCCCGGTCAACCAGTGCATCACGATTGA
The DNA here is from genome assembly GCA_021298455.1 of Sphingomonadales bacterium. Classification (GTDB taxonomy): domain Bacteria; phylum Pseudomonadota; class Alphaproteobacteria; order Sphingomonadales; family Sphingomonadaceae; genus Sphingorhabdus_B; species Sphingorhabdus_B rara. Next base: position 17,954 of record JAJTFR010000049.1, on the reverse strand, counting down.
TCCACGCCAGCACCAACGCGCCTACTGTTAGCGCCAGGACAGCGTAAATGATTTTGCGGATCATCGGGCTCAGCCTTCCGCCACCATAGTGCCTTCGATGTGGCCAAGCCCGTCCACTTCGCAGCGCACCACGTCGCCGGCCTTCAGGAACTGGCGCGGGTCCATGGCAGCGCCGACGCCGCCCGGGGTGCCGGTAAACAGGCAGTCGCCCGGCTCCAGGGTCATCCCCACCGAGAGATGCTCGACCTGTTGCCAGATGTTGAAGACAAGGTGCGCGGTACTCGAATTCTGCCGCTTCTCGCCGTTGACGAAGCAGCGCAGGCCCAGCGCGTGCGGATCGTCCACTTCATCAGCCGTGACGATCCACGGCCCCATGGGTGCATGTGTGTCGAAACTCTTGCCCAATGACCATTGCGGCGAGGCGTGCTGCCACATGCGCTCGGTCACATCATTGCCGATACAATAGCCGAAAATGGCCGCAGGCGCGTCTTCGGTGGTAAGATGCTTGCCGCCCTTGCCAATCACGGCCACCAGTTCGACCTCATAATCATTGGCCATCGTGCCGGTTGCGATTTCGATGTCATCATAAGGCGCATTGACGCTGGTCTGTGCCTTGGTGAACCAAACCTGCCGTTGCGGCGTTTCCATCTTTGATTCCGCGATATGGTCGGCATAGTTGAGGCCGATCGCGAAGATTTTACCGGGGCGTTGCACCGGCGCTTCCAGTCTGACCGAGGCGAGCGGCAGGCCACCGCCGGCAGCCGCCTTTGCCTCAAGACCGGGCTTCAGCGCGTCCCAGTTGCGGATCAGGTCGATCATCGTGCCTTCGACGCCGCTGTCGACGATCTGGTCACCTATGACGATGCCGGTGCGGGTTTGGCCATTGGCCGTATAGGTGGCGAGTTTCATGCGGGATTTCCTTTTGGCTGGCGGCTGAACAGCCGTTTGATGCGGATGTTGAGGGCAGTGAAAAAAGCGATGAGGCCTGCAGGGGGCGGCATTTTGCCGGCAAACATTGGATGCGGTGCACCCCATTGCACGGCGAGCAGCGCGCTTATCGGCTGTTTCTGCGGCGGATCGGCGGCAGTGAACAGGTCGCCATCGGTCCAATGTTCGAGTTCATTGCCGAACGGATCTTTCCAATAATCGAATATCTGGCTGCCCATTATGTGACGGCCAACGCCCCATGCGGCTTCGCGCTTCTTCGCCTTCAGATGCTGGTGGCCAAGCATAAGGTCATCGAGATTGGCGACCTCGAACGCCGCGTGCAGCAGTCCAAGTGGGCCGGGCAGTTGCGCGAGAAATAGTGTATGATGGTCCGCGGGCTTGTCTCCGCGGTCGCAGCGCATGAACGCCCCGAGCGCAACATCCTTGGCCGCTTCCACTTCGTCGGATGTCAGAAATCCGAAACGATCCTTGTACCATTTCTCCGACGCGCGGAAATCGCGCACCTTCAAAACAGCGTGACCGATGCGGCGGACATGGGCGGGTGCGGGGTCGAGCCTTATGGTGGAGCGGAAACGCGGTTTGGCGGATGCCGTATTTCGCTCTGGGTCGGCAAAAGAGGGCGTTGCTTCGCCTTTGCACTGGCCGGCGACAACCTCGACGCCATAGCCATCGGGATCGATCAGGCGGATGATCTTGCCGCCGCCGGGTTCTTCCAGATCGTCGATCGCGACGCCTTCGGCTGCGGCAAGCTTTTCCAGATCGGCAACAGTCTCAGCGCGGAAACCAACCGCGAGGAACTTCGCTTCACCCGGCTGAGTCACATGGACGAACGGGCGTCCGTCGCTGCCCTTGCCGTAAAGTCGCCCGTCCGTTTCAAATGTATGCATCCCGAAATCGTTCAGGAACGCGCGCATCGCAGCGAGGTCCGGCGCAGCAAAGCGTACATGCGCAATATCTTCGATCCGAATGATCGACATCGCCTCTCTCCCGCGATTCAGTTTTGACTATTTGGTCAAATAACTTGCGATTGACCAGATAGTCAATTAGAATTGGCGCATGGCCACTTCGTCTCAATCGCTTGCTTCATCGCCGCGTGTCGCCCGTACCCGCGCGGCGCTTATCGCTGCGGGTTTTGACCTTTTGGTCGATCGATCGATTGACGCCATTCCGATTGACGATCTGGTCGCAAAGGCGGGCGTCGCGAAGGGCAGTTTTTTCAATCATTTCGCTGACAAGCAGGATTTTGCCAACGCCATCGCCACCGAAGTGCGGCTCGAGCTTGAGGATCTTGTGGCGCGGTGTAACGCGCGGATTGACGATCCGGTCGAGCGGATCGCGCGGGGCATGCGCGTCGTTGCTGAATTTGCCATCACAAACCCCAAAAGATCGGCCGTGCTGCTGCGGAGCCATGCAAGTTCGACTGCAAGAGATCATCCGCTGAACAAGGGTCTTGTCGAAGACATGGAGGCGGCCAGCGCGCTCGGATTGGTCAGGCCCGAAGCCCGTCACAGCGGCGTGCTTTATTGGCTGGGTCTTTGCCAGGTTCTGATGATCAACCTCGTCGAGCGCAAATTCCCCCGACCAGATGCCGACCGGCGGATTGAAGACATGATTGTGCTGGGATTGTCGGGGCTGGGTGTGGACGCAGAGCGCGCGACCCGGTTGGGCTACCAATTGCGCAACTTCGCAACCTGACATGCGACTTGGTCGCAAGTTCATAACATTGGGTTATGGCTATCACATAAGTTTTTATCGCATTGGCCATTTCAAAGCTGGAATTTAGCTGTAACACCCTCTCCCCATATTTAAGTACATCAGGGGGCGGTAATGTCAGAAACGATGAAATATGTGCGTAATGGCCTGTTGGTCGGCGCATCGACGTTGGTCTTTTTATCTCAAGTCTCGGTGGCGCAGGATACCGCAGCCGAAACTCCACCGCCCGCAAATGCTGAGCAGAAACAGCCCGAAATCGTTGTGGTTGGCAGCCGCATTGAAAATGCGAAGATTGCCGAAGCATTGCCGGTCACCGTCGTGGGTGAGGACCGTATCGCTGCAACGGGCAGCGTATCCGGCGACGATCTTTTCCGTTCCTTGCCGCAGGCAGGTGACGTCCAGTTTCAGGAATCGCGCACAACGGGCAACCTGAACGATGCGCGCGGTGACAATGCATCGATCAACCTGCGCAGTGTCGGTACGGGCAACACGCTTGTTTTGGTCAACGGACGGCGCATGATTTTGACGCCGGGAACGCAAACGGAGAATTTCGTTCCGGTCCAGACGGCAAATACCAATGCCATCCCGGTTGGCGCGACACGGCGCATTGAAGTGCTTCGCGACGGCGCAGCCGCTATCTACGGCGCCGATGCCGTTGCGGGTGTTGTCAATGTCGTGCTCGACGACCGTTATGAAGGCTTCAGGGTCAATGGCCGTTATGGCTTTGCAGATGGAACCAGCGAGGCAACCGTAGCTGCAAAGGCAGGGATAGAAACCAAGTCCGGCGGACGGTTCATGCTGTTCGGCAGCTATACGCGCCGTACGCCCTTGTTTGCCAGCGAGCGCGATTTTTCCGCCAGCGAAAACCATCTTGCTGATGTTGCCGGTACGCCTTGGGAAGCAGACACTGGCTTTGACAACCGTTCAACCTCTTCACCTTGGGGAAGCTTCACGACCGTACCGGTGACGACGGTGCGCCAAGGCACTGCGACGCTGACAGCATCGGGTGTTTTTAACATTCAGCCCACTGCGAACACGGCGGCGGGATGTTCAAGCACCGTTATCAACGGCAATCTGTGCCTTCGTTCCGGTACGATCACCGGGGCCACCTCGCGCGTGTTGCGCTATGACGAAAATCCGGATGACCGTGTGAACATCTATGCCAGCGCAAAGCAGGAATTTGGCGCAGTCGAAATGTTTGGCGAGCTTGGCTATTATCATGCCCGCTTGCGGGGCCAGCGTGAGCAGTCCGCGCCGATTTCCAGCGCGGTGATTACGGTACCGGCGACGTCTTATTGGAACCCGCTGGGTCCGACGCTGTTTGGGACAACGCCCAATCCAAACAGGCTTGCCGGTTTGACTGGCGTGCCGACTGGCGGCCTCCCTGTGAGAATAACCACGTATCGCCCGGTGGATACCGGACCGCGGAAGTTTGAGGTGACGGATGATATGTTCCGCGCACTGCTCGGCCTCAGAGGAGAATTTGGTGACTTCAAATGGGAATCGGCGGCGACCTATGCCTGGGCACGCACCGACGATTTCACCAAGAATGCGATCAGCAACACCAAGTTCCAAGAGGCACTCGCCCTTACCACTCCTGACGCCTACAACCCCTTCAACGGTGGCAACCAGACCAATTTCTCGCTCGGAGATGGTACGCCGAGCAATGCCAATACGATAAACTCGTTCCTCGTCGGGGTTCACCGCATCAGTAAAACATCGCTGACCACCTGGGATTTCAAGGTTACAAATTCGAACCTGTTTGAACTTCCCGGCGGTTCTGTCGGCTTCGCAAGCGGCGTCGAAGTGCGTTATGACAGCTACAGCGACAACCGTGACGCGCGTCTGGATGGGACGATCACCTACCGGGATTCGGTGACCGGTATCGTTTATGGCACCGACGTTATGGGCGCCAGCCCGGCACCTGACGTGAAGGCAGATCGTACGGTTGCAGCAGCCTATGTCGAATTTGCGGTCCCCGTAATTTCCGAGGATATGAACATTCCTCTGATCAGCTCTCTCGATCTGCAGCTGGCGGCGCGCGATGAATATTATTCGGACTTTGGCAATGTGCTGAAGCCGAAGGTTGCCGGCTTTTTGAAGGTTGTGGATGGCCTGCGGTTCCGTTCTTCATGGTCGCAAAGCTTCCGCGCCCCCAATCTTGCGCAATATTACAGCGCCGGTACCCAGGTCGCGAATACCCGCACCGACTGGGCGCAATGCCGTATCAATGTCACGACTTGCAGCGGCATCAGCACACTGGAAGTTCGCTCGGGCAACCAGCAGCTGAAACCGGAAGACGCAGAGACGATTTCATGGGGTGCGGTGTTCCAGCCGATCCGCAACCTGACGCTTACGGTTGACCGTTGGTCGCTTAAGTCAACGGGCGTGATCGGTCTGCAAGGCGCGCAGAACCAGATATTGTTTGATTATCTTGAGCGTCTTGGCGGCCGCAGCAATCCGAACGTCGTGCGCCTTGTACCGGTAGGAACGCAGCGGGTTGGCGATATCTCCTTCGTGCAGGATGACTATTTCAACCTTGGCCCGCGCAAACTTCGCGGGATCGACATCGCCCTCAACTATGATTCCGGGAAAACGGATTTGGGGCGGTTCAGCTTCGATCTGGGCGCGTCCAAACTGCTGAAATGGCTGCAGACTCCGTCTGACCTGCAAGCGCAGTTGATTGCTGCCAATGCTGCAGGGACGCTGGGCACGGGTATCAATATTACCCAGGCCGGGGATCAGGTTAAGCAAAACGGCAATCCGGAATGGCGCTTCAGCGGAAGCGTTACCTGGAAGTCGGGTCCTGTCACTGCTGGCGCGCAGTTGGACTATATCGGGTCGATATTCGACACCGGAACGACGGTTGTGAACGGAAGCTTCTACGAGGCACCTGCCTTCACGACGATGAATGCTTACATCCAGTTCCAGGGCAGAGAGCAAGACAAGCTGTTGCAAGGAATGCGCTTCCGGGTCGGTGCGCGCAATCTGTTCGATCGGGATCCTCCGCTGACTTCGTCTAACTTCGGCTTCAATGGGGCGGTTTCCAACCCCACCGGCCGGTTCGTCTACTTCGAAGCATCCAGAGATTTCTGATCTTCTGTTGACACGAAACATGCTGGTCGCATGGCGCAGGATTTGTAAAGGATCCTCGCCATGCGACTAAGGCAGATAGAAATCTTTCACGCAGTATATGCGAATGGCTCGATAAGCGCAGCTGCGCGGGCCCTTAATGTGTCGCAGCCTGCGGTCAGCAAGGTTTTGCGGCACACTGAATCCTACCTCGGCATCCGGCTGTTCGATGTGGTTCGCGGCAGGCTTGCTCCAACTGACGAAGCGCATGCTTTGTATCGCGAAGTTGATGAAGTTTTCCGGCGGGTGTCTTCGCTAAAGCAGGCTGCTGCCAATTTACGACGTTCGGGCGCTGGGCATTTGCGGATTGGCGTCGTCCCGTCACTCGGTCTTGAACTATTGCCGCAAGCAATCACGGAATTCCGGTCCGCAAATCCAGATGTGACGTTCGACATCAAGACGATCCGGCATAGCGACATATTAAGATCGCTCTACGAACGTGAATGCGACATCGCCTTTGGTTATGATCCGCCGCCGCATCCGCGTTTGAACCAACGCAAGCTGTCAAAGGGTAAAGTCGTAGCGATCGCGCCGACGGGGGTGTTTGATCCTGCGAAGGAAGCCGTCGGCTGGCACGAAATCAGCAATTTGGATTTGATCGGTGTTTCGACCAGTGGCCCCATCGGCGATGTTGTGGCCGCCGCACAAACCACTGCCCAAGCCGATTTGAAAGAAATCGGGTCGGTCGACACTTATTATATCGCCGCTGCCTTGGTTAAGCATGGATCAGGCGTGGCGGTGGTCGATGAATTCACCGCCATGGCCATGAAGACCGGCGGCTTGGACGTGTTCCCCATTACCCCTGCCGTGGCATTCACTGTTCAGGCTGCTTGGTTGGAGGATCGTCCGCTTTCCAAGCTTGCAGAGCGGTTGATACAGGTCATGAAAAACATTCTCGACCGGCAGTCAAACCTGTAAAACATAACTCACGGTTATAGGTTCAGCCTCAGATTATTGGGTCATCATACTTGCCTGGGCGTGCACGTTGCCTAGCAAGAGAACATGTTAAATGTTCCGCAATCAGCCAATATCAATGATCTACATTTGGGACACGGCGCCAGCCCGGCCTTTTTGAAACAAGCGGCAGAGATTGTTGTCGGGCTTGATCCGGCCATACTGGTCCGGCCGACGATCGATCCCGGCCATCTGATTTGGTTTTTGAACTTCCTGCGCAACACGACATCGACCAAATATTTGGAAAAGACATTGGCCGGCCTGTGCCTTGGATTTGAGTCTCGTATTGAAATGGAGCGGTTGGTTGCCGCGCATGGATTGGAATTTGGCCGCAAGGCTACAGGTAAGCTGCACATTCACAGCAGTGAAAACAGCTTTGCATCGGCGCGAAAGCTTGTCGAGGCTAAACGCTCATTGGGTGCCATTCAGCATATATTGAGCCGCGCGGACTCCATCAATCTGGAGCCAGCACTTGCAGATTATCCGGGTGATCTGGTCGGCAGTATTCATTCCCCCGATGACGAGGTGGGCGACCCGCACAAATTTTGCCGCGAAATGCAAAGGCTGCTTGAAGAGAAATATCAGGCTGTAATGCGTTTTAGCACCCGGGTGCGCACGCTTGAAGATGATGGTCGTTCGGCCTGGATCGAGACTGAAGCGGGCGAGAAAATGACTGCCGACGAAATTGTGCTGTGCGCCGGCATAGGGGCCGGAAGGTTAGGACGAAAATTCGGTCTCTACGGCGCCGTTATGCCGATGAAGGGCTATTCATTCACGGCAGCTCGCGGCGAGGTATCTTTGCAGCTCAGCGTAACGGATGTTGCGAAAAAGGTCGTTCTGTGTCCGCTCGAAGGAAAAATCAGAGTAGCTGGTCTTGCGGAAATTGCAGCCAATAATAACGAAGTAGATGATCGAAAAATCAGTAAGTTAATCGGCACTGCGGGGAATATTCTTCCATCGGCAGCGAATTATGATGACATTGAATCGGTGTGGGCCGGGGTGCGACCAATGTCTTCGGATTCTCTTCCGATCATAAAACGGATATCAGGCCGCATTTCAGCGAATGTCGGGCATGGCATGCTCGGTTGGACCTATGCCATGGGATCAGCGGAACGGGTTGCGAAAATCGTTACAGGAGAGAGAGTTTGATGTTTGGGATCTGGAAACCGGTACGTAAATTTGCGCTGGTCGTCGGGCTCGCGGCGACTTTGGCATTGCCGGCGACGGCCCAGAAGAAGCAGCTTCTTGAATATCCGAGCATTCATTCCCCCGTTGTTGGTGAACGCGGGATGGTGGTTTCGCAAAGCGCCTTGGCGAGCAAGGTCGGCGCCGACATATTGAAGCAGGGCGGTAACGCCGTTGACTCAGCCGTTGCCATCGGTTTTGCGCTTGCGGTCACCTTACCCCGTGCCGGCAATATTGGCGGGGATGGCTTCATGCTTGTCCATGACGGCCGGACAGGCAAGCAGATGTTTTTCGACTTCCGTTCCGTCGCGCCCGGAGCAGCGACCACTGCCATGTATCTCGACAAGGATGGGCGCGAAGCGGACATAGCAAGCAGGGGCTATATCGCCCCAGCTGTGCCGGGAACTGTTGCAGGGCTGTTTGCTGCGCACAAGCGCTTGGGCAAGCTGCCATGGTCCAAAGTTCTGGCCCCTGCCATCAAACTTGCGCGCGACGGCATAGCGCTGACCCCGGACGAAGCCTTTGTGTTCAGCTGGGGACAAGAGCGATTGTCGACGAGCGCAGCGGCACGGCAAGCCTATTACAAGGCAGACGGTTCGCTCTATCGCGCCGGTGAAATCTTGAAGCAGCCGGATCTTGCATGGACCCTCAAACAAATCGCCGAACGCGGTGCAGATGGTTTCTACAAAGGGCCGGTCGCAGAACGCATTGCTGCGGATATGAAAGCGAATGGCGGGCTGATCACATTGGATGATCTGGCAAATTATCGTGCAGTAGAACGGCAACCGTTGCGCGGCACCTATCGCGGTCTCGAAATTGTGACGGCACCGCCGGCAAGCGCGGGGGGCGCCACGCTTATCAACATGCTCAACATACTCGAAAATTTTGATCTGGCGGCCAATGGTGCCGGTTCCGCCAAATCGTTGCACTTGATGGCAGAAAGCATGAAGCTGGGTTATGCGGACCGGTACTGGTTCATTGGCGATACCGATTTTGCGTCTGTGCCACTGAAGGGTTTCACGTCCAAAGATTATGCGCGGCAGAGAGCCCGGCTAATCGATCCTGACAAAGCGGGTTCGTCTGATGTGATGGGCGTGGGCGATCCATGGCAGTTCGAAAGTCCGTCGACCACACACTATTCGGTTGCCGATGCAAATGGCAATGTCGTGTCGACCACTTATACGCTGGGCGCCGATTTCGGTTCCGGAGTGATGATTGCAGGCACCGGTATTCTACTCAACAACCAGATGAACAATTTCAGCCATGTGGCAACGGCAAAGGCGCTCGCCGAAGGCAAGCCTGTGCCGCCCAATGCATTGCTGCCGGGCAAGCGCATGGTGTCGACCATGATGCCCACCTTCGTCATGAAGGACGGGAAACCTTGGTTGGTCACGGGAACGCCGGGCGGGAGCACGATCATCAACACCGTCATGCAGATCATCGTCAATATCGTCGATTTCAAGCTCAACGTTGAAGAGGCCACGCATCAGCCCCGGATCTTCCAAGATGCGGGAAGCAAGCTGCGGGTGGAACCCAACTTCAACCCCGATACGGTGCGTTGGCTGCAATCCATGGGGCATATCATTACGTCTGATGAGACCATGGGGAGCGCACAATCAATACGGGGTAAAGGCCCGCACCTTGGTTGCGCCCGAAAACATATCGCTGATTGGAGAATGAATATTATGGCTGACAGTCTGCCGCTTTCGCGGGTAACCCAAGCGGGTCAAATGATCTTTACCTCAGGCCAGCTTGGCCGAGGTGCTGACGGGCAAATCGTCGCAGGGGGATTTGCCAATCAGGCACGGCAAGCGCTGGAAAATCTTCGTGCTGCAGTGGAGTCTACCGGGTGCAATCTGGCCGACGTGGTCAAAACAACTGTATGGCTAACCGACCGGGCCTATAATGCCGAATTCAATATGGTGTATCGGGAATTTTTTGCGCACCCTTTCCCCGCCCGATCAGTGGTCATTTCGGATCTTGCAGCCCCCGAGGCCTTGATTGAAATCGAAGCCATCGCTTGGCAGGAAAAATGATAATCGCCGCCCCGGCTGATGGGCGGACGCACAAATCAGGTTGGTGAAGAGGGGATTGATTGTGGCAAGAAAGCGAATGCGTTTCTGGATCGGCTCCGCAGCTTTGGCCTTTTCCTCACTAGCCATGGCCGGCGCACCATCCGCCTCTTCTGCACCCGCATATGATACCGTGCTGAAAGGCGGCACGATATACACCGGCGACGCTCCTCCTTTTGTTGGCGATGTCGCCATCAGCGGCGACAAAATCGTCTATGTGGGGCGCAAAGCGCCGGGCCGTGCTGGCAAGACCATCAATGCCCAGAATCTGGTTGTGGCGCCGGGCTTCATTGATCCGCATACCCATGCCGGTGACGCCCTTTTGTCTGAAAATCCTGTCGCACGCCTTCTTCTCCCCTTTCTGACCCAGGGCGTGACCACGGTGTTCATAGGGGGCGATGGACTGGGCAGCCCCAACATCGCCAAGACATTGGGCACAATTGAGGGAGCAGCCGGCGAAACCAGATCGGGCTATGGGGTCAATTTCGCAACCTATGTTGGCTTTGGGGCGGTTCGTTCTGCCGTGATCGGCCAATCGGATCGGGCACCGACTTCGGATGAACTCGGGCAGATGCAGACGATTGTAGCGAACGCAATGTGCGAGGGTGCGATGGGTCTGTCTTCCGGGCTATTCTACGCGCCGCAAAGTTTTGCCAAGCGTGACGAGGTTACAGCATTAGCCCGCATAGCCGGTTCGGCTGGCGGGGTTTACGACACCCATCTGCGCGATGAATCGAGCTATTCAATCGGTCTGCTTGCCTCAATCGATGAGGCATTGGCGATCGGCCGTGATGCAAGCCTTCCGCTGCATATCGCCCATATAAAGGCGTTGGGCGTCGACGTTCAGGGGATGGCCCCCCAAGTCATAAGCAAGATCGAAGCCGCGCAGGCTTCCGGGCAGATAGTGAGCGCCGATCAATATCCATGGTCGGCATCGGGAACCGGCCTGTCTGCGGCCTTGATACCTCGTTGGGCGCAAGATGGCGGCCGCGCAGCCATGCTTGATCGCTTTGCCAATCCCGAAACACGATCACGGATGCGGCCCGAGATTGAGGATAATCTGCGCCGGAGGGGAGGGTCTGCCGCACTGCTCATCACAGCTGGCCCTAACTGGGCGATAGGCAAAACCTTGAAAGAGATCGCTGAAGCAAGGGCGACTGACCCGGTTGTTGCCACGATGGATCTGCTGTCGGTTGACGAGGTAAAAGTCGCGTCATTCAATCAGGGCGAAAGCGATATAGCGCAGTTTATGCAACGCCCTTGGGTTGTGACGAGCTCGGATGCCTCATTAGGGCATCCCCGTTATTATGGCTCATTCGCGCGCAAATATGACACCTATGTTCGCGACCGGAAAGTGATCGATCTGCGGACATTCATTGCATCGAGCACGATCCGGCCTGCCCGCATTTTCGGGCTTAAGGACAGGGGAGAATTGCGCGCGGGCGCATATGCCGACATTGTCGCCTTTGATCCGCGCCGTTTCCGGCCTCGGGCCGATTACATGCATCCCACTGCGTTTTCGACCGGGGTAGTGGCTGTATTTGTGAACGGTAAAATCGCTATCTACGATGGCGCGGCAACAGGCACGGGTTCAGGACTACCCTTGCCGGGCAAGGGACGCGGTACCAAGTGTAGCGCCCCCGAATAAGCCCAGCAGTGCATCGTACTGCGCCTTGAAAAACAGATAGGCATTGTCGGATGCGCGATACTTGGCCGGGTCAATTCCCGCAGCACGGGCCCCTTCCTCCGTGGCAGGGGTGAAGATCGCCGCTCCGGCATTATTTGTCAGGCGTTGCCGGCTTTCCAGTCGCGCTTGATTTTCTTGGCAAGGCTCCATTTATGGACTTCTGTGGGGCCGTCATAGATGCGGAAGGCGCGGATTTCGCGGAAGACTTGCTCAACGATCGTCTTGTCGGTCACTCCGGTGCCGCCCATCACCTGCACGCAACGGTCGGCGATGCGCATCAAAGCCTCGGATACTGCGACCTTGGCCATGGAGCTTTCCGCAGTGCCGAGATCGCCGCTGTCGAGCACGGCCGCACACCATTGGATCATCAGCTCGGCCTGTTTCAGGTCGATCAGATTTTCCGCGAGCATGAAGCCGACGCCCTCATGGTCGATCAACGTCTTACCGAATGCCATGCGGCGATTGGCATAATCGGCCGCAATTTCATGTGCCCGCTGGCAGGCGCCATGCCAGCGCATGCAATGTGAAAGCCGGGCAGGGGAAAGGCGGATCTGCGCATATTTGAAGCCTTCGCCCGCGTCGCCGAGCATCTGGTCGGCCGGAACGCGCAGATTATCGATCAGCACGGTGGCATGGCCGCCGGGCATCGAATTGTCGATCGTGTTCGGCACATGCTCAATACGGATGGCAGGATCGGGCAGGTCGACAAGGAACATGCACGCACCTTCGTCTGCCTTGGCCATGATGATGCCGACCTTTGCACCCTGCGCCCCGGTGATGAATGCCTTGCGGCCGTTGATGACCCAATGGTTGCCATCCATATGGCAATGGGTCTGCATCATTGATGGATCGGATCCCGCGCCGCCTTCGCTGGCCGGTTCGGTCATGAAAAAGGCAGATCGGGCCCGGCCTGCGACCAACGGCTCTAGAAATCGTTCCTTGATTTCTGGGCTACCCACCTTGCCAAGCAGATACATATTGCCCTCATCGGGCGCACCTGTGTTGCATGCCAGCGGCCCCAGCGGCGACAGCCCAGTTTTTTGCAGGACATAGGCCGTTTCCACTTGGGTCAGATGTCCGCCATCGGGCAGGATATGCGGGGTCAATACGCCTGCCGCGCGGGCTTTCTCTTTCAGCTCCGCGACCAGATCATCGGTCGGCGCGCCATGATGGTCGCAGCGCGGATCGCTTTCATAAGGCGCAACAACTGTGCGGACGAATTCTTCCACCCGGGCGCCAATATCCAGGGCGCGTTGCGTCATGCTCATTCAAACATCGTCCTTATCTTGCGCCACAATGGCAGCGCCGCTTCTCCAAGCAATGCATCTGCCTGTGTCGAGGCGTTTTGCCAAGCTGCATTGGCGGATGCGGGTGGTGCGGTTATCGCTTTCTACATTGCCCCAAGGCTGGCTATAGGCCGCCGCAACGATTTTTTGCGCAAAGTGGGGCAATCATGGGAAAACTGACCGGCATCAAAGTTATCGACCTTTCGGTGTTTCTTCCCGGGCCGATGATGACGGTGATGATGGCAGATCAGGGCGCGGAGGTTATCAAGGTTGAGTCCATGGCGGGCGATCCGTCGCGTGAGCAGGCCCCGTTCGAGGCCGGCCAATCGGTCTGGTTCCGCAATCTTAATCGGGGCAAAAAGAGTGGTGTTCTCGATCTGAAAAGCGAAGCCGGCAAGGCCCGGCTGTGGCGGATGATCGAGGATGCAGATGTTTTTGTCGAAGGTTTCCGGCCCGGCGTGATGCAGCGACTGGGTTTCGATTATGCAGCGGTCGCCGCGCGTAATCCGCGCATCGTCTATTGCTCGATTTCCGGCTTTGGCCAATTTGGTGCGCTGGCCCACCATCCCGCGCATGACATGGCGACGCAGGCGCTTGCCGGTTTCCTCTCGGTCAATGACGCGCCCGATGGCACGCCGGTTGTGCCGGGCGTCGCCGCTTCCGATATGGCCGCCGGGCTGACCGCGCTTTCCGCCACGCTGATGGCGCTGATCGGGCGCGAACGGACAGGGCGGGGCGACTATATCGACTGCGCGATGTTCGACAGCCTCTTACCTTGGTGCGTTCACACGGCGGGCAGTGCAATTGCCGGTGGTCCGTCGCCTGTTTCGTCGCAGCAAAGGTCGCTTGGCGGGGCTGGCTTCTATCAGATTTATCGCACCAAAGATGCAAAGCATGTGGTGCTCGGCGGGCGGGAGATCAAATTTGCCGAAAATCTGCTCCATGCCCTCGACCGACCCGACCTAGTCGAACATGCGAAGCGTGAGGCGGGCGAGCAGGAGGAATTAATCGCCTTTCTGCGTGCCACCTTTGCCCAAAAAACGCGCGATCAATGGGTCGCATGGTTCGCCGACAAGGATGTCGCCTTTGCGCCGATACTCGATTTTCGCGAAGCGCTCGATCAACCCCATATCGCCGAACGGGGGCTTTGGGTCGAACATGATGGGGCGCACCATATGGCGCCCGCCATCCGCTTTGCATCGGAACAATGGACACCGGCAAAGGCGCCGGACCTTAATGGAAATGGTGATGAACTGCCCTAGGCCCTAGGATAATCGGTATAGCCCTTTTCTTCCCCGGTATAGAGATGCGCATAGTCGGGCTTGGTCAGTGGCGCGCCAGATCTAAGTCGCGCCGGAAGATCGGGGTTCGATATGAACGGGCGGCCAAAGGATACGGCATCAGCGCGCCCGGCATTGAGTATCGCGGCCGCGCTGTCCGCCTTCAGATTGTTGTTGGTGATGATCGGGCCGGACCAGTTGGCGCGCACCATGGCGAGGCTATCGAGATCGGCAAGCGCCATATCGACCAGATGGACATAGGCGAGGCCTGCCCCTGTGCGCGGATTTCCAATCCCTTCGGCGGCGCGCAATAAGGCTGCAAACACCGGTTCGGGATCGGATGGATCCATGCCGTTATAGGGATTGCCGGGCGATATGCGGAAGCCGACCCGGTCAGCCCCGATGCTGTCCGCCATGCGCCCCAACAGCAGTTCGGCAAAGGCCACCCGATTTTCGGGTGAGCCGCCAAAGGCATCGTCGCGATGGTTGCTTGCGCTGTTCAGGAACTGGTTCACCAGATAGCCACTGGCACAATGCAATTCCACGCCGTCAATGCCCGCGGCACGGGCATTTTTGGCGGCCTGTGCAAACTCCTCGGCAACACGGAAAATATCCTCCGGCGTCATAGTGCGCGGCGTACCACAGTCCGCAGGAATGCCATCGGGGCCTGGAACCTTGTCTGGGCAAGGAATAGCCGAAGGGGCGATGATATCGGCTGCATAGCCGCGATTGGCCTCAACGACGACGCGCCCGCAGTGCATCAATTGCATCACAATCCGGCCGCCCTCGGCGTGCACGGCGTCTGCCACATTTGCCCAGCCATCGACCTGCTGCTGCGACCATATGCCGGGTGTGCGCCAATAGCCTTTCCCCTCGGCGGAAGGCTGGACGCCTTCGGTGACGATCAGCCCGGCACTTGCCCGTTGACGGTAATATTCGACCATCAAATCGGTGGGTACATCGTCCGGCCCGGCCCTGTCCCGGGTCATCGGCGCCATGACGATGCGGCTGGACAGTTCGAATGCGCCGAAACGAACGGGGGTGAAAAGGCTTTCATGCATATGGGTTAAACGTCCTTGACCGCGATTTGCGTAACACACTATGTCGATTATTACGCAAATCAAGGAAAGAAACGCGCAATGAACTATGGATTCGATGGAAAAGTGGCGTTGGTTACCGGTGCCGGCAGTGGTATCGGCCGTTCGGCGGCACTAGGCTTTGCCGCATCGGGTGCGCGCGTGGTCGTTTCCGACGTGAATGAAGCCAGCGGAGCTGAGACGGTTGACCTGATCGCGGCGGCTGGCGGCACTGCGGTTTTCCAGAAATGCGACGTATCCGACGGCGATGAGGTAAAGGCGCTGATCGCCCGCGCGGTTTCCGAATTTGGCGGGCTTGATTTCGCCCACAACAATGCGGGCATCAATTCGATGATGGCCGACGAATATCAGGACGATGTCTGGGCCAAGAGCGTGGGCGTCAACCTGACCGGCGTGATGATGTGCATGCGTGAGGAAGCGGCCGTGATGCTGAAGGCAGGGAAGGGCGCGATCGTCAACACGGCTTCGATCAACGGGCTTGTCGGCAATGGCGCGCAACCGGGTTATGTTGCGACCAAACATGGCGTCGTCGGCCTGACCCGCCATGGCGCACTTCGCTGGGCGCAGGCGGGTATCCGTGTCAATGCTGTCTGCCCGGGGGTTGTCGAAACAGGGATGACGGCGCCGCTCGCCGCCAATCCCGATATGCGCAAGGTGCTGGATGGGATGACCCCAATGGGCCGCATGGGTCGGCCAGAGGAAATTGCCAGTGCGGTTCTCTGGCTATGCTCGGATCAGGCCAGCTTCGTGACCGGCCACGCGATGGTGGTCGATGGCGGTGCAACTGCGGTTTAGGCTGATGCCGCGCCGCGCAACTCTGTCTTGAGCACTTTGCCAGAGGCGTTGCGCGGCAGGTCTTCGACGAAGACGAAACTGCGCGGAACCTTGAAATTGGCCATATTGGCCCTGCTCCATTCGACCAGTTCCGCCTCGCTTGTGGACATGCCCGAACGCAGCACGACATAAGCGCGGCCAATTTCGCCCAGCCGTTCGTCGGCAATGCCGGTCACGGCGACCATGGCAATGGCGGGATGTGCGGCGAGCAGTTTCTCGACCTCTGCCGGATAGACGTTGAAGCCGCCTGAAATATAGAGGTCCTTCTTGCGATCGGTAATGCGGACATAGCCTTGCGCATCCATCGTGCCGATGTCGCCGGTGTGGAGCCAGCCTTGCGGGTCAATGGCCTCGGCAGTTGCCGCCGGATCGTCAAGATAGCCGAGCATCACCCCTTGGCCGCGCACCAATATCTCGCCGGTTTCGCCGCGCGGCACTTCGCGCCCGGCATCGTCGGCGATGATCACATCGTTTCCGGGGATCGCCGCGCCGCAACTATGGGCGATCAGTTCGACCGGGTCGCCCGGCCTGCATCCCGTGATGTTGACGCATTCGGTCATGCCATAAGCAGTGATGATATCGCCGAGGCCTAGCTCACTGCGGATTTCCTCGATCAGCACAGGCGGAACGGTTGCGGCCCCGGTGGTGCCGCCGCGCAGCGATGAACTGTCGAACGGGTGTTGGCGCTTGTGCGCGATCAGCATCTGGAAAATGGTCGGAGCGCCGGGCAAGAAATTGATCTTTTCGCGCTCGATACATTGCGCCGCCTCTGCGACATCGAATTGCGGCATCGGCACCATCACGGCACCGGCCATCAGGCAGGCTACCCAGCCGACCTTCATGCCGAAACTGTGGAAGAAGGGATTGACGATGAGATAGCGTTCGCCCTCATGCAGGCCGGTGTTGCCGATCCAGACCTTCACCTGCGGCAACACCCGGGCATAACTCATCATCACGCCCTTGGGGCTGCCGGTGGTGCCGCTGGTAAACAAAATGTCGGAAAGGTGATCGGCGGTGAGGCCGGCGAGGACGGCATCGACATCGTCGGCCCTTGCCGTCCCTTCCGCGATGAAAGCCGGCCAGTTATCAGCCCCTACCGCTATGTCCGTCAGCAATAGGATGCGTTCCAGATCGGGCAGATCTTCACCTGCCAGCAGGGCAGGGTAATCGGTGCCAAGAAAATCATCGACGGTGAACAAGATGCGTGCCTTGGTGCGGCGCAATATGTCGCCCGCCTCGCGGCCCTTATAGCGGGTGTTGAGCGGCACCACGGCGGCCCCGGCACCCATTGCGCCAATGGCGGCGAGCACCCACAAGCGGCTGTTTGGAGCCCAGATTGCCACCCGGTCGCACTCGCCAATGCCTTGCGCGCGGCAGGCGGCAATTGCGGCACGTGCCTCCGACCAAAGCTCGGCAAAGGTCCACTGCCGGCCATTTTCGATCAGCGCGGGGGAATCGGGCCATTTGAGCGCCGCAGTTTCGGCAAGATGCGGGATGGTATCGGTACGCATCAACCTGCCTTCATATTCTCCGGCCCCCAATAGGCACGCATTTCGACGATCTTGCCTTCGTCATTCAGGCGGAAGGTATCGATCACCTCGATCACTGATTTCTGGCGCTGCCATTCGAGCCGGACGGCGAAAGGAAAGGCGACATAATCGGCTGCGCAACGTGGTTCGCCAAGCAGTTCAAGTTTCGCGCCGGTGGCCGTCGAACCTTGGTAGAATGCGCGAATTTCGTCATGGCCCCGCTTAATGGGAGTGCCT
>JAJTFR010000048.1 GCA_021298455.1 Sphingomonadales bacterium | reverse complement strand
AGCCCCAATCGTATCCGTTTCGATCTGCTGCGGCTGATGCGCAGCACGTATCGGATTGACGATTATCAGCAGAATTATTTCGTCATTCCGTCAATCGAGCATCTTTTGAAAGTGACGGTCGAAACCGATTTTGCTCCGCTCTATGCCCAGTTGGAACAGCTGCCTGACATAGCGATTGCCGATATCGTCCCAAGTGATGAGGTGATCACCCGCGGGACGCAACAATATGCCCAGCGGCGGCGGTGAAGCGGCCGCTATACGCGGGAATTGCCGCCAGTTACCAAGTGCCGAAATCGCCCGGTGGTTGGCTTGTGCGTCCGTCTGCCCGGATTGGCCGCTGCCAGCGATAGCGTCGACGCTTGATCAGCCAGAGGCAAGGCCAGTCGCCGTTATCATGCCGCATGTGCAGACGAAAACCCTCGCTCCGATAGGCGCGCAACACACCGTCTACCTGTGTGTCGAGTAGACCTGCAAGGATCAGCGATCCGCCATCGCCGGTGACCGCCGCAAAGGATGGTGCCAGTTCGATCAATGGGCCAGCCAGGATGTTGGCGATGACAAGATCATTGCCCATGGTCCCTTCGACGCTGCCCGGATCGATATCCGATGCGGTGCCATAGGCGCGTTGCCTAAGGTGGCGCGCAGCAAACGCCAAAAGGCCGGTGCCGGTGCCGATATCGGCGATATGATCATGCCTTCTGCCAGCGCGCTTCATCCGGTCGAGCATGGCAAGGCAGCCGCTGGTTGTTTCATGACCGCCGGTGCCAAAGGCGCGGCTGGCCTCGATCAAAAAGGGAGTAGCACCGTCCGGAACCACGCCTTTATTGGTCGATGTATGGACGTAGAACCGCCCGGCATGGACCGGAACAAGGCTCTGCTGGCTCATCACCAGCCAGTCTTCGTCGGGCAGTTTCTCGGCAATGGGCAAAGGCCCGGCCGCGCTCGGCAGCCTCGCCTGTATCGCGACGATCAACTGTTGGTCGGGCTCTTCCGCAAAATAGGCTTTGACCTGCCAAGCAAGGTCATTGAACGCCTCCACCTCTTCGGCCACGACGGTTGGCATCGGTTCAAGCAATGCCAGCCACTCATCATCCTCATGCAGCGCTTCGGCCTCTGCACGGGTGCAGGGCAGGGTGACCAGCCAGTTCATGCTATAAATGCATCAGCGAACATAGCTGGCGCCGTTCACGTCGAGAACCGCGCCGGTCATCGAGGGCGGGGCCTCTAACGCGCAGAAACGGACCATGGTGGCCACTTCTTCAGGCATTGCGACGCGGCCAAGCGGAATATCGGCGAGCAGTTTGTCGCCGCCCCGGCTGGCAAGATAATCATCTGCCATGCCAGTCATGGTAAAGCCCGGGCAGATGGCGAAGGCGTAGATTTGTTTCGAGGCATAGCCCCGCGCGATCGTCTTGGTCATTGCCAACATGCCGCCCTTTGATGCGGCATAGTGCCAGTGCAGCGGGCTATCGCCGCGGTGGCCGGCGCGGCTGGCGACATTGATGATGCGCCCTTCCTGGCCGCGTTCCAGCCAATGAAGGACGGCAAGACGGCATAATTGTGCCGATGCGGTCAGGTTGATCGCCATGGTCCGTTCCCAGCCATCGAGCCATTCGATATCGCTGCTCTCGATCGGATTGGGTTCAAAAACACCGGCATTATTGATCAATATGTCAATCCGGCCGCCCATTTGTTCCATCGCGGCCTCCCAGATCTGGGAAGGGACCGCCGGATCGGAAAGGTCGCCATCCGCGCTGGAGGTTGCGTGCACCAGCACATTGTCATCGCTTAATTCATCGACAATTGCTGCACCAATGCCGCGCGAACCGCCGGTTACCAATATATGTAAAGTCATGGTCGCTGCTTTTCACAGCAGCACGCGAAATTCAACCTCGGTGCGAAAGATTTGCAGCAAATTTGCGGGCATTTGCCTGATGGACCCGGATCCTGCTTACATGCAACTGCCGGTGGTTTACCCTCTGTTATCCGCGCTTACTGAAAATGGAACAGCCAGCGCTTGCACAGGGCGACCAACTCGGTAAAGAGCATCGCAAAGCAGAACAGGGATCATTGCCAATGGCGCAGAATTCTAAACGGCCGATTTCGCCGCATTTGCAGGTCTATAAATGGGGACCGCATATGGCGGTTTCGATTTTCCACCGCGCGACAGGTTTTGTTTTGGCGACAGCGGGGATGCTCACGCTTCTCTGGTGGCTTGCCGCCATTGCCGGCGGACCCGAGAGCTATGCGACCTTCCAGTCATGGGTTGTTGCAGCCGGTGATGAAGCGACGACTGCACAAATCGCCAGCAACTGGTTCTTCCGTATTGCGGCGCTGGGGATCACATTCAGCTTTTTCCAGCACGTCGCATCGGGCGTTCGCCATTTGCTGCTTGATGTAGGCGCGGGATATGAACTGACGCAGAATCGCACCTGGTCGATTGCTGTCTTCATCGTTTCGTTGTCGGCAACGGCTTTGGTCGCTTTGCTTGTCGCGTCGCGTTTTCTGGGGGTCTGACAATGGGTAATGGAACCGGATTGGGTCGCGTTCGCGGACTGGGCTCTGCCAAGCATGGCAGTGAGCATTGGATCAAGCAGCGCGTTAGCGCACTCAGCAACTTGCTGCTGACCGGCTGGCTGGTGCTGTCATTGCTGTTGTTACCGAATTTCCAGCATGAAACCGTCGCAGCCTGGCTGGCACAGCCGCTGGTTGCCGTGCCGATGATCCTCATGCTGGTCAGCATCTTCAGCCATGTTCGCCTTGGCTTGCAGATCCTGATCGAAGATTATGTTCATGACGAGGGCAGCAAATTTGCCGCGATCGCCATCCTTCATTTTTATGTAATCGGCGCCGCTGCCTTCGGCATCTTCATGGTCGCCAAACATGCCTTCACCGGAGCGCCCGCCTGATGTCAGAGACCGTTTCTCCCGCTTACAAGATCATCGATCATACCTATGACACCATCGTTGTCGGCGCCGGCGGTTCTGGCCTGCGTGCGACAATGGGGTCGGCAGAGGCTGGGCTAAAAACAGCCTGCATCACCAAGGTGTTTCCGACCCGTTCGCACACTGTTGCGGCGCAGGGCGGCATTGCGGCCAGCCTTGGCAACAACTCGCCCGATCACTGGACTTGGCACATGTACGATACCGTCAAAGGGTCGGATTGGCTGGGTGATCAGGATGCGATCGAGTATATGGTGCGTGAAGCCCCGGCTGCGGTTTATGAACTGGAACATGCCGGGGTTCCGTTTTCGCGCAACGCCGATGGCACCATCTATCAGCGTCCCTTTGGCGGCCATATGCAGAATATGGGCGCAGGCCCGCCGGTGCAGCGCACCGCAGCCGCTGCTGACCGTACCGGTCATGCGATGCTGCACGCGCTCTATCAGCAGAGCCTGAAATATGACGCGGATTTCTTCATTGAATATTTCGCACTCGACCTGATCATGGAAAATGGCGAGTGTCGCGGCGTGATCGCGCTGTGCATGGACGACGGCAGCATCCATCGTTTCAAGGCACATGCCGTCGTGCTCGCGACTGGCGGCTATGGGCTCATACCTGCACTGGCGACGGTGGCGGCATGGTGCTGCGTGCTGGCTTGCCGCTGCAGGATCTGGAATTCGTCCAGTTCCACCCTACCGGCATTTATGGTGCGGGCGTCCTCATTACCGAAGGTGCGCGCGGTGAAGGCGGCTACCTTACCAACAGCGAAGGTGAGCGTTTCATGGAACGCTATGCCCCGTCCGCCAAGGATCTGGCATCGCGCGACGTTGTGTCACGCTCAATGGCGCTGGAAATCCGCGAAGGTCGCGGCGTTGGTCCGAACAAGGATCATATCTTCCTGCATCTCGACCATATCGATCCAGCAGTGCTGGCTGAGCGTCTGCCGGGCATCACCGAAAGTGGCAAGATTTTTGCCGGTGTCGATCTGACCCGCCAGCCTTTGCCGGTCTGCCCGACCGTACACTATAATATGGGCGGAATTCCGTGCAATTTCCACGGCCAGGTCGTTACCAAAAAGGGTAAGGATCCCGAAGTTATCGTGCCCGGCCTTTATGCCGTTGGTGAAGCGGCTTGCGTTTCGGTGCATGGGGCAAACCGCCTTGGCTCCAACTCGCTGATCGACCTTGTCGTGTTCGGCCGTGCCACCGGCCTCCACCTCAAGGACAATCTGAAGCCTAACGCACCGCACCGCCCATTGCCGCAAGATTCGGCTGATCTGGCACTCGCCCGCGTCGACCATTTCCGCCACGCCAAGGGTGGTTCGCCAACCGCACAGGTGCGCGCTGAAATGCAGCAGGCGATGCAGCGCCACGCCGCTGTATTCCGTGATAGTGCCTTGCTCGCCGAAGGCGTCGAGGCAATGACCAAGGTCAACAAGCGGCTTGAGGATGTGGCCGTCACCGACCGCAGCCTCGTCTGGAACACCGATCTGATCGAAACGCTGGAACTTGACAATCTGATGGCGCAGGCAGTCTGCACGATGGAAAGCGCCAATGCCCGTAAGGAAAGCCGCGGCGCCCATGCGCATGAGGATTTCCCGGACCGCGACGACAAGAACTGGATGAAGCACACTGTCAGCTGGTTCGATGGCTGGGGCGGCAAGGGCGGCAAGGTGAAGCTCGATTACCGCCCGGTTCATGATTATACGCTGACCGACGAGGTGGAGTATATTGCGCCGAAGGCGCGCGTTTACTGATCCTGGATTTCAATTCAGCATCAAATGACCACCCCGGCCACGTGCCGGGGTTTTCATTTGTGAAACAATAAGCGGCTGCGGAAATCGAGATTGGCGATAAGCGCCCCGATCAGGCTGCGACTGCCTCAAATGCGCTTGCGGTAATTGCCAGGCTGCGCTTCCTCTTTTCATGATCGAAGATTGAGGCCGCAACGATGATCTCGTCGGCATTGGTGCGCTTGGCGAATGCCTCTATCCCCGTATTTACCGTCTCCGGCGAACCAATGGCGCTGCAGGAGAGTACATCCTGCAGGGCTGCAACCGCGCCGGGAGGCAGCGTTTCGAGATAACCCTCGACAGGCGGCGGCATCTGGCGTGGATTGCCGGTGCGCAGCGCGACAAAGCTTTGCTGGATCGATGTCGCGAGATACGCCGCTTCTTCATCGCTATCGGCTGCGATCACGTTCATGGCCGCCATGGCATATGGCCGGTCGAGCATCTTGCTGGGCCGGAACAGGTTGCGATAGATCTGCAATGCTTCGTCGAGCATCTGCGGCGCGAAATGGCTGGCAAAGGCAAAGGGCAGGCCCATATGTGCCGCCACCTGCGCGCCAAAAAGGCTGCTGCCAAGAATGTAGAGCTGGATATCGGCCCCCGCGCCCGGAGTGGCGCTAAGCCCGGTGCGGCCATCATCGGCGAAATAGCTTTGTAATTCCATGATATCGCGGGGGAAAGCATTGGGATCGCTATCCAGATTGCGACGGATTGCCTGCGCCACGCGCATATCGCTGCCCGGTGCCCGGCCAAGGCCCAGATCGATGCGACCTGGATAAAGTGCGTCGAGTGTGCCGAATTGCTCGGCTATCACCAGCGGCGCATGATTGGGCAGCATGATGCCTCCGGCGCCGACGCGGATGCTTTTGGTCGCAGCAGCGATATGGCCGATAACGACCGAGGTCGCTGCGCTTGCGATGCCCTTCATGCCATGATGCTCGGCAACCCAATAGCGGGTGTAGCCAAGACTTTCGGCATGGGCTGCAAGGTCGGCAGCATTGGCCAGCGCTTGCCCAACTGAGCCGCCTTCGGTGACGGGAACAAGATCAAGGATCGAATAACGGTGCATGGCGCACATCTAGGCATTGGGCCCGGCTATTGCCAAGCGCAATCGACAGCCGCGTGCCGCTGCCATAGGATGGTCAAATGTTCACCGCCAACTTCTTGTCCTTTTTACTCACCGCTATTCTGATCGAGCTTACACCCGGTCCGAATATGGCCTGGATTGCTTTGACTGGTGCCAGCGTTGGCAAGCGGGCGGCGCTGGCTGCGACTGCAGGCATCGCATTGGGGCTTGCCGTTGTTGGAATGGTAGCTGCTTTCGGGCTGGCGGAGCTGGCTCAAGCCTCACCTTATTTGTTCGCCTTGCTGCGTTATGCGGGGGCAGCCTATCTTCTGTGGCTCGCCTGGAAGGCGTGGCAGGGCATGGGTGATGTTTCGCCTGAACATGCACATAATGGCAATGTACGCTGGTTCCGCCACGGGTTGTTCCTCAACCTGTTGAACCCGAAAGCGGCGCTTTTCTTCGTCGCGATCCTGCCCAATTATGTCGACAATATTGCGCCGGTCATGCCGCAGACCTTACTGCTTTCGGCAACCTATGTCGCCGTTGCGACGCTTGTGCACCTCATTCTCGCATTGCTTGCCGGGCAGGTGCATGGCTGGTTTGAAAGGGGGAGTAATGCAATCATCCTCCGCAAGATTTGTGCCCTTTTGATTGCGGCGGTGGCATTATGGTTTCTTGCCAGCACAGCTCGATAGTCACACATTCACCTGCCGTTCAGCTTAGAAATCGCAGGTGAAATGTGCATTTTCATCGATGAACTGAGTTTAGAGGAGCTTATCTTATGGCAACCGAGCGATCTCCGGGATTCAAGCTGTTCTTTGCGGGGCTTGTAGGCATCGTCCTCGTGATCCCTCTGTTGATGGTGTATGCTCTGTCATCGGACCGGCAGTCGCAGGCGGCAACCGCCCGGGCCTCGATCGCGGCGGGATGGGGCGGGCCGCAGGTCATTGTCGGACCGGTACTGGTTATTCCCTACACAACCACCAGCGTTGAGACGGTGAACGAAAACGGCAGGGAAACCACACGCTCGGTTCGGGTTAAAAAGGAGCTTTTCCTGGCTCCGGAGACCAATGCGGTAACAACCGAACTGAAGCCTGATCGTAAGAAGAAATCCATCTATGAAAGCGTTCTCTTTGTGGCACGGAATAGCGGAAAGGCTCGCTTTGCGTTGCCAGCGGACTTTGCACGATACGGAATACCCCGCGAAAATCTGGATCTGGCGAGCGCCGAACTGCGCTTTGGCATATCGGATGCCCGCGGGCTGCAGAAAGATAGCAAGGTTATAGTCAACGGCCAGCAATTGGCTTTGCAGCCCGGTAAAGGCCTTGCAGCGTCAAACAATTCGGGTTTTTTCACCTTTTTCGACTGGAGCGGCACGGCCCCGATCGACGTTGGCTATGAATATGCAATTCGAGGAAATGAATCGCTAACGCTTGTTCCCCGGGGTGGCGAAACCAGCTGGGATGTTAAATCAACATGGCCAAGCCCAAGCTTTGCGGGCGAATTTCTGCCGGTTCGTCGCACCGTCAAGTCCGACGGTTTCACATCCAGCCATGCTGTTACGAATCTGGCCCTCGGCCAGTCGATCGTTGCGACCGAAGACAACGCACCACCGATTGTCGGGCAGCCATATGAGATGGTCGTCTCAGAAAGCTCGCGCTCGGCACCTGTGGTGGGCGGTCCTTCGCAAGCTGCAACCATCGGATTGATCGAACCGGTTGATCTTTACAGCCAGGTCGACCGGTCGGTGAAATATGGTTTCCTGTTCATCGGCTTCACCTTCCTCGCCTTTCTGATGTTTGACGTGGTTGGCGGTGCACGGGTGGCGGCTGCGGAATATCTGCTGACAGGGGCAGGGCTGGTGCTGTTCTTCGTGCTTCTACTCGCTTTTGCCGAGGTTGTTGGTTTCACCATTGCCTATCTGATTGCCGCAGCCGCGATTACCGGTTTGCTGACGACCTATTCAGCCGCTGTGCTGAAAAGCTGGCTCCGGGCCCGAGTGATTGGAGGCTTGCTGGTCGGGCTATACGCAACGCTCTATGTGCTACTTAACCTGGAGGCTTATTCGCTGCTTATCGGATCGCTGCTACTCTTTGTGGCGCTGGCGGTGGTGATGTGGGCTACACGGCAGATTGATTGGTCTGCCAAGCGCGAATTGGTTGAAGAGGCTAACGCCAGCGCAGCATAGAGCTGTTCAGTTCCGCGACGGATCGGACGCCCATGAGTTTCATGCCGCGTTCGATCTCGTCGCGCAGCTTTCCGACAACGCGCTCGACACCGGGTTCGCCGGCCGCGGCCAAAGCATAAAGGTACAGCCGGCCACCTGAGCAGGCGGTGGCACCCGCTGCCAGTGCCTTCAGCACATGGGTACCACGCCGCACGCCGCCGTCGCAGATAATATCCACCTGACCGCCAACCGCATCTGCGATTTCGGCGATCTGGTCAAAAGGCGATCGTGACCCGTCAAGCTGCCGGCCGCCATGGTTTGATACCATGATTGCCGTTGCGCCAATATCGACCGCGCGCTTTGCATCCTCCACCGACATGATGCCTTTGAGGCAGAATTGCCCGCCCCATTCGGCGCGAATAGATTCGGCCATTTTCCAGTCGATCGACTGGTCGAGCATGGTGTTGAAATAGTCGGCCACCGATACGGCGACATTGCTGCCTTCACTAACATGGGTGGAAAGGTTGGGCAGGCTGAACTTTTCGCGGAAAAGATAATTGGCAACCCATGTCGGGTGCGTTGCATAGCTGAGCACCGATCCAGGCGTGAAACGTGGCGGGGAGGTGAAGCCGCTGCGCAGGCAGCGTTCGCGATTACCTGCAACAATGGTATCTACCGTCAGCGTGATAGCATCGAAATTCGCTGCCTTGCACCGCTCGACCATCGACCGGTTCAGCCCCTTGTCCTTGTGAATGTAGAGCTGAAACATCTTGGGGGTCTTGATCGCTGCGCCCACCTCCTCAATGCTGACCGTCGCAAGGCTTGATATGCCGAACCATGTGTTGAAGCGTTCGGCAACAGCGGCAACGGCACGTTCGCCCTGCCAATGGAACAGCCGCTGCAGCGCAGTGGGGGAGAGGAAAAGCGGCATGCCGATCTTTTTTCCCATCACCGTTGTCGTCATATTGATATCGGCAACGCCTGCCAGAACATTTGGTACAAGGTCACAATCGTCAAAGGCCGAACTGTTTCGGCGCTTTGTCACTTCGTCATCACCGGCCCCGTCAATATAATTGAACACGGGCGAGGGCAGGCGCTGCCGGGCAAGCCGGCGAAAATCCTCTACATTATGGCAATCGGAAAGCTTCAAAACTCACCCCCGTCGATCACCACGGCGCTGGCCGAGGCGCTTCTTCTTCAACCCGAACTAATTGGAAGGTGATGGCGTTGATCGGCTGGGCCGACAATCCTTTTCTTAGAGGACGCCCCGGAAAAAGTCGCAGCTATTCGGATCACCGCTTTTCAAACCCTGCTGCAGTGCCGCCATGCGTTGCTGCGACGTGCCATGGGTGAACATGCTTTCTACAGGTACGCGACCAGCTTGCTTCATCAGCGTGTCGTCGCCGATCGCATTGGCGGCGCGCATGCCTTCCTCAATGTCGCCGGGCTCGATCCGTTCTGCGTTACGTGCCGCCCATACGCCGGCATAGCAATCCGCCTGCAATTCCATTCGCACTTGCAGGGCATTGCCCTCCGCTGGGCTGACGCGTGCCTGCGCCTGCCGAACCTGATCGGCGGTGCCGGTGATATTCTGGATATGATGGCCCATTTCATGCGCAACGACATAGGCATAGGCAAAATCATTGCCCTGACCGCCGGTCATCTGGTCCAGTTGCTGGAAAAATGTGGTGTCCAGATAGATGCCCTGATCTGCCGGGCAGTAGAACGGCCCCATTGCGGCCTGTGCCGCGCCGCAACCCGATTGGCCACCGCCTTGATAAAATTCCAGCTTGGCCGGCTGGTAACGCGCTCCTGCCTGCGCAAAGATTTCGGTCCAACTGCTTTCAGCGAGGGTGAACACCCGGCAGGCAAAAAGCTCACTCTCGGTGTCACAGCTTTTATTGGCACCGCTTCCCAATGCTTTGTTGCCGACCTGCGTGGCCGGCCCGCTAGCCAGATTAATGCCGCCGCTGCTGAACATGAAAAAGGCGAGTGCGCCCAATATCAGGAGGGTTCCGCACCCCAGCTTGCGACCGAATAACAAGGGCAGTAGGCCGAGAATAAGGCCGCCCATACCGCCACCACCGCTAAAGCTGCCGCCGCCTGCGCCCTGATCGTTGATATTGCCACTGGGATCGATGTCGTCGAGACGCATAGGAAATCTCCTGACCGGCTGCGATCGAGCATTGCGGTTTTGTCGGAAAAGCGCAAGGAAGTAAGCCGTGTTTCCGCTTCGCAGATAAGGGCTTTTTACATGTTCCTCAAAGGCAAGACCGCATTGATCACAGGTTCGACCAGCGGCATCGGCCTCGCTTATGCCCGCGGTCTTGCGGCGGAAGGCGCGAATGTGATGATCAATGGTTTCGGCGATGCGACCGAAATCCACGGCTATGTCGAAGAATTGATCCGCACCAGCAATGCAGGTGCCCTCCATTCGGGCGCAGACATGACGCGGCCAGACGAAATCCGCGCGATGGTGGCGGATTGTACCGCCCGGCTTGGAGCGCCCGATATCCTGATCAACAATGCCGGCATCCAGCATGTTGCCCCGGTCGATGAATTTCCCGAAGACAGATGGGATGCGATCATCGCGATCATCCTTTCGAGTGCGTTTCACACGACGAAGGCGGCGTTGCCGAGCATGAAGGAGAAAGGCTGGGGCCGGGTGATCAATACCGGGTCGATGCACAGCCTTGTCGCATCGCCGTATAAAAGCGCCTATAACGCCGCAAAGCACGGCATTGCGGGCTTTACCAAGACGATTGCGCTTGAGGTTGCCACTCAAGGCATCACAGTCAACTGCATTTGCCCGGGTTATGTCTGGACGTCGCTGGTGGAAAACCAGATCCCCGACACAATGAAAACCCGAGGGCTGACGCGTGATCAGGTAATCAATGATGTTTTGCTCGCCGGACAGCCGCAGAAGAAATTCGTGCAGGTGGAGCAGCTTGCCGCGATGGCGCTGTTCCTCTGCCGGGATGAGGCAAGCGCCATTACCGGCGCCAATCTATCAATGGACGGCGGCTGGACCGCCCAATAACGGATCGGATCAGGGAGAGAGATTATGAAGATGAAATGGCTGCTTGGTGCTGCACTTGCACTGACGATCACCGCGCCGGTGCGTGCCGATGCACTGCGCGAGGCGATTGCAAAGGATATGCCGTCTCTGATGGAAATCTATCGCGACCTGCACGCCAATCCCGAACTCAGCTTTCAGGAATTTCGCACGGCAGAAAAGCTTGCTGCAGAGGCGCGCCGACTGGGTTTTGAAGTAACCGAAAAGGTTGGCCAGACCGGCGTCGTTGCTGTCCTGAAAAACGGCCCCGGCCCGGTCGTGATGATCCGTGCCGACATGGACGGACTGCCGGTGGAGGAACAGACAGGTCTTCCTTATGCCTCCAAAAAGCGCGGCGTTAGCAAGTCGGGCACCGAGTCGGGCATCATGCACGCCTGCGGTCATGATACACATATGACCGCATGGGTTGGCACCGCGCGGCAGCTTGTCGCCAATCGGAGCAAATGGTCCGGCACCCTGGTGATGATCCTGCAACCCGCCGAAGAAATCGGCGCAGGTGCAAAGGCTATGCTCGATGACGGCCTTTATACGCGCTTTCCCAAACCTGATTATGTCATCGGCTTCCATGACGCAGCGCAGTTTCCGGCTGGCACGATCGGCTATTCCAGCGGCTGGGCGCTCGCCAATGTCGATAGCGTTGATATCAAGGTGAAGGGCGTCGGCGGTCATGGCGCCTATCCCCAAACGACCAAGGATCCGGTTGTATTGGCGGCACGTATTGTCTCTTCGCTACAGACGCTGGTGAGCCGCGAAGTCGATCCGCAGGATGCGGCGGTTGTGACCGTGGGAGCAATCCATGGTGGCGCGAAGCATAACATCATTTCCGATGAAGTGACGATGCTGCTTACCGTGCGCAGTTATTCGGACGAGACCCGCAAGCTGCTGCTTGATGGCATCCGCAGGATAGCCAAGGGCGAAGCCATTGCTGCCGGTATGCCCGAAGAGAAGATGCCTCAGGTTTTCGTCAATGAAGCTGAGTTCACGCCCGCGACCTACAATACCGAACCCCTTACCGGCCGGATTGTCGAATCATTCACCAAGCGCTTCGGCAAGGATCGCGTGATCGAAACCAAGCCTGTTATGGGTGGTGAGGATTTCAGCCAGTTCTATCGTGCGGACAAGGCCAATGTGCAAAGCCTGATCTTCTGGGTCGGTGGCGTGCCGCAAGCCGATTATGACGCGGCGATGAAGGGCGGAAAATCCTTGCCGTCGTTGCATTCGCCTTTCTGGGCGCCTGAGGCCGACAAGGTGATCGCAACGGCTTCAGAAGCCATGGCGGCGGCGGCGCTGGATCTTATGCCGAAATAAGGCTTTTACTCGCTGACTTGATCGGTTTCGCTGTTGCCACTGGCAATTGACGGCGAACCGGCAGGCCCGATGGGAATGCTACCGGGGCTGGCGACGTTTTCGCTGTTCGACGAATTGCCTTCCAAACCGGCTGGCTGTGCGTCGTTCATCGGTTGGCCAAAGGACCGATAGTCGTCTTCCCAATCTTCCATCGCGTCGTCGCCGCTATCGGCTTCGTCGGTGGTGGCAGGAGGAATAGGGCCGTTGGTCGATGCAATAGGAGCGGGTGCAATCGGTTTCAGCGTTGAAGGGTCATCCTTCGGTTTTCCGGCATTTTCCGGAATTGCCAGCGCGATCAGCGCAGCAACGCCCAAGACGCCGAGAATATATTTGAGGATGTTGTCCATCGCGATACCTGATCAACCAATAACTCTTGGCATTTCCCTAGCCGATGTTGCTTAACGAATGGTTGAACGGCGCGAGCAAAGAAAAAGCCGCCGGCATTTCTGCCGACGGCATCAGGTAGTTTTTCCTCCCCAGGAAAACTCGGATTTCAGCGGCCCATTGCGCTGCCCAATCGGTGGTACAGGCGGGCAAATTTCTTGCTTTCCTCACCATCGCTGATGGTGGGGATGTAATTTTCAAGCGCCTTGCGAATCAGCTTGAAATCTTCCGTTGAAAGCACTGCACGGGAACGTGGCGGTTCTGTCATTTGCTTGCTCCTTACTGAAGGTTTCAGGCGGCGTTGGCGAACTGGTTCATTGTATTGTCCTTGCCACCGGCCTTGAGCGCCGCTTCGCCAGCAAAGGCTTCCTTATGGTCATCGCCAATGTCCGAACCGGACATATTCTGGTGCTTGACGCATGCGATTCCCTGACGGATTTCCTTGCGCTGCACACCTGCGACATAACCCAGCATACCCATCTCGCCGAAATAATCCTTGGCAAGATTGTCAGTGCTGAGGGCTGCTGTGTGATAGGTTGGCAGGGTGATCAGGTGATGGAAGATTCCCGCCCGCTTTGCCGATTCTCGCTGGAATGACTGGATACGCTCATCCGCCTCTACGCCAAGTTCGCTTTCGTCATAGACTGCGCTCATCAGGTTGGCGCGGTCATATGCCGCCATGTCCCGGCCTTCGGCTGTCCAGGCATCGAAGACCTGCTGGCGGAAATTCAGCGTCCAGTTGAAGCTTGGTGAGTTGTTGTAAGCCAGTTTCGCGTTCGGCACGACTTCGCGGATGCGATCCACCATGCCGGCAATCTGTTCGATGTGCGGCTTTTCTGTTTCGATCCAAATGAGGTCGGCACCATTTTGCAGCGACGTGATGCAATCGAGGACGCAGCGATCTTCGCCGGTTCCCGAGCGGAACTGGAAAAGATTTGAGGGCAGGCGCTTTGGCTTCAGCAACTTGCCATTGCGGGTAATGACCACGTCGCCATTGCCGATCTGCGAGGCATCGATTTCTTCGCAATCGAGGAAGCTGTTATACTGATCGCCCAAATCGCCCGGTTCCTTTGAAAA
>JAJTFR010000047.1 GCA_021298455.1 Sphingomonadales bacterium | reverse complement strand
TCTGCCCGTCCTTCACAACGACCGCACCCACGGGAACCTCGCCGGCATCGGCAGCAAGGCGTGCAAGATCAAGCGCAGCCTCCATCATTTGCCGAGCTTGGGCGAGGGGCATATCTGCAGGGCCTATTTGGCGGCGGGAGTGAAGCCGCGTGGGGCCGGGTCCAGCACCCCATATTTGCCGGCCTGTACCTCGCGAACTTCCAGCGTGCGTTCGGACATGCCATTGGCCGTAAAGCGGAACGCGCCGTCAATGCCAATAAAGCCGTCGGGATCGGTAAGGCGGCTGACCGGGAAACGGGTACCAACTTTCCAATCCTGCGCGACGCGGGCGACCAGCAGGACCGAGTCATAGCCCAGGCTCGACAAGCGCGAGGGTGACTTTCCGAAACGTGTGCGAAATTTTTCCGAATATTGGCGGTACATCGTATCGGAAACAGTGGCGAACCAAGCGCCGCGCATCATCGGATTGGCAGTGATGCTATTGTCGATATTCCACAGGTCGGTGCCCAAGATCTTGGCACTGGCAAGGCCTGCCTTGCGTAATGCGGGCACAGTCGCAATTGCAACCCGGCCATTGTCGGCAATCAGAACGGCATCCACTGGACCGGCTGCAGCCAGTCTGCGCGCTGCGGCATCGATCGATACGGTGGAACCATCGGTCAGGTTGGAGAGCGCGCGTTGGCCATAGACCGACTTTGGGACGATCCCGCCAAATCGCGTTAGCCCTTGCGCCTTTGCATAGCGGATCACGCGGTCGATCGACTGGTTGGGCAGATGGCCCAGCAGAAAGACATTTGGCCCCGCGGCACCCACATCATTTGAAAAGCTGATCATGGGCACGCCCGCCGGCTTTGCGACATTGGCTACGGTGATCACATCGTCACTGCGCAACGGACCAAGGATTAGCCTGTTGCCGTCGGCAACTGCCTTGCGAACGGCAGCATCGACGCCCAATGCCGTGTCATAGGTTGTCATACGGATATTGGTGTTGCGCGTATCGAGCAGCGCCAGCGTTGTCGCATTGGCGATCGATTGGCCCATATCGCCGTCGCTGCCGGTGACCGGCAAAAGCAGCGCGACACGGTGGCGATCACCATCGGAAGCGACGACATTGGCGGGATCGGCGCTGACTACCGGTGGTGGCCCCACCGGTTTCTGTCCGCCTTTGGGCACGACTGACTGGCATGCCGCAAGAAACAGAAGTGCCATCAATGCTGCGGTCTGCCTTGTGATGTTCCGCCAATCCGTCGCGCGCGCTTGCGGCCGAGCGCTCATTGCTGCAATGGTCATGCTCATGTCTTCCCGCCCCCATGATTATCCAGATGCCGGACCAGAAATGGCCACAAAATCATTCGATTCGGGGCTTTATATCGTCGCTACCCCTATCGGCAATCTGGCAGATATATCACAAAGGGCGATCAATCTGCTGCGCGCGGCAGATCTGGTCGCGGTTGAAGATAGCCGCGTCACCGGCAAATTGCTGCACCATCTGGGCCTCAAGAAACGCATGCGGCCCTATCATGATCATAGCAGCGAGAATGATCGCGAAGACCTGTTGGCTGCTGCGCGCAACGGGATAGTTGTACTGGTGTCCGACGCCGGAACGCCGCTGATTTCCGACCCCGGATACAAGCTGGTGCGCGCCGCACGCGAGGCTGGCATTCCGGTTTCGACCGCCCCCGGGCCAAGCGCCGCCATAGCAGCGCTGTCGATCAGCGGGCTGCCGACCGACCGTTTCCTGTTTGCGGGATTTTTGCCGAACAAGGCAAAGGCGCGCAGCGATGCGATTGCCGAATTGGCAGCTGTCCGCGAACTGACCAAGAAGTTTGAGGAAGTCGTGACCGGCCCGCTCAACGAGCTTGCCGCGCGCTATGTCGAAGCTGAACCCAAGGGCGAAATTGTCGTGATCGTTGGCCCGCCGCAAGAGGCGCAAACCGAAGAGGGCGATTTTGACGCCGCCCTCGCTCTCGCGCTTGAAACGCTGCCGCCTGCCAAGGCCGCGAAGGAGGTTGCCAAACGGTTCGGGCTGGACCGGGCGGAGGTGTATGACCGTGCCATGGCAATCAAGGCCAAAAATTGAGCAACCGGCGCGAGCTAGCCGAAAAGCGCGGACGCCGCGGAGAAATGGTTGCGGCGTGGTGGCTGCGCTTGCAGGGCTGGCGGATTGTCGGGCAAAGGCTGAAAACCCCATGGGGCGAGGTTGATCTGGTCGCGCGACGCGGAAGCACTATTGCCTTTATCGAGGTGAAAACCCGGGTGAGTGATGCGGATCTTGCCACCGCGATCGACGGATGGCGGCTGCGGCGGGTTGCGGCGGCGGCCGAACAATTGCTTCCGCGCTATGCAAAGGGTGCGGAAAATATGCGGATTGACGTGATATTGGTTGCACCTTGGCGCTTGCCGCACCATCTGGTCAACGTCTGGCATGGATAAGAGAGAAGAGGGCCCAACATGACATTGCGCGTCGCCGTCCAGATGGACCCGATGGACGGTATCAATATCCATGGTGACAGCAGCTTTGCATTGATGCTTTCTGCCCAGTCGCGCGGTTATTCCATCTGGCATTATGATGTCGGAACGTTGAGCCTTGATGCCGATGACCGATTGAGCGCCGTCGCGCATCCAGTGCATGATCTGCAACGCGTTGCCGGCGGGCATTACCGCTTTGGTGAGGCGCAAAAGATCGATCTGGGCCGCGATGTCGATGTGGTGCTGATGCGGCAGGATCCGCCATTCCATGTCGGTTATATCACTGCGACGCATCTTCTCGAACGGATCGAGCATGAAACGCTGGTCGTCAACAATCCGGTCAGTGTTCGCAACGCGCCTGAAAAGGTGATGGTGCTCGATTATCGCCGCTTCATGCCGCCGACGCTGATCACCCGTTCGGCCGACGAGGTGCGCGAATTCCAGAAAATACATGGAGCTGTCGTGGTCAAACCGCTGCACGGCAATGGCGGCAAGGCGATTTTCCGTGTGCCGGCAGAGGGTGACAATCTGGGCGCGCTGTTTGAAGTGTTCAACACCACCTGGCCCGAACCGCATATGGTGCAGCCTTTCCTTCCCGATGTGGCAAAAGGCGACAAGCGCATCGTGCTGATTGATGGCGAGGTCGCAGGTGCGATCAACCGCCGCCCGGGCGAGGGTGAATTTCGCAGCAATCTTGCCGTAGGCGGTAGCGCCGAGGCGACCGAGCTTACACCGCGCGAACAGGAAATCTGTGCCGTAATGGGCCCGCGCCTTAAGGAACTGGGCCTGATATTCGTGGGTATCGACGTGATCGGGGGCGAATGGCTCACCGAAATCAACGTGACCTCGCCCACTGGGATCGTCGCCATCGACCGTTTCAACGGCACCGATACACCGTCGCAGATCTGGGACGCTATCGAGCGCAGACTGAAGAGATAAGATAGATGGAAGACTGGATTATCCGGCTGGTCGAATGGGCCGGTTACTGGGGCGTCGCACTGCTGATGCTCATCGAAACCGTGTTTCCTCCGGTGCCGTCTGAAGTGATCATGACGGTGGCAGGCGTTTCGGCATCGCGTGGCCATATGACCTTGGCAGGGACGATTGCGGCGGGAACTGCAGGTGCCATGCTCGGCAACTGGTTCTGGTATTGGTTGGCGATCAAGTTCGGCGAAAAGCGGATGAATATCTTCATCGACCGGTATAGTCGTTGGTTGACGCTTGACTGGGAAGAGGTTGAGCGCGGCCATGCGCTGTTTCGCAAACATGGATCGATCATCGTGCTTGTCGCCCGCATGATCCCCACGCTCCGCTCGTTGATCTCAATCCCTGCCGGGCTGTTTCAAATGTCGCTGCGCCGTTTCCTGATATTTTCCACCATCGGGACAGCGGGCTGGAGTGCGGCGCTGGCCGGTGCGGGTTATTTCCTTGGCAGCCAGTTTGCAGATATCGAAAAATGGCTGGGGCCATTGTCGACGCTGGTGATAGTCGCGATTATCGGCACTTACATCTGGCGATTGCTAAGCTGGAAGCCGAAACGGGGTGCTACTGCGCCCGCGGATGTGAATTCAGATACTCATCCAGAAGCATAGCCGTATCGACTGCCGTATAGACCTGCGTGGACGATAGGGCGCCACGAAACAGCGGTTCGCCCTTCGCCGCTGGATAGGGACAGACGGCCAGATAGCCCTCGATGGCGGCGCGGACATTATCAAGCAAGGGAACGATGCGCGTCTTGTTCCGCTTTCCGGTTACGCGCAGTGTCTGGCCTAGTGGCAGCACGTCGCCAGTCAGGCCGGTCGCCTCGCTGACACGCAGCCCGCAGCCATAAAGCAACAGTAGGACCGCCCAGTCGCGGGCACCTATCCAGCCCTGAAGCGCACTGTCCGCTGCATCGCCGGCGAGCGCGAGCACAGTATCTGGGTCGACCGGGCGCGGAAGGCTGCGCTGCACGCGCGGGCCTTTCAGTGCGGGAATGGCTGCATCATCGCCCAAAGCGAAGCGCAAGAAATTGCGCACGGCGGACAATTCACGCGCTGTCGACCGGTTGGCGAGACCGTCCCCGCGCCGCGACGCAAGGAATGCGCGCAGATCGGCTGCGGTCAGCTTTGTCAGGGCAGGGCGGTCGATGGCCTGGCCCAGATGCTCGGAAAGAAAGTCGCATAGGCGCTCCGCCGTTGCGACATAGGCGCGCACGCTATGCGCCGACCGCCTGCGATTGTCGGCAAGCCAGCTGCGATATTCGGCGATCAATGCATCGGCCATGGGGCGGGATGCTATCAGGCCTCGGGCGCCGGCTCAATCGCCACGATCTGTGGCAGGATCGCATCGAGCAGCGGAAAGCCTTTGGACGTGACCGAGACGTGCCGGCCGGCCTTGTGGACAAATCCAAGGGTCTCCAATTTATCCACAGCCTTCCAATCGAGCAGGTCGCCGGAGTCGATTGAGAATCGGGCACTTAATGCTGAGATATCCACACCCTCACCCAAGCGTAGGCCCATCAGCAGTGCTTCCATGGCTTGCGTTTCACGATCGAGCGCATCCTCGCTTTTGAGGCCATGATCGTTACGGGCCACGGCGCTGAGGAAGTTTTCGGGCTTTTTGTGGCGCATCGTCGCCATCCCGCCGCGCCTGCCATGTGCGCCGGGGCCGACGCCTGCATAATCCTGATAGCGCCAGTAAGCGAGGTTGTGCCGGCTTTCATGGCCGGGTGCAGCATGGTTGCTGATTTCATAAGCCGGTAGGCCAGCCGACGCCGTCATTTCCTGCGTCATCACATAAAGATCGGCAGCCAGATCGTCGTCCAATGGCTGCCACTGCTGCTTGGCGACATCGGTGGCGAACCGTGTGCCGGCTTCGATAGTTAGCTGATAAAGCGACATATGCGTTGTGCCAAATCCGATGGCGCGGGCCAGTTCGCCCTGCCATTGGTCCGCAGTCTGGTTCGGACGCGCATAAATCAGGTCGATGCTGACTCGTTCGAAATGGCACTGTGCTGTCTCGAGCGCGGCTAGACTTTCATCGACGCGGTGTGCACGTCCCAGAAAGCCCAATATTTCGTCATCGAGCGCCTGCAGACCGAGCGATACCCGGTTGACCCCGGCGGCGGATAGCTCTGCAAAACGGGCCGCTTCGACCGACGATGGATTGGCCTCGAGTGTGATTTCAATATCGTTGGCAAAGCCCCAATGCGCCTCGGCCGCGCTGATCAAAGCAGCTGCTGTTGCGGGCGGCATCAGTGAGGGCGTGCCGCCGCCGAAAAAGATCGACCCGAGCTTACGGCCTTCTGTCAGCCGCGCCTCATGGGCCAGATCGGCAAGAAGCGCCGCTGCCCACGCCTGCTGGTCGACCGTGTCGCGGACATGGCTGTTAAAGTCGCAATAGGGGCATTTGGAAACGCAGAAGGGCCAATGGATATAGAGGGCGAGGCTATCGCTCAAAACAGCGCCTCAACCAGTTTGCGGAATGCGTCCGCCCTATGGCTCATCGCATGTTTTTCTGCCGGGTCGATTTCAGCGAAGGTCTGGTCGCGGCCCAAGGGCACAAACACCGGATCATAGCCGAAGCCGAGGGTCCCGCGTGGCGGCCAGGCAAGCGTGCCATGAACGCGGCCTTCAAAGACTTCCTCATGCCCGTCTGGCCAGACGAGCGCGAGCGTGCAGATGAAATAGCCGCTGCGATCAACATCAGGGCCCTGTTCGGCCAGTTTGCCTTCGACCTTGCCCATGGCAAGATACCAGTCGCGGCCCGGCCCGCCCAATGCTTGCGCCTCGAACCACTGCTTTTCGGACCAGTCGGCAGTGTAAACGCCGGGCGCGCCAGCTAATGCAGCAACGCACAGCCCGCTATCGTCGGCAAGAGCGGGCAGGCCCGATCCTTTGGCCGAGGCATGCGCCTTTAACAGGGCATTTTCGGCAAAAGTCGTGCCCGTTTCCTCCGGTTCGGGCAGGCCAAGGTCGCCCGCCGAAACAGGCTCGATGCCAAAGGGCTCGAGCAGCGCGCGGATTTCACGGACCTTGCCTGCATTATGGCTGGCGATGACCAGCTTGCCGGGGGCGAGCTTTCGGTGGGTCACTTCACCGCTTCTTCCTGAGCGGTAAAGATCCGGTCGCAGCCCATGCGGGCAAGACGAAGCAGGCGCAGCAGGGCTTCCTCATCATAAGGCGCACCTTCGGCGGTCGCTTGCGCTTCGGCAATTTTCCCGCCCTCGATCAGCACGAAATTGGCGTCGGCGTCCGCAGATGAGTCCTCGATATAATCGAGGTCGAGCACCGGCGTGCCCTGATGGATGCCGCAGCTCACGGCAGCGACGCGGCCGGTGATCGGATCTTCCTTGACCTTCCCTTCGGCCATCAGCTTGTTTACGGCCAGACGCAAAGCGATCCATGCGCCCGAAATTGCCGCCGTGCGGGTGCCGCCATCGGCCTGCAGCACGTCGCAGTCGAGTGTGATCTGGAATTCGCCCAGCTTCTTTAGGTCAACGACCGCGCGAAGGCTGCGCCCGATCAGTCGTTGGATTTCCTGCGTCCGGCCCGATTGTTTGCCCTTGGCCGCTTCGCGGCTTCCACGGGTATGTGTGGCGCGGGGCAGCATCGAATATTCGGCAGTGACCCAGCCTTCACCCTTGCCGCGCAGCCATGGCGGGATCCGGTCTTCAACACTCGCGGTCACAAGCACACGTGTGTCCCCAAATCCGATCAGCACGCTTCCTTCGGCATGTTTGGTGAAACCGGTCTCGATTGTAATGGCGCGCATTTCGTCTGGCGCGCGGCCTGAAGGACGCATTTTGATCTCCTGATAAGGGGTTTGACCGCGCCATAGCTTGGCGGCCTTGCTTTGCATAGCAGGCTCGCTAACTATTGGGGTGTGAACAATCCGCCCATCACCGAACTCAATGATCGCACGCGCACGATCTTTCGCATCGTTGTTGAAAGCTATCTGGAATCGGGCGCGCCGGTCGGCTCGCGCACGCTGTCCAAGGTCAGCGGCCTTAACCTCTCGCCGGCATCGATCCGCAATGTGATGCAGGATCTTGAAGAAGCAGGCCTCTTGGCCGCGCCGCACACCAGTGCCGGGCGAATGCCAACCGAAAGCGGTCTGCGACTATTCGTCGACGGCATGATGCACGCAGCCGAGCCGACTGCCGAAGAACGGCGCGCGATCGAATCGCGGTTGGAAGGCAATGGGCCAATAGAAAGCGCGTTGGCGGCAGCGACAGCGGCGCTATCTGGCCTTTCTGCCTGTGCCGGGGTGGTGTTGGTGCCCAAGCGGGAGGCGGTACTGAAGCAGTTCAGTTTTGCCCGGCTGTCGGGCCGCCAGGCATTGGCGATCATGGTTGGCACGGATGGCACCGTCGAAAACCGGCTGGTGGAGATTGCAGCGTCTGTCAGCGACGGCGCGCTTGTCGAGGCGGGCAACTATATCAGCGCGCGGCTTTCCGGTTTGACCTTGTCGGACGCGCTGGCGCGGCTCGATGCGGAAATTCGCGGGCAACAAGCGGCGCTCGATCAGGCAAGTGCCGATCTTGGGCGCAAAGGGTTGGCTGTCTGGTCACTCGATGCCAATGACCGACCGGTCCTGATTGTGCGCGGGCAATCGAACCTGCTGGATGATATCGCGGCGGCCGATCTTGATCGTGTTCGCCAGTTGCTCGACGAGCTTGAAAATACCGAGGAAATCGCCCGGCTGATCGACGGTGCACGCGAAGCAGAGGCGACGCGCATCTTCATCGGATCGGAAAACAACTTGTTTTCGCTTTCGGGGTCGTCGGTGATTGCGGCACCTTATCGCGATCAGGGCGGAAAGATTGTGGGGGTCGTGGGTGTGATCGGCCCGACCCGCCTCAATTATGCGCGGATCGTGCCGATGGTCGATTTTACTGCGCAGGCTTTGGGCCGGTTGATGAAGTAACCCGCGCTTGATGAATGGTGGCAAGCGCCTATATGCGCCTACACACAGTTATTCGGGGCTTTTATGAACGACAAAAATACCAGTGACGCAGCTGCCGAGAAGGAACTTGATGGCGTGCCGGAGCATTTAAAGGCTGAGGACAGCGCCGCAGACAGCGCTGCGGAACATATGAACAAGCTTGCGGCTGAACTGGAAACGGCGCGTCAGGATGTGCTTTATGCGCAGGCCGAAGTGCAGAATGTGCGCCGCCGTATGGAAAAGGAAGCGGCAGATGCGCGCGCTTATGCCGCGACCGCATTTGCCCGCGACATTCTCTCCGTGTCCGACAATCTGACGCGTGCTTTGGAAGCGATCCCTGCCGAAATGCGCGAAGACGAAAAGATGAAGCCGCTGGTCACCGGGCTTGAAGCGACCGGCCGGGAGATGGAAAGCATTTTTGCAAAGCATGGAATCAGCCGCATCGCGGCGATGGGCCTCCCGCTTGATCCCAACCAGCATCAAGCGATGGTCGAGATCCCGACCGCAGATGCCGAGCCGGGGACCGTGGTCGCCGAAATGCAGGCGGGATATATGATTAAGGATCGCCTGCTGCGCCCCGCCATGGTCGGCGTGGCCAAAAAGCCGGAATAGCCGCCTTAACTCGCAAGGGGCATCATTGCCCCTTGCGGAAAAGCTCCCGTCCCCATCTGGTCGTGTGAAACACGAAAATCCCGATCAATATTGTGCCAAGCACGACGGCAAAGATGTCGAAAGGCGAGAAAAGCTGCCCTGCGACCGGCCAGTGAATGCTGGCCTCTGGCCCAACAAGATACATGAAAACGGTCAGCACGATCAGCATCATCCGCACTTCGGTGGGGCCGCCGCCCAAATAAGTGAGATTCATCACCCCGAAGACCTTTGCCGAGATGAAGGTATGGATTGATAGCAACAGATAGCCGGCGAGGCCGAATAGCGCCGTGTCCATTCGCATATAGGGGCTAAGGCCCATGCCGATGATGAAAACGGTGTTGGCAAGCGCATCAAGGCTGTGGTCGATAAAATAGCCATAATTGGGCCGCTCGATCTTGCGATAGCGCGCCACGCTGCCGTCGAGTGAATCGCCGAACCAGTTAAGCCAATATCCAAAGACCGACAGCCAAAGCCAGTCACGGCCCCAATTGCTTGCCGTATAGCCCACGGCAATCAAAACCGCGCCGAAAAAGCCAATCGCGGTAAGCCTGTCGGGCGTCCACCAGAGCGGTAGTCGCTGACATATCCAGTTGAGCAGCCTGCGTTCGAGCCCTGCGGTCAGATTTTCTTGAATACGTTTCGGCGCAGTCAATCTGGAATCCTCATGAAAAAAGATGTCTGTTGCGCTTTTCCTGCCCTTCGCGCAAGCCCGCGCGCGTGATCGCTATGCTGAAACCTGAATGGCAAGAAGAACTGCGCGCTACGGCGGCGCTGGCATGGCCGCTGGTGCTTACCAATCTGGCCATGACGATGATCGGCGCGACCGATGTGGTGATGGTCGGCTGGCTGGGGTCCACTGAACTTGCCGCTGCCTCGCTCGGCTTCAATCTGAGTATGATCTGCGCAATTTTTGCGATGGGTGTGCTCACCGCTACCTCGCCGATGATGGCCAGCGAACGGGGACGCAAAACACATAGCGTTCGCGATATACGTCGTACATTTCGTCAGGGACTGTGGCTGGCGCTTGCGATCATGGTCCCTGTCTGGGCGTTTCTATGGCAGACTGAGGCTATCCTGCTTGCCGTCGGCCAACAGGCCGAGCTTGCAGATAAGGCGCAGACCTATGTTCGTGCCTATATGTGGTCGATCCTGCCCTTCATGTGGCTGATCGTGACGCGCAATTTCCTCTCTGCGCTTGAACGGCCGCAATGGTCGCTGATCATCGGCGTTGCTGGCGTCTTTGCCAATGCGGGCTTCAACTATGTGCTGATTTTCGGGAAGCTGGGCCTTCCCGCACTGGGGATTGTGGGCGCGGGCGTTGGCAGCATTCTTGCCAATAGTTTCATGTTTATCGGCATGGTCGCCGTTATCAGTCTGCACCCCAAATTTCGCCGTTATCGTCTTTTCGGTCGCTGGTGGCGCGCCGATTGGCCCCGCTTCCGCGCCTTGCTTTGGCTCGGCGTGCCGATCGGGATTACCATGGGCTTGGAGGGCGCAGTTTTTGGCGTTGCAGTTATGCTGATGGGGCTGATCGACACGGTGTCGGTCGCTGCGCATGCGATCGCGCTGCAGATTGCGAGCGTGACCTTCATGGTGCCCATGGGGCTTGCACAGGCGGCAACGGTGCGGGTTGGCATCGGTTATGGCCGCAAAGACCCCGCCATGGTCCGGCGCGCGGGATGGACAAGCTATGTCATGGGCACTGCCTTTATGGCGATGATGGCGCTATTGATCTGGACCTTGCCCGATCTGCTGGTTTCCATCTTTATTGATGCAGACGCCCCGCAAAATGCCGAGGTGGTCAAACTGGCGATCAATTTCCTCGCAATTGCCGCGTTGTTCCAGATTGCCGATGGCGCACAGGTGGTGGGTGCAGGCATGCTGCGCGGGTTGCACGATACGCGCTGGCCGATGGCCTTTGCCGCGTTCGGTTATTGGGTGGTCGGTATCGGCGTGGGCGCCTGGCTTGCCTTTCGCGAGGGCTGGGGCGGGGTTGGGATCTGGACGGGGCTTGCGACCGGCTTGGGCATTGTCGCACTGATGATGCTCAGCCGTTGGCTGCTGCGCCACCGGCTTGGGCTGATTTCCTCAAAAGGGTAGAACCCCCTCATATTGGCTGAGCGGGGGTGCCCCCGGTATCTTTGCGCCATTGCGCAACAGAAATATGTGCCGCACGATTTCCGCCTGCTGCTCAATGCCATAGCGTTTCAGCTTCCATCCCGGCTTCAGGCTATAATCATAGCGGCAGAAAGGGTGCCGTTTCAGTGGCAGGAATATGCCGGTCTGATGCTGCCATACATGCACGAGTTCGTGGATGAACAACCCTTGCAGTGATAAGTCGCGATCGCAGAAATCGTCGCAGAACAAATCATTCTTGGGATGGAACCAAAGATGCCCGTCGGGCGCCATGGTGATTCGAGGCGGCTGGAACCACCACCATTTGCGGTTGTGGATGCGCACCCGTTCATAATCGATGGCGTCGCCGAAAATCGACCGGGCAAGTGCAACCTCCCGGCCGGTCATGCTGCGCCCCGAAGGATGCGCCCCGAACATCAGTGGCCGCTATGCTCCCCATGATCGGCCTTGGGCGCTTCTGGTTTTGCAGGCGCGCTGGTCTTGCCGGTCTTTTCGTCGGGTTCGCTGCCGTCCATTTCCTCAACGCGCGCCTTTACCAGGATGCGTTCATTGTTCGAAAACAGGAACTGTGCCTCAACCTCGCCCAATCGGCGGCCGACCATATTGACGCCCCAAACCATCACATGCTTGCCGCCGCGCTTGAATTCGACCTTTCCGTCAACCGGGACTTTGACCCGATCAAGCTTGTTCATCGTCATTGCGCCAGTTTTCGGATCAATCGCGCTTTCGTGCATTTCGGTGCGGATGACCGATGTCGAACTGACTGAAAGCAGATAGATTTCCTTGGGGCCGCCAAGCACGGTGAAGTACATGGCTGAAGGATTGCTATCAACGGGGTTCAACTTGATCACCGCATCATGCACGCGCAATTGCGGGGTCGGCCCGCAGCTTGCCAGCATGGCAGCAAGAACCGGCATGGCCAGCAATCCCAAACGGCTCCGCATGTTCAATTGCATCTGATGCCTTTCCATTGTTTCATTTTCTGTTCAGAAACGGGCCATTGGCCCTGATCTTGCGCAATGTAGGTGTGGCAGAGGCTTGTGCCAAGCAAATTGCCTCCTATATCGCCCTCGCATGTTTGGCTGCGGTGCCTGATAGGGCTGTCGGTCAAGAACAGGGCTAATCCAATTTTCGGGGTAATGAGAGAATGGCAAAAGTAATCGGTATCGACCTTGGCACGACAAACAGCTGCGTCGCCGTAATGGAAGGCGGGCAACCCAAGGTTATTGAAAATGCGGAAGGCGCGCGTACCACGCCGTCTGTCGTCGCCTTTGCAAAAGATGGTGAGCGCCTGATCGGGCAGCCTGCCAAGCGCCAGGCGGTGACCAATCCGGACAACACAATTTATGCGGTGAAGCG
Source organism: Sphingomonadales bacterium (assembly GCA_021298455.1). GTDB lineage: Bacteria > Pseudomonadota > Alphaproteobacteria > Sphingomonadales > Sphingomonadaceae > Sphingorhabdus_B > Sphingorhabdus_B rara. Next base: position 1,900 of record JAJTFR010000047.1, on the reverse strand, counting down.
CCTTATCGGCCGCCGTTTCGATGATCCCATGACCAAGAAGGACATGGAGCTCGTTCCTTATAACATCGTCAAGGGCAAGAATGGCGACGCTTGGGTCAAGGCTGGCGGCGAAGATTATTCGCCTTCGCAGATCAGCGCCTTTACCCTTCAGAAGATGAAGGAAACCGCCGAGGCCTATCTTGGCGAAAAGGTGACGCAGGCCGTCATCACCGTTCCGGCCTATTTCAACGACGCCCAGCGTCAGGCAACCAAGGATGCCGGGCAGATTGCTGGCCTTGAAGTGCTGCGCATCATCAACGAGCCGACAGCCGCTGCGCTGGCCTATGGCATGGATAAGGACGAGAATAAGACCATCGCGGTCTATGACCTTGGCGGCGGCACGTTCGACATCTCGATCCTCGAAGTCGGGGACGGCGTTTTCGAAGTGAAATCGACCAATGGCGATACCTTCCTTGGCGGTGAAGATTTTGACAGCAAGCTCGTTGAATTCTTTGCAGCCGATTTCCAGAAGGCCGAAGGCATTGACCTGACCAAGGACAAGCTTGCCCTGCAGCGCCTTAAGGAAGCTGCCGAAAAGGCGAAGATTGAGCTGTCATCGGCGCAGACGACCGAAGTCAACCTGCCGTTCATCACGGCAGACCAAAATGGTCCGAAGCACCTTGTGAAAAATATCAGCCGCGCCGACCTGGAAAAGCTGGTCGATGATCTGATCAAGCGCACGCTTGAGCCCTGCAAGAAGGCGCTCGCCGATGCCGGCCTCAAGGCGGACAATATTGATGAAGTCGTGATGGTCGGCGGTATGACCCGCATGCCCAAGGTGCGCGAAGTCGTGAAGGGCTTTTTCGGCAAGGAACCGCATGTTGGCGTGAACCCGGACGAAGTTGTTGCCATGGGCGCTGCCATTCAAGCTGGCGTGTTGCAGGGCGACGTCAAGGACGTGCTGCTGCTCGACGTGACCCCGCTTTCGCTCGGTATTGAAACGCTGGGCGGCGTGTTCACGCGCATGATCGACCGTAACACGACGATCCCGACCAAGAAGAGCCAGGTCTATTCGACCGCGGATGACAATCAGAATGCAGTGACGATCCGGGTTTTCCAGGGTGAGCGCGAAATGGCGGCAGACAACAAGCTGCTGGGCAATTTCGACCTTGTCGGCATTCCGCCAGCGCCGCGTGGTGTGCCGCAGATTGAGGTGACCTTCGATATCGACGCCAACGGCCTTGTCAGCGTGACCGCGAAGGACAAAGGCACCGGCAAGGAACAGCAGATCAAGATCCAAGCATCGGGCGGACTCAGCGATGCTGACATCGACCAGATGGTTCGTGATGCCGAGCAGTTTGCCGAGGAAGACAAGAAGCGCCGTGAGGCAGCCGAGGCGAAGAACAATGCTGAAAGCCTTGTCCACACCACCGAGAAGCAGCTGGAAGAACATGGCGACAAGATCGATGCCAGTCTGAAGTCTGAAATCGAAGCTGCCGTGGCTGAAACCAAGACCGCGATTGAAGGCGGTGATCCCGAAGCAATGAAGGAAAAGGCCAACGCCCTTGCCCAGGTTGCGATGAAAATGGGCCAGGCCATCTATGAGCAGGAACAGGCAGCCGGCGGTTCGGCCGCTTCGACTGACGAAGCACCGGCTGATGACAATGTCGTCGATGCCGAATTTTCTGAAGTCGACGAAGACAAGAAGGACTGACACTCCATAAGTTCGCGCGTCCCGCAAGGGGCGGGATCCATTTTCTGCGGTTCGGTTTCGGATCGTTTACAATGGACTTCCGCGCTTGCAGGGACGCCGGATGGAGCCATGGGAGAAGCGGGCCTTGAGTCTGGACATCGATTATTACGAGCTGCTCGAAGTCGAGCGCGGCTGCGACGAGAAAGAGCTTAAAAGCGCCTATCGGCG
>JAJTFR010000046.1 GCA_021298455.1 Sphingomonadales bacterium | reverse complement strand
GCGCCGATCATGCTGCCGGGCCGCCATGTGATCAATCTGGGCACATTGCTCGCGATCATCGGGCTTACGGCTTATTTTGCGATACTGCCGACCAGCGGCACCGAATGGGTGTTCTGGACGATTGTCGTCCTCTCTTTCCTGATCGGTTTCCTGCTGATCATCCCGATTGGCGGGGCTGACATGCCGGTCGTGGTGTCGATGCTGAACAGCTATTCGGGTTGGGCAGCGGCGGCGATGGGTTTCACGCTGCACAACAGCGCGATGATCATCACCGGTGCGCTGGTGGGCTCATCGGGGGCGATCCTGTCCTATATCATGTGCAAGGCGATGAACCGCAGCTTCATTTCGGTGATCGCGGGCGGTTTTGGTGCCGAGGCATCGGCCAGCGGCGGCGAAGCCAAAGAGCAGCGCCCTTGGAAGCGCGGCAGCGCAGAGGATGCCGCCTACATGATGCAGCAGGCCGAAAGCGTGATCATCGTTCCCGGTTATGGCATGGCAGTGGCGCAGGCCCAGCACGCGCTGCGTGAAATGGCCGATCTCCTCAAGAAAGAGGGCGTCAGCGTCAAATATGCGATCCACCCCGTAGCAGGGCGCATGCCCGGCCATATGAATGTGCTGCTTGCCGAGGCCAATGTCCCCTATGATGAGGTGTTCGAGTTGGAGGACATTAACAGCGAATTCGCCCAAACCGATGTCGCCTTCATCATTGGCGCCAACGACGTGGTGAACCCCGCGGCAAAGACCGACAAAAGCTCACCCATTTACGGCATGCCGGTCTTTGATGTGGACAAGGCCAAGACTGTCTTTTTCATCAAGCGCAGCATGGGCGGCGTCGGCTATGCCGGTGTCGACAATGATGTCTTTTACATGGACCAGACGATGATGTTGCTGGCCGATGCGAAGAAGATGGTCGACGATATTGTGAAGGCCTTGCAGCACTGATTAGCTTCACGCTATTGAATTGAGCAATACGCCGCTCCAGCGAAGGCTGGAGCCTATCTCGCCCTTCGGTTCAAGCCGTGGACGTGATGGGCACCAGCCTTTGCAGGGGCGGCGATCTTGTTTTGAAGGATGGTTGGAAAATGCGCAAAATCGGTCTGATCGGCGGCATGAGCTGGTATTCGACAGAATTTTACTACCGCCGGATCAACAAGCAGGTGCAGCGCCGGGCCAACGCGATGTGCAGCGCGCCGATGATCCTCGACAACCTTAATTTCTGTGACATTGCGCGGGCTACGACCGAGCAGGATTGGGATCGGGTCGGCGACGTGCTGGTCGCTTCGGCCAAAAGATTGCAGGATGGCGGTGCAACCGCAATCCTGATCGGCGCGAACAGCATGCACAAAGTGCATGATCGGGTGGCGGCTTCGGTGTCCGTGCCTGTGCTCCATATCGCCGATGCGGTTGGTGCGAAGATGAAGGCCAACAAGGTTGAAAGCGCGGCGTTGATCGGTACGCGCAATGTCATGGCCGAAAGTTGGTATCGCCAACGGCTCGTCAAACATGGCGTCACGCTTTTGCCATGGGAAGCCAATGACGTCGCCGAGCTGGAGCGGATCATCTATGAAGAATTGATGGCCGGGCAGGCCGTGCGCAATTCGGAACGCACATTGAAAACGATGATCACCGAAATCGATAAGGATGGTGCGGATGCCGTAGTACTGGGCTGCACCGAATTGGGTATGATTGTTGATACCAAAGCCAATGTCCTACCCATTTATGACAGTGCGGAAATCCATGCGGATGCCGGCGTAGACTGGATTTTCGGCGACGCGCCCTAGGCAATGGCCACACTATCGTGACCATCCTTGTTCTAGTGCCGCATGGCTCTTGGCAATCTTGATTTCATCGGGCATCCTTGACGCATGAGGATGAGGATCTTGGCCAGCGTTGCGGCCCTTGCAACGATTTCGTCGCCGCTTGCGGCCAAAACCATTGCCGTTGCCCCCGGGCCTGATGCGCAATCGCGGCTGCAGGAAGCGCTGATCACCGCCGAACCGGGTGATGTGGTTGAGCTTGGCAGCGGTCGCTATCAGCTAACCGACGGGCTTTCGCTCGATGTGCCAAAGGTTACCGTGCGCGGGCAGGGTAGCGGGCAGACAATCCTTGATTTTACGGGGCAGTTGGGTGCCGGTGAAGGGTTGCTGGTAACATCCGACGATGTGATCCTGCGCGATTTCGCCGTTGAGAACAGCAAGGGCGATGGCATCAAATCCAAGGGTGCTGATCGGATTGTCTATTACCAACTGCGCGTCGAATGGACCGGCGGGCCCAAGGAAACCAACGGTGCCTATGGCATTTATCCGGTCGAAAGCCGCGACGTGCTGGTCGATAGCGTGCTGGTGCGTGGCGCGTCGGATGCCGGCATCTATGTCGGTCAGTCGCGCAACATCATCGTCCGCAATTCGGTCGCCATGGAAAATGTCGCCGGGATAGAGATTGAAAACAGCTATGACGCTGACGTCTATGACAATCTGGCAACCCGCAACACCGGCGGCATATTGGTGTTTGACCTGCCGAACCTGCCGCAAATGGGCGGTCGCAATGTCCGGATTTTTGAAAATGTCGTGGTTGATAACTCGACACCCAATTTCGCGCCCAAGGGCAATATTGTCGCCAATGTCCCAACCGGCACCGGCGTGATGGTGATGGCCAACCGCAATGTGCATGTCTTCGACAATATGCTCGGCCAGAATGGCACCGCCAATGTAATGGTCGTCGGCTATCGCTATCCGCAACAGGACCCCAATTATGATCCGATCGCAAAGGGCGTCGCGATTTGGGGCAATCAGCATGACAAGGCTGGATATGATCCGAAATTTCCGGGCAGCGCGCAGATAGCAGCCGCACTGGGCGGAAGCCTGCCTCCGATTTTCTGGGATGGTGCAGGCGGCGATGCGGCCAAGCCGATGGTTGCTGATACTGTTCCTGTGCTCTCGCTGGGCCTTGCTGATCTTGCGGCCTCTCCCGAAAGTGCGCAACCTGCGATGCTGGCTGCAAGCAGCGACCTTCCGGCCGAATTGCCCCGGATCGTCTTGCCAGAATCGATGGAGGCCGCGGTTCGTTAATGCGTTTGCTGCTCGCTGCGCTTGCCTGCCTTGTGCTGTCGGTATCGGTAAAGGGGAAGTCGGCGGCGATTGATGCGGCGGCGATCACCGCGCCTGCATATCCGCCCTTATTGTCGCAATTTGGGTTTTTCACCGGCGGCGCAGACCGGCCCTCGCCAGCACTGCTGCCCTATGCGCTGCGCACGCCGCTTTTCACCGACTATGCAGAAAAGCAGCGCTTCCTCTATCTGCCACCTGGCGCGTCCTATAGCATCGCTAGCGATGGCCGCCTGCAATTTCCGGTCGGCAGCGCGCTGATCAAAAGCTTTGGCTATCATGATGCCGAAGGCCGGCTGAAGATTGTCGAGACACGCTTGCTGTTGCATCGTGCGGATGGTTGGGTGGCGCTGCCTTATGTCTGGAAAGATGATGGCAGTGACGCCGAATTAAAGCTTGGCGGTGCGCGCAAGCCGGTGGCGTTCAAAAAGCCTGATGGCACAGCAATGGCGATCAACTATGCTGTGCCCAATAAAAACCAGTGCAAACAATGCCATTCCTCGAAAGATCAGTTGATGCCGGTCGGCCCTGTCTGGTCGAACCTATCGTTTCAAAGCCAAAAGGCAGAAGCGGCCTTTGCCTTACGCGCCCTGACGCCGCTACCTCCACGGCCGCTAGAGGCGAAATGGGATGATCCAAAATCGGGAACGGTGGATGCGCGCGCGCGCGCCTATCTGCGCGTCAATTGCGGCCATTGCCACAAACCCAGTGGCTCTGCCTCCAATTCCGGGCTGTTTTATGACGACCATCCAGGCTCGCCGGCCTCGTTAGGCATCGGCAAGCGCCCGGTGGCTGCGGGCAGGGGTGCGGGCAATTTCGATTTTGCGATTGATCCGGGCCATCCCGAACGGTCGATCCTGATCTATCGGATGAAAAGCACTGACCCCGGCATTGCCATGCCCGAACTAGGCCGCGCCAGCGTCCATGACGAAGGCATTGCCCTTCTAGAACAATGGATAAGGGCTATGCCGCCCGGGTGATGGCTATTGCCGCATCATGGCCGGCAAACGATACCGCCCTCCGCCCCAGGCTTCGAAATAACCTTCGATTGATGGATGGTTTACGGGTCCGTTTTCGGCATCGGGCAGCAGGTTTTGCTGGCTGACATAGGCGATATAGCTGCTTTCAGCATTTTCCGCGAACAGATGATAAAAGGGCTGTTCCTTGGATGGCCGCACGCTTTCGGGGATCGCCTGATACCATTCCTCGCTATTCGCGAAGACCGGATCGATATCGAAAACAACACCGCGGAAATCAAAGATGCGATGGCGCACCACTTCGCCAATTGAAAAACGCGCTTCTGCAATCTCGGGCATTGGGGGACTCGGTGTCATGATCCCAATATCGTGACCTTTCCGCTTTTGTGCAAGCTACCGCTTGGCAAAGCGCAAATCATTCGCTAATGGCCGCGCTCTGTCGCACGGGCAGGCCTGAGAATGGCCAAGACCAAGCCCATGACATGTGCGGAGAGGTGCCGGAGTGGTCGAACGGGGCGGTCTCGAAAACCGTTGTGCGAGTAATCGTACCGAGGGTTCGAATCCCTCCCTCTCCGCCATATTTTGTTTCTCGAATCTTGAACTCTGTTTCCAAGGCCATTCAGGCCCTTGGCTGCAGCCCGTGACTGCAGATGGTGCTGTTCGGCAATAGCTCGCAGTTCAAACGGCGGAGACCGTTTGACGGCGGGTAAGATGCGAATGGCCCATTGCGCTGTAATCCGCCTCTGATAACTAATTCTGCGAAGGGGAATGATATTGGTCACCAAAACCCGCGCTGACCTTTTGAAGCGGCTTGACCCTTATTGGAAAATGGAAGCGGCAAATGTTCTGTTTGTACCGGCATTTCTGATCTGGTTAAGCGATTGGCGGCTAAGTTGGATCTCATTGGCGCCGATGGTGGCAACCATGCTGCTATTGGTCATAGGAACGCTGTATTGGCGGGGCAAGGTACGGCAGTTGCGCGGCGATGGCGGCGATTTCTCTGTTCTTTTGCGCCGCATTTCATCTTGGCGGCAGCCTGCTTTGGCGCTGACCTTGTTCGCTTGCGTTTCGGCTATGCTGGGTTGGCTGGTCCCGAGTTGGTCGGCCGGCCTTGCTGATCGGAACATCGCAACTGGCTGTGCTGTCCTCGCGGTTCTGGAATATATCAACTATTACCACCGGCAGCTTCAGCATTTCGATAATCGCGACGATTTTCAGAGACTTCTGGCAGGGAAGGGCTTTCGCAAGTCTTGGTTGGCGCGGGACATTGAGGCGCTGAATAGGCCATCAACGTCGTCGAAAGTGTTGGATTTCGATTGAACGCTTAGCTGTCATGGGCGGCGCTGAATGGCGCAAAATTGATCCTACGAAAAACGGTAACCTCGGCATTACCGCAGCAAAAACACATGCGGGCCCGGCCGAGGATAAAGCGAGCGGCAGTTTTGCCGATGGGCGGCAATTTGCGGCTACCCTGATGGCGCCGCCATTCCTCTCCATCCTCTGCACGGAAGGCGTCGGTCAACGGCTCAAACTCTGGCGAAAAGCCAGGTCGGGAATGCTGATCGAACGCTGAGCAGGGTTAGTGAGAAGATCGGCGATGGCCGCGGCGTAACCAGCGTCCAGACATTGCCGGGTTTCTTAACCGAAGGGCGATCGATATTGTCGTTTGTCGCCATCCGGACCGGCGGGGTCGGCGGATCAGTATAGCCGTGGAGCCACTTGCCGTTTTGGCTGAACGACATGATCGGGCGGTAGTCATTGGCTTGCTGTGCATCGAGCAGGCGGTCCGTCATATTGTCGAGCATCACCCAACGATCTGCCAATGTCACCACCAGCACCGCATGATCAGCATTTCTGACAAGGTCGCGCGCAACGACCAGCCGCATCTTGTCTCGCTTTATGCCGAGCGCGGAGAGCAGTTCCATCTTGGCAATGGCAAAGTCTTCGCAATCGCCGGCGCCGCGCTGTAATGTTTCGCTGGCAGTCGCCCAATAATCGGCGCGGCCATAAATGTCCCGGTCTTCGCCAAATTCGATGTTGCGGTTCACCCAGCGGTTCACGGCTTCGACCTGCGCGGCCAATCCGCTGACACGAGGTGCGCCGGTGGTGCCCAACAGCCGCGCTACTTTTGTGCTGCCTCGCTTTGCGTTTACCGCCGACCATTTTTGATCGAACGGTGTGCTCTCTATCGCAATCGACATTGAACCCAGGATGGCATTTTCGGGAACCGCTATCGTTGTTGCGGAGGCAGGCTTGAGCAGCAATGCCGACGTTTGCGAGCATGCATTACGAGCCGTCTGGGGCAACCCTGTCGGTGCAATCGCAACTGCGGGTGCCGTTATGGAAACTGAAGATCTGCCAGCTTGAGCAAGCCGCATTTGGTCCAGCCTGCTGAACTGGCCGCCTGATGTGGTTTCGACATTGCTTGCCGACCAAGGGCTCGCAACTGGTTCAACATTGCCAAGCGGCGATATCGCTATCTGTGCTGGCAGGGCAGGCAGCGGAAGATTGCAGCGATCCGTCGAAATGCCGTTTGCCGAAAGATCGGTCGACTGCGCCATCGCCTGGGCAGGCAGGCTTATGAATGCCGCAGCAACCAGAGCAATAACTGCCCGATGATCCCCCCAAAAGGAAGCGCTGCGCCGGCGAGGATGGACCATAGCCATCCACTACATATACCCCGGAAGGGTTAGCGATTCGGTGCCTGCAAATGGTTAACGACAAACCACTTCGGTTTAACCGATTTGCAACGGCGACAGCCGCGATTGACGTGCCCGCTTGAAGTTAAACCGCGAGGCTGGCCGGACGAGGCTGCGCGCTGCGGAAAGCGTCAAAGCTAGCGGCGATGGTGCGGGCATAGGGGCGCGCCCGATCAGTCAATATGATGCCTGCGTTGCCAAGGTCGATCAATCCACGCTCGATAAAAATCTTAAGGGCAGGGGTCACCTCTGCGATCAATTCTGGTGCTATCGGGCCGCTGCGTCCTTCGCACAATATGCCTTCGATCAACCGGGCGCGTTCCCGATCGTCGCTGGTCAGGAATATGCCGCGTGACGCCGACAGTCGACCCGCATGGGTCCGTAACCTGTATAGGCCGTTATTCTTTTCATTCTGTACGATGCGATCAGGAAAAAGGCTGATCGCGCTGGCACCCAGTCCGACAAGAATATCGTGGGTATCATCCGTAAATCCTTGAAAATTGCGATGCACCCTTTGTTCTGCTGCGGCTATGGCGAGTGCGTCTTCGGGAAGCGCGAAGTGATCAAAACCGATCGGCACATATCCGGCAGCGGTCAGATAGCCATAGCCGAGCGCTGCCATTTCGAAGCGTTCATGCAAACCGGGCAATTGACTGCCGTCGATCCGGCGCTGGCGCGGGATCATATGGGGTAAGTGGGCATAGCCGAACAGTGCGATCCGGCTTGGACGCAGCGCCAGTGTTTCGGCGAGTGTATCTTCGAGATCGGCAAGTGTTTGGCCGGGTAAGCCGTAAATCAGGTCGAAATTGATTGCGTCGATGCCGGCTCGGCGCAGATCGGCAACGCCCTGCGCCATCAGTTCTTTTGGTTGGATGCGGCCGATGGCGCGCTGGATGCGGTTGGAAAAGCTTTGCACCCCCATGCTGACGCGGGTGACGCCGCAAGCTGCAAGGGTGAATGCCCATTCGGCGTTGAAATTGCGCGGATCAACCTCGATCGACAATTCCTCATAATCGGGTTTGAGTAATGTCTGGATACGGTCGCACAGGCGGACAAAATTGACAGGAGAGATAGCGTTGGGGCTGCCGCCGCCAAAGGCAAGCCGCCTTACCATGGCACGGCCGTTCAATAGCTCAGCAACCGTTTCAATCTCTTTTTCCAGTGCGGTCAGATAGCTGTCGAGTCGCTGTTTGGGTCCGGTCGCGCCAGTGTTGCATCCGCAATACCAGCAGATCTTTTCGCAGAATGGAATATGGGCGTAGAGCGATATGCCGGTGCCGGCCTTCACCTTTGCGAGGCCATCTTCCATTGCAGCCTCCCCGACCTCATCGTGAAACTCGGCAGCTGTGGGATAGCTGGTATAGCGAGGCACCTGCCGTGACAGGAGGTCTGGGTAATATGGCCACATGACGCCCCTTGTCGTTGCTGCAGCGGTAAAATCATTGATCGAGGTCAATGCAATGCTGAGCTGCAGCGCTGAATAAGCCTGTGTCGATCAAGACGCAGGAGAACCCAAATGGCTAATGCCAACATCGGAAATGCCGACCGGATTGCACGCATCATTTTGGGTGTGGTGCTGATTGCTCTGGTCTTCGTTGGGCCGAAAACAGCATGGGGTTGGATCGGGCTTGTGCCCCTTTTGACCGGGCTGGTTCGTTGGTGCCCTCTCTATCGGCTGATCGGCGTCAACACATGCGGAAAAGCATGAACAAACGCTCACAGGGAGTATGATATGAGCAGTAAGTCAAAAGCCCTCTCCGCCCTTTCTCTGATGCTCGCCGGCATGGCGGCAACCCCGGTGATGGCCGAAGCTGGCGACACCTTCATTCGCGTCCGTGGCATCATGGTGGCGCCGAATGAAGACTCGACCGGCATTACGCCCGCATTTCCGGCCGAAACGGTCAGCGTCAACAATGCCGTCGCTCCCGAAGTCGACATCACGCATATGCTGACCAACAATTTCGGCGTTGAACTGATCGCAGCGACGACCAAGCACAGCATTTCAGGCACCACCGGCACGACCGGTACCATCGGCAAGCTGGCCTCTACCTGGGTGCTGCCGCCTACGCTAACGCTGCAATATCATTTTGCGCCCGAAGCCAAGGCGCGCCCCTATGTAGGTGCCGGGGTCAACTGGACTTTGTTCTACAAGGAAAAAGCGTCGAACGGCCTTGAGGCTGCAGTCGGACAGACAAACGTCAATCTTTCGAGCAGCTTTGGCTGGGCCGCGCAGGCCGGGATCGATATTGATCTGAACGAGAAGATGTTCCTGAACCTCGACGTCAAATATATCGACCTTGATACCAATGCACGGCTGCGCACCACCGCTGCTGGCATTCAACGCGTGGGCGTGGACATCAATCCATTCGTATTCGGCGTAGGCGTCGGCTTCAAGCTCTGACGCTGGGATAACAGCTCCTCCAGCTGGGGCGGGACGTAAGTCCCGCCTCTTTTTTTTTGGCAGAACGGTTCTAATGGGCCGCGCATTTGGGCGGCAGTCAAAGCCACATTGCCTATGAAAGACCGGGGCAACTGAAATCCAGCTAAGCTTCTAGTGATTCAACAGCAGCCCTCGTTTTGGCCCTGTTGTTTTTTACGCCGGTCGCCGGCTGCGTGGCAGCCTTTCTTGCAGCATTCATGCCCCGTCGGCATCGACGGATCGGCTGGAATACCGATGCGGCTGCTCCCGCCCATGCAGGTTGGCACGATCATCATCCGGCCTTGTCCTGCTACAGGGGCAGGTGCTGCCAATGCCAGGCTGGATATCAGGGCGACTAGAAGTTGCGACCCCTGTTCAAACATCGGCGGGGCCATCATCATCGATCAAGATGCGAAGCGCTGCGCCGTCCAGATCATCAAACTGGCCACTTTTCAAAGACCAGAAAAAGGCGCCGAGACCCAATAGGCCAAGGCCGAGTGCGATCGGGATCAGTAACGCTATTCCGGTCATTTTGCGGCCGCTTTCAAGCGCAATGCATTGCCGACGACAATGATCGACGACCCGGACATGGCGAGCGCGGCGATCAGGGGCGTGACAAGGCCCGCAATGGCCAGCGGCACTGCAACCACATTATAACCGATTGCGAGGATGAAATTCTGCCGCACGACCCGTTGTGTTGCGCGGGCCGCCCGAACGGCAATGGGTATGGGGGAAAGGCTGTCGCCCAGAAAAACGGCGTCCGCGGCGTTCTGGCCCGCATCGCTTGCAGAAGCCGGTGCCATCGATGCATGGCCTGCAGCAAGCGCTGGACCGTCATTCAATCCATCACCGATCATCAGCACCTTGTGGCCCGCTGCGCGCAGTCTTTCGATCGCGTTCAGTTTGTCCTGCGGGTGCATGCCGGTTTGCGCCGTCAGGCCAAGCGCGCGGGCGACGGGTTGCACTGCATTTGCCCGATCGCCCGAGACGATGCTGCTATCAATCCCCAGATCGTGCAATTGTCGCAGGCTGTCCAAAGCATCGGGACGAAGCCGGTCTTCAAACTTCAGCAGCGCGATGGGGCATGAACCACGCATATATTGTACCGCGAGCGATGTGTCGGCGCCGCTTGTGTTCGGACGTTGCAGGCAAACTTTTTCTATACCGGCAAATCCCTCCACGCCATGTCCTGCAATTTCGCGAATGTCGTTCAATGCTGCGGCGGCCTCGCTTTTGGCCTCCATCGCGCGGCGTATAGCCTGGCTTAGCGGGTGCCGGCTTGCCCGCGCCAACGCCAGCACCACGGGTCTGTCGGCGACGCGAAGAGTTTCGAGTTTGACCATTTC
>JAJTFR010000045.1 GCA_021298455.1 Sphingomonadales bacterium | reverse complement strand
GGGCTGATCCCTGCGGACTGGCCCTACACGGTCAACGCCGTGTCAGGCTATTCGGGCGGCGGAAAGGCGTTGATCGAACGGTTCGAAGGGGAGGGGGCGGATATTGGCTTCCGCGCCTATGGCCTCGATCTCAATCATAAGCATGTGCCCGAAATGCAGGGCCATGCCGGGCTGGTGTACCCGCCAATCTTCGCGCCCGCCGTGGTGCAGGCGTTTCGCGGCATGTTGGTCGAAGTGCCGCTGCCACTCGCTGCGATGCCCGGTGCAGCCAATGCTGATGCCTTGCGCGCCGCGCTCAGCGCCCATTATGCCGGTTCGCCGCTTGTGACCGTGCATAGCGAAGCTGCGCCATCCGAATTGCTGATCCACAAGGCAGAGGCCCTTTCGGACCGGCTCGACCTTTACGTCTTCGCCTCGCCCAAAGGCGATCAGGTGCGCTTGGTTGCGATGCTCGACAATCTGGGCAAAGGCGCCAGCGGCGCGGCCGTGCAGAATTTGAACATCATGGCCGGGCTGGATGAGGTGAGTGGGTTGCGGTTGTAGTTTAAACGCTGCAGCCCACGACATCATCACTCTGAACTTGTTTCAGGGGCCATTCCACCCAGTTAGATCGAGCTTGGCTGCCCGATGGATGCTGAATCGCGCTCAGCATGACCTGGGGTCACAACAAGCGATCCTCAATAAGGCGGCTTATTCAGCCCCTTCGGGCTTGCGGTGAAGATCTCGCAGCCATCCTCGGTAATGCCGATGCTATGTTCAAACTGTGCAGATAGTGAACGGTCGCGGGTCACCGCCGTCCAGCCATCATCAAGCATCTTGGCGTGTGGTTTGCCGATGTTGATCATCGGTTCGATGGTGAAGATCATGCCGGGTTTCAGTTCGGGGCCTGTGCCGGGGCGGCCGGCATGGACGACTTCGGGGGCGTCGTGGAACAGGCGGCCGAGGCCATGCCCGCAAAACTCGCGGACCACGCCATAACGGTGGCCTTCGGCATGGGTTTGGATCGCGTGGGCGATATCGCCGATACGGTTGCCAGGCTTTGCCTGTTCGATGCCAAGCATCAGGCATTCATAGGTTACGTCGACCAGCCGTTTTGCCTTGGTCGGCACATCACCTACCAGATACATGCGGCTGGTATCGCCGTGCCAGCCATCAATGATCGGCGTCACGTCAATATTGATGATGTCGCCGTCGCGCAATTTTTTGTCCGACGGGATGCCATGGCAGATCACATGGTTGATACTGGTGCAGCAGCTGTGCGTAAAACCGCGATAGCCCAATGTTGCCGGAATGCCGCCGCCCTTCAGCGTCATTTCGTGAACCAGATCATCAATATCCTGCGTGCTGATGCCGGGAACGACAAAGCTGGTAAGTGCATCAAGTATCTCTGCGGCAAGGCGGCCGGCCTTGCGCATGCCTTCAAAGGCTTCCTGCCCATGCAGTTTGATCACCCCGTCGCGGGGGATTGCGGCTTCGTCGGCGGTCACGGCAACATATTGGTTCATGGGCGGCGATATAGGGCTTTTATCGGCGCTTTGCGAGGGGAGTCTTTCTCGCTATGCCAGTCGAATGACATCAAACCGCATCTATACCGCCGCGCTGGTTATCATCGGCGACGAAATCCTTTCTGGCCGCACCCAAGATAAGAATATCAGCCAGATTGCCCTTTGGCTTAACGTGCAGGGCATTCGCCTGCGCGAGGTGCGCGTCGTCCCCGATGTCGAGGAGGCGATTGTCGAGGCGGTCAATGCGCTGCGCGCACGCAACGATTATCTGTTCACGACGGGCGGCATCGGACCGACGCATGATGACATCACCGTGGATGCCATCGCAAAGGCGTTGGGTGTTTCCGTTGTGCTGCACCCGATCGCAAAGGAAATATTGGAACGCTATTATGAAACCCGCGGCGGCATCAATGAAGGCCGGCTGCGGATGGCGCGGGTGCCTGACGGTGCGGACCTTATCCCCAACAAGATGTCGGGAGCGCCGGGGATCAAGATCGGCAATATCTTCATCATGGCGGGCGTTCCGCACATCACCGCGGGAATGCTTGATGCGCTGACGGGTACGCTCGAAGGCGGAGCGCCGCTGCTGTCGCACCAGATTGGCTGTTGGGTCGCCGAAAGCGAGATTGCCGAACTGCTCCGCCAGGCGGAAAAGGCGCATGAAGGCTGCCAGATCGGTAGCTATCCTTTCTTCCGCGAAGGCCGGGTCGGTGCCAATTTCGTTGTCCGTTCAACCGATGCCCATATGCTGGGCCAGTGCATCGAGGCCTTGAAATCCGGACTGGCAGGGCTGGGCTATCCCGTTGTCGATGGTGGAATCTAAATCGCTGGTACTACCATTCATCCTGGGTCAATCGACGCCGCAGCAGGAAACCGATTGATGAAACTGCTCCATAGCCTCCGCCTTGCAACCGCGCTCGCGTTGCTGGTTCCCGTACATGCCGTTGTTGCACAGCCGACGCCGGTTGCTGAAACGAAGACGGCGCAAGTGCCATGGCTTTATGAAGGCAGCGATGTTCCCGTCGACACAAGCTGGACCTTCGGCAAGCTGGAAAACGGGCTGCGTTATGCGGTGAAACGCAATGTCGTGCCGCAGGGTCAGGTGTCGATCCGCGTGCGTATCGATGCCGGCGCGCTGCATGAGGAAGATAATGAGCAGGGCTTTGCCCATGTGATCGAACATCTTGCCTTTCGCGGTTCCGAATATGTGCCCGATGGCGAGGCAAAGCGGATCTGGCAGCGGTTCGGCGTGACGTTCGGCAGCGACAGCAACGCGCAGACGACGCCAACGCAGACGGTCTACAAGCTTGATCTTCCCAATGCGCAACCGGCGGCCTTGGCTGAATCCATGAAGCTGTTGTCGGGCATGATGCGCGCGCCGAATATCTCGGATGCGGCGCTGAATGCCGAGCGATTGATCGTTCAGGCTGAATTGCGCGAATCCGACGGGGCATCACGCACATTGGGTGATGCGATGCGCGAACATGCCTTTCAGGGGCAACGGCTTGCCGCCCGTTCGACCATCGGCACGTTTGAAACACTGAATGCGGCCACGGCGGAGGCGCTTCGGGCCTTTCACCAACGGTGGTACCGGCCGGAAAATGCAGTCGTGGTAATCGCGGGTGATCACGACCCTGCCGAACTGGAACGCCTTGTCCGGCAATATTTCGGCGAATGGAAAGGCAAAGGGCCCAGCGCGCTCCAACCCGATTTCGGCAAGCCGGATCGCAACGGCGCAGTGGCGCGCACAATTGTCGAGCCGACATTGCCGCCTAATGTCGCGATGATTTATGCCCGGCCTTGGGTGAAGGTCGATGACACCATCCTCTATAATGAGCAATTGCTGATCGATGCGGTTGCGCAGCAGATCCTCAATCGCCGCCTGATAACCCGTGCACGCGGCGGTGCCAGCTTCAGCCAGGCAGAGGTCGGGCAAGAGGATATTTCCCGCAGTGCCGATATCACCACTGTCATCGTCACGCCGATCGGCGACGACTGGCAGAAAGCAGTAAGCGATGTGCGCGCCATCATCGAAGATGCGATTGCGGCACCGCCTTCGACTGCGGATATTGAGCGTGAATTGACCCTGTTCGGCAATGCGCTGCGCACGATGAAGGATAGCTATCCGTTCGAGGCGTCGGCCAAGCAGGCAGAAGATATCGTCAAGGCAGTCGATATTCGTGAGACTGTGGCTGCGCCCGATACTGTCGTTGCGGTGTTTGACGCGATGCGTGCGAAGTTCACGCCGGAAAGGCTTCACGCCGCGACAAAGGCGCTGTTCACCGCCGACGCGGTGCGCATCCTCCGCACGACACCGACCGATCCGGGCGCCGATGCTGATCAGAAATTGGCGATGGCGCTGACCACGCCGGTCGCCGCTGCAAATGATGTGCGGCTTGCGGGAAATGCGATCGGCTTTGGTGACTTGCCACAACTTGGTGCGCCCGGGCAGGTGATGCTGCGCACTCCTCTGGTGCGCTTTGGCCGTGGTTATCAGGCCGTTGCGCCTAAAAATGGTGGAATGCTTTGGACGGGGCCTGCCGTGGTCGGTGAAAGCGGCATAGGCAAGTTCAACCGCACGCAGATCGATCAACTCGTCAACGGCCGGCGCATCGAACTCAATTTCGCCGTCGATAATGACGCGTTTGAATTTTCTGCCTCGACCCGCCCGGAAGATCTGGCTGATCAGTTGAAACTGATCGCTATCAAGATGGAACATCCCGGCTGGGATGCCGCTCCGCTGGAACGTGAAAAGTCGCTCGCCATTTCTGGCTATCGCAGCTTTGAAATGTCGGCCACGGCTGTGTTGCAGCGCGAATTGCAATATCGGTTGTCGGGCGATGATGCGCGGTGGAAAATCCCAACACCCGATGAAGTGCGCAAGATCACACCGGCTGCGTTCCGCAAATATTGGGCGCCGCTGCTGGCCAGCGGTCCTGTGGAGGTCTTGCTTTTTGGTGATTTCAAGACCGAGGACGCGATCAAGGCGTTGCAGGACAGTATTGGCGCGATGAAGCCGCGTCTAGCGGCTCCTCTCCCGTCAGGCGCAGAGTCGGTGCGCTTCCCCGCATCGGCATCTGCCCCGCTACGGCTTACCCATAAGGGTCCCGCCGACCAGATCGCAGCCGTTGTTGCCTGGCCGACCGGTGGCGGTATCGAAATGGTCAGTGAGGGGCGTGAGTTGGAAATCCTTGCCGCGCTGTTCCGCGACCGTTTGTTTGAAAAATTTCGGTCTGAACAGGCAGCAAGCTATAGCCCCGATGCGACGGCGATGTGGCCCGATGAATTCCGCAGCGGCGGCTTCCTCATGGCTTACAGCCAGATGCAGCCCAAGGATGCCGAACGCTTTTTCAGTTTTGCATCGGAAGTTGCGCTCGATCTTGCGACCAAGCCTGTCGGTGAGGACGAATTGAAAAGGGCGCTGGAGCCAATCCTGCAATATGTCGAGCGCGCCACCACCGGCAATCTGTTCTGGATGAACGAACTGGAAGGCGCGACTTATAATGCCGAACGCTATGCGGCGCTGGCGCGACTATATAGCGATTACAGCAAGGTAACGCCCGCACGGTTGCAGGCGCTGGCGGCACAATATCTGGTTGCAGGGAAAAGCTGGAAGATGGTCGTTGCGCCCGAAAATCCGGGCGCCCCGATCACCGGACGCTAACGCGCACGGGCATTAAAGCACATATTTGGAAAGGTCGGCATCCCTCGCGATGCCGGCAAGTTGAGCCTGCACATAGTCGGCATCGATGCGGATGGATTCGCCCTTGCGATCTTCTGCATCAAAGCTGATGTCCTCTAGCAGCTTTTCCATCACCGTC
This sequence comes from Sphingomonadales bacterium, assembly GCA_021298455.1. Lineage (GTDB taxonomy): Bacteria > Pseudomonadota > Alphaproteobacteria > Sphingomonadales > Sphingomonadaceae > Sphingorhabdus_B > Sphingorhabdus_B rara. Next base: position 9,372 of record JAJTFR010000045.1, on the reverse strand, counting down.
TGTAGCCTGCGCGCCCCGATATTCTCGACGCTTTCATTCACTTGAGCCGCGATCCGCGCAAGAGCAGTGATGGCGTCATCGGTGAATTCCAGCGTGACATCTTCGGTGCCAAGCAAGGCTGCATATTGCTGCGGCAGATTGGCCTTTGTCTGCGAAAGGATGCGCACGAAATCATCCTGAGTCAGTGCGGTTAACTCGACACGGATCGGCAGGCGGCCTTGCAGTTCGGGCAGCATGTCGCTCGGCTTGGAAACATGGAACGCGCCGCTTGCGATGAACAGAACATGGTCGGTTTTCATCGGGCCATATTTGGTGGCAACGGTTGTGCCTTCGATCAGCGGCAAAAGGTCGCGCTGTACGCCCTCACGGCTGACAGATCCGCCGCGCACGTCGCTGACCGCAATCTTATCGACCTCATCCAGAAACACGATGCCATTGGCCTCCGCGTCCGCGATGGCGGTGCGTGCGACATCATCCTGGTCGAGCCGTTTTTCGACCTCTTCGTCGACCAGCTTTGCCCAAGCTTCGGGCACTTTCAATTTGCGGCGCTTGGTGCGGCCCTGACCAAAGGCCTTGCCCATCATCTCGCTGATATTGATCATCGCGCCGCCGCCCATGCCAGGCAATTCCATCGGCATGTTTGGGGCGTCGGATACCTCTATCTCGATTTCGACATCGTCCATATGTCGATCGCGGATGCGTTGGCGAAACGCCTCGCGGGTCGCTTCGCTGGCGGTATCACCGGCGAGCGGTTTCAATATGCGTTCCATTGCGGCGGCTTCGGCGACTTCGCGCACCTGCTCACGCCGCCGGTCCTTTTCAAGTCGGACGGCTTCCTCGACCAGGTCGCGCGCAATCTGTTCCACATCACGGCCGACATAGCCGACCTCGGTAAACTTGGTCGCCTCGACCTTGATGAACGGGGCATCGGCCAGCTTTGCAAGCCTGCGACTGATTTCGGTCTTGCCGCAGCCGGTGGGGCCGATCATCAGGATATTTTTCGGCGTCACTTCGTCGCGCAATTCGGCAGACAAGCGCTGGCGGCGCCAACGGTTGCGCAGCGCAACGGCAACCGCGCGCTTTGCGTCGGCCTGCCCGATAATGTGCTCGTCCAATGCAGCGACGATTGCCTTGGGGGTCAAATTTTGGCTCATTGTAAGTGAGATTTCCTTGCGGGTCAGCTTGCGCTGTCCATGATTTCCACGGTGAGGTTGTTGTTAGTATAGACGCATATATCCGCAGCGATCTTCATCGCATGGCGAGCCAGCGTCTCGGCATCATCCTCATAATCCATCAGCGCGCGTGCCGCCGAAAGTGCGAAATTGCCGCCCGATCCAATGGCAGCGATCCCGTCATTGGGTTCCAGAACGTCGCCATTACCAGTCAGGATCAGGGTGACATCCTTGTCCGCAACAATCATCAATGCTTCCAGATTGCGCAGATATTTGTCGGTCCGCCAGTCCTTGGCGAGTTCGACTGCCGCGCGCATCAATTGCCCGCGATGCGATTCCAGTTTCTTTTCCAGTCGTTCGAACAGTGTAAAGGCATCGGCGGTTGCACCGGCAAACCCCGCAATAACGCTGCCGTCATGCAACTGCCGGACCTTACGGGCGTTGGGTTTCATCACGGTCTGGCCCATCGACACCTGACCATCGCCTGCAATTACGACCTTGCCGCCCTTGCGGACAGACAGAATGGTGGTGCCGTACCAGGCATTGGGATTGCTATGTGATTGATTGTCCATCGGCCGCGATATGGTGCCACAGAGCGCGGAGTGCAAGCCTTGGGCCTATCCGGACAATTTACGTTCCCACTGCAGGGCGTGGGCCACGATGGTGTCCAGATTATCGAAACGCGGTTCCCAGCCAAAGCGGGCCTTGATGGCGCGATTGTCTGAAATCAGTTCGTCGGGATCGCCAGCGCGCCGGCCTTCGAGCTTTCGGTCGAGTTTCTGGTTAGTCACCCGGTCAACGGCGTCCAGCACCTCAAGCACCGAATAGCCATGGCCATAGCCGCAATTCAATATGTGGCTTGATGCCGGATCGGCGAGCAACGCGTCGAGCGCGATGACATGGGCTGCGGCGAGATCGCTGACATGGATGTAATCGCGCACGCCGGTTCCGTCCGCTGTTGCATAGTCGGTGCCAAAGACTGCCACCGAATCACGCTTGCCCAGCGCGGCTTCCACAGCGACCTTGATCAAATGGGTTGCCCCTGCGGTCGATTGACCGCTGCGTGCCGAAGGGTCTGCACCCGCCACGTTGAAATAGCGCAAGGCGCAATAGTTGAAATCATGCGCAGCCGCGACGTCGCGCAGCATATATTCGGTCATCAGTTTCGACATGCCATAGGGATTGATCGGCAACGTCGGCATGTCTTCGCGTACGGGACTGGAATCGGGGATTCCGTAAGTCGCGGCGGTCGACGAAAAGATGAAGTGTCGGACACCGTTTGTCAGTGCCGATTCGATTAGGCTGCGGCTCGCGGCGGTGTTGTTGCCATAATATTTAAGCGGGTTCTCAACCGATTCCGGCACGATGATCGACCCGGCAAAATGCATGATCGCATCGATCCGTTCTTCCCTGATGATCCGGGCGACCAGATCGGCATCTGCGACATTGCCTTCATAAAAGGTGACATTTTCAGGAATGGCCCAGCGAAATCCGGTGACAAGATTGTCGATGACAACTGGTCTTTTACCGGCATCGAGCAGAGCCAGGACGGCATGACTGCCAATATAGCCCGCGCCGCCTGTGACGAGGACATTGGTTTCAGCCGTCATATCTGCATTCTCCGAAATTGCGGTTTGCGCGGCACAGTTCTTTAATCCGCTGTCTTGAATGGATGCGCCAACTTTGTCGAGCTTGTGTTGCCGGCTTGGCTTTCGATATAAACTACAACAGTCTCGATAAATGCTTAATTCTGAAGCAAATAAAAAAGGCGGCCCGTAGCCGCCTTTTTCGAAAGCTATTGCCTGAAAATCAGGGGCTGCTGGGATTGTCGTCGTCGGAAAGGAGAATGATTCCACCAATCACTGCAGCAGCAGCAATGATGCCAACGATGAGGCCGCTACCACCTGCCAATTTGTTTTCGGCTTTTTTCGCGGTGCCGACGCGCTTCACTTCGGCCGTAACCGGCTTCGATACAGCATTCGAAGCATGTGCAGCGATCGGCGAACCAATCACTGCAATGGCAGCTGCTGCTGCCAGAATATTTTTTCCAAGACGCATTTCAAACTCCTTCAAACTTTTATTCAAATTATCATTCGTGAGATGCGACCTCAATTGCCGTGTACGCTGTCAGCTTGTCGTGGACATGGCAACCATAAAAACGTCTTATCAGATGTAAAAAAAGGCGGCACAAAGGCCGCCTTTTTCGTCAAATTGACGACCGAGCTCAGGGGCTGGTCGGCGCATCGTCGTCGTTGCCAGCGGCAATAACGATACCAGCGATAACAGCAGCAGCTGCGATAACTGCGACGATTACGCCGCTACCACCGCCGAGCTTGCTTTCTTCTTTCGCAACGCCAGCGCGCTGCACCTTGGCAGCAACGGGCTTTACAGGAGCAGCAGCCTGAGCAACGACCGGGGCACCGGCCAGAGCAACAGCAGCCACCGCAGCGAGCGAGACTTTACCGAAACGCATTTTTTTGGCTCCTTTAAAAATGTGGCTTTAACACACCAGCGCCCCTCTTGCACAAAGAGGGTTTTAGCGCAACCTTTGAATCCGCTGACAATTTGAAAAATTGACTTTGCATTCGACTTGCGCGCAACTGTTGCGCAGAAGACACGCTGGATGCGGCAACAGAAAATGGTTAATCTATTGTTACAGTCACTCCGATTTCAGTCCAGAAAAAGGTCTGGTGGTGCCAAGTTTGCGATGACCTGAGGGATTGCGGAGTTTAATGATGAAAATCGCCATCCATCAAATGAACAGCGGGGTTGATCCGGCAGTTAATCGGGCGGCGATGGACATTGCTATCCGGTCAGCGTCGAATCAAGGTGCACATTTCTATTTTGCGCCCGAAATGTCGCTTTTGCTGGATCGCAACCGGGAGCGTGGTCGGATCCACATCCAGCATGAAAGCGCGAATCGGCATATCGCTGCATTGTGCGACACTGCGCGTGAAGCACATATCTGGGTTCATTTAGGTTCTGTGCCCGTTCTCTCGGAAGATGGTTCTGGCCGATTTGCTAACCGTACGCTGCTGATTGACCCTGCGGGACAAATCGTGGCCCGTTATGACAAGATGCATTTATTTGATGTCGACCTTGCAACTGGGGAGAGTTGGCGCGAATCAAATGCCTATGCTGGTGGTAGCCATCCGGTGCTTGCCCAATCGCCCTTGGGTCCGTTGGGCCTAACCATCTGTTATGACATGCGCTTTCCCGATCTGTACAGCCAACTGGCCAAGGCAGGCGCGCGCGCCTTTGCAATGCCGGCAGCCTTCACCGTTCCGACCGGTAAGGCCCATTGGCATGTCTTGCTGCGCGCCCGGGCGATCGAATCGGCGGCATTTGTGATCGCCGCTGCCCAGTCGGGCGGTCATGAGGATGGGCGCGAAACCTATGGTCACTCGCTTGTCATCGATCCCTGGGGAGAGATATTGCTCGATATGGGCGACGGCGAGGGACTGGGTTTTGTAGAAATCGATCTTAGCCGGGTCGATGAAGTGCGTGCACAGGTGCCGGTGCATTTGAACCGGCGTGTCATTCCGCCGCTGGATTGACCCTTTTCTTCGCAAGATATTGTTCACGCCAAGCGATGAAGAGGCCGGAACCGATAATGATGGGTGCGCCCGTCCAGATGCTGCTGCTCGGTATTTCGGCAAAGATGAGATAGCCGGCAAGGGCCGACCAGATCAGCATGCTGTAATCAATCGTCATTGTCGTAGCGACGGTGGCATGGCGTAGCGATGCGGTCAGCAGCATCTGGCCCAGAGCACCAGCAAGGCTCAGCCCTGCAATCACCAGCCATGCCTGAAGAGGATGTGCCTTGCCGAAAAACAGCATTGCGATACCCAGCGGCAACATTGAGGTCAGCGAGAACCAGAATACGATCGCGCCCGATGCCTCGGTTCGCGTCAGTTGACGGATGTGCACGATCACGGCTGCGGTGGCCACTGCCCCGCCAAGTGCGACGGCTGCGCCGAGCGGGTTCACGGCGTGATCGCCAGGTTGCAGGGCAATCAACACTCCAGCAAAACCGACCAATACCGCTGCCCAGCGATAACGCCCCGTTTGTTCGCGCAGAAGAAATGCCGCCATGATGGTCGCAAAAATCTGCGCAGCGAAACCAAAGGTCGTCGCCTCCGCCATGTCGAGAAGCAGCATTGCAGAGAAATTGAGCAACATCGCGCTGACCCCGAGCAGCATGCGCACAGCGTGCGCCATGGGCCGGTGAGTGCGGATTGCGCGCAGGTCGCCCTGCCACCAGAGAAAGGCGAAAGAGACCGGAAGCCCTGCAAGCTGCCGCCAGAACAGGCTTTCGGTAACGTGCACGCCCATGTCGTCGGCGATTTTTGCGAATACAAACATCGTTGCCAGCATGATCATCGCCAGCAGTCGGAACAAGATGCCAAGCAGCGGCCGCGAGGGCGGGGCAGGCAAAGGCTTTGCGGGTAAGGGGTCGGCGAACGCCATTCCACCGCCTTAGCCGCCCTGCCGTTTTCGTCCAGCCCCCATGCCCCGGCCCCGATGCCACGGTTCCCATGCAAAGGCTTGCAATGCGCAGGGCTTGCCGCCATTTGGCCGCAATGCTCGATTGGCTGCTGTACGAATGGGATTTTCACATGTGGGCGGTGATTGCCGTCGTTTCGGCGGTGCTTGCCGCTATCAGCATATTTGCCGATTGGCGCCGAAACAAGCGCACGACAATCGGTAAAGTGAGCTATATTCCCTGGACAGGCATCAGCATGCTGGCCGTCGGGACGACATTGATCGCCGCAGCGCTTGCATTCAAGGCGGGCTGAAAACCGCCGCCCCATTGAAGCCTGTCGGCGCATCGGCTAGATCGGTTGCAAAGCAGGATCGAATCCTGCCTGCAAAATGGAGAGAGAAATGACCGACCTGCCTGCCACCAACCGCGCCATGCTGACCGAACTGAAGCCGGAGGGCGTGCTCGAACTGTATCTGGCAGATCTGCCCATGCCCCAACCAAAGGATCATGAGGTTGTGGTCAAGGTGCTGGCAACCCCGATCAATCCGTCGGATCTGGGCCTGATGGTCGGCGCATCTGACGTTGCAACCGCGCGCGCAATCTCGCGCGACGGCCTGCCCGGCGTCCAGATGGACGTTGCCGAAGCCGGAATGCGCTTCATGGCGTCGCGCATGGGGCAGGCGATGCCGATCGGCAACGAAGGTTGTGGCATTGTCGTCGCTGCGGGTGCTTCGGATGCGGCGCAGGCACTGCTCGGCAAGACCGTCGCTTTGATCGGCGGCGAGATTTATGCGCAATATCGGTGCCTTGCTGCCATGGCGTGCATGCCTCTCCCCGATGGCACTGATCCTAAGGACGGCGCATCCTGCTTCGTCAATCCGCTGACCTCGCTTGGCTTTGTCGAAACGATGAAGATGGAAGGCTATAAGGGCATCGTCCATGCCGCAGCGGCTTCCAATCTAGGCCAGATGCTGGTGAAGATCTGCAAGGCCGACGGTATACCATTGGTCAATATCGTACGCAGCCAGGCGCAGGTCGAATTGCTCAAGGGCATTGGTGCGGAAATCATACTCAATTCCAATGATGCAGACTTTGTCGATCAGTTGACTGACGCGATTGAAAAGACCGAGGCTTTCCTCGGCTTTGATCCCATTGGCGGCGGAAAGCTTGCCGGGCAGATTTTGGGCGCGATGGAAACTGCCGCTGTGCGGCGGATGACCAGCTATAGCCGCTATGGTTCGGACCAGATGAAGCAGGTCTATATCTATGGCGCGCTTGATGTTGGCCCCACCATCCTCAACCGCAATTTCGGCCTGACCTGGGGTCTAAGCGGCTGGCTGCTTACGCCGTTTATGGCGAAGGCCGGGGCGGAGATTGTTGGCCGGATGCGTGCCCGCGTTGCCGCCGAACTGACCACTACCTTCAAAAGCCATTACAGCCATGAAGTCAGCCTGGAGCAGGCAGTCGAAGTGGCAGTGCTGCAGGCCTATAATGCGAAGCGCACCGCCGAGAAATATCTGATCCGGCCCTAAAGTGCGCCTTCTGCGGCAACGCAGATACGGCCATCGGAACCCAATGCCGCGAGGGTGAGCAAATCACCCTCGCGCTTGCCGACAAGATGCAGTGCTTCGCCGGCAAAGGCGGGGGTTTGTGCGCGGAACGCATAATGGGTCAGCGCATTGCTGCCAAATTCTCGCGCCACCAGATCCATCAGCAGGCTCGACATCAGCGGGCCATGAACGACAAGGCCGCGATATCCCTCCTCGTTGATCGCATAGGGCGCGTCATAATGGATACGGTGCGTGTTGAAGGTGATCGCGGAAAATCGAAATAGCAGCGTCTCGTTCGGCACAAGGCTGCGGTGAAAATCCCATTCGCGGAAATCGATCGCCACCGGCGGAGGGACTGGGCTTGGCTTGGCGCTATTGGCCTCACGATAAACGAGCGTTTGCCTTTCCTCGATGGCTAGCATTCCATCGGCTCTTGTTTCGTGCGCTACATCGACGAATACCAGACTGCCGGTGCTACCCGTTTTTTCATTGATCGAGGCGATGGTGGAAACGCGCTCAATCTCGGCATTCACAGCGATTGGCGCGATAAAGTCGACCTTGCTTGACGCCCACATGCGGCGTGGATGGGGCACAGGCGGGAAGAAGCTGTCGGGGCTATCGCTGCGCTGCGGATGGCCATCAATACCCAGCTGCGCGGTTGCAGCTTCGGGTGTGCAAAGCACCCAATGGATCGCCTGCGGGGCGATATCGCTTGTACCCACGCTATCGATTGTGGCGCGAAATCGTTGCAGCAGGGCAGGCGTCAGCCTGTCTCGCTGCACCATCTGCCGACCGATCCAGGCATCCCATTCGCCCATTAATAGCTTCTCGGCAGGCCGAGCACATGTTCGGCCACAAAGGAGAGGATCATGTTCGTGCTGATCGGCGCCACCTGGTAGAGACGCGTTTCGCGGAACTTGCGTTCGACATCATATTCGGCGGCAAAGCCAAAGCCGCCATGCGTCTGTACACAGGCCTCGCCAGCGGCCCAGCTGGCCTCTGCGGCAAGCATCTTCGCCATATTGGCTTCCTCGCCGCAATTCTCGCCCGCTTCATATTTGCGGATGCCTTCTTGAACCAGAAGGTCAGCGGCGCGCGTTTGCGCATAGGCGCGGGCGATGGGGAATTGGACACCCTGATTCTGCCCGATGGGACGTCCAAAAAGCACCCGTTCCTTCGCATAGGCGGTTGCCTTTTCGATGAACCATTTGGCATCGCCGATGCATTCCGCAGCGATCAGCAGCCGTTCGGCGTTCATGCCCGACAATATATATCGGAAACCCTTGCCTTCTTCGCCAATCAGATTGGCTGCAGGGACTTCCATATTGTCAAAAAAGACGGCGGTGGTCGCGTGGTTCATCATCGTGTCGATGGGGTTAATGGTCAGCGTGCCGGCGGCCAGCGCTTCCTTCATATCGACAAGGAATACAGAAAGCCCCTCAGTGCGGCTGGCGGCCTCTTCGCGCGGTGTGGTGCGTGCAAGCAACATCATCAAATCCGAATGCTCGGCGCGGCTCGTCCAGATTTTCTGGCCGTTGACGATATATTTGTCGCCATCTTTCTTCGCGACCGTCTTCAGGCTTAGCGTATCGGTGCCGCTGGTCGGTTCGGTCACGCCAAAGGCCTGCAATCGCAGTTCACCTGTGGCGATTTTGGGCAAATAACGCTGCTTCTGCTCTTCGCTGCCATGGCGCAGCAAGGTACCCATGATGTACATTTGTGCGTGCACTGCGCCGCCATTGCAGCCCTGCTTCTGGACTTCCTCAAGGATGGCCGCTGCCGCCGACAGAGGCAGGCCAGCGCCGCCATATTCTTCGGGGATCAGCGCAGCGAGATAGCCTGCTTCGCCCAATGCCGCGACGAATTCGGATGGATAGGCGCGCTCCTTATCCTTTGCGCGCCAATATTCGCCGGGATATTGCGCGCAGAGCTTGGCGACTTCTTCGCGGATGTCGGAATAATCATGCATGTCGTTCATGCCCTTTCAAACACGGCTGCGATACCTTGACCGCCTCCGATGCACATGGTTTCGAGACCATAGCGCATGTCACGGCGTTGCATCTCGCGGGTGAGGTTGGCAAGAATGCGGCCGCCGGTTGCGCCGATGGGATGGCCGAGCGAGATGCCCGAGCCGTTGACGTTGAGCATGGCGTGCCGGCTGTCA
>JAJTFR010000044.1 GCA_021298455.1 Sphingomonadales bacterium | reverse complement strand
GCCGACCGCGATATAAACTTCGGGGGCGACGATCTTGCCAGTCTGGCCGACCTGATAGTCGTTGGGCACATAGCCTGCATCAACCGCAGCGCGCGAGGCGCCAACAGCCGCGCCCAGCTTGTCCGCCAGCGGGAAAATGGTGGCTTCGAACGTCGGGCCGTCCTTCAGCGCACGACCACCAGAGACGATGATCTTGGCACTGGTCAGCTCGGGGCGTTCCAGCTTGACGATCTCCGCACCGACAAAGCTCGAGGTACCCGCATCGCCAGGGCCCGACACAGCTTCAACAGCCGCGCTGCCACCGGTTGCTTCCGCCTTGGCAAAGGCGGTACCGCGAACGGTGATCACCTTCTTCGCATCCGAAGACTGCACGGTCGCAATCGCGTTACCGGCATAGATCGGGCGGGTGAAGGTATCAGCGCTTTCAATGCTGAGGATATCGCTGATCTGCATCACATCCAACTGGGCTGCAACGCGCGGCGCGATATTCTTGCCATGCGCCGTCGCCGGGAACAGAACCGCATCATGATGACCCATAAGATCAGCCACCAGCGGTGCGACATTTTCCGCAAGCTGGTTGGCATAAGCCGCGTCATCGGCAACATGCACCTTGGTGACACCGGCAACCTTGGCCGCTGCCTCGGCAACCGCGCCGCAACCATGACCGGCAACAAGTGCATGCACTTCGCCAAGCTGCGCAGCAGCAGTCACGACAGCAAGCGTCGCATCCTTCATCGAGGCATTGTCATGTTCGACATAAACGAGCGTCTTCATTCTGCGACTCCCATTTCCTTGAGCTTGGCAACAAGCGCATCAACATCGGCAACCTTGATACCAGCGCTGCGCACCGGCGGTTCGGACACCTTCAACGTCTTCAAACGCGGGCTGACATCCACGCCATAATCGGCAGGCGTCTTTTGCGCGAGCGGCTTTGACTTTGCCTTCATGATGTTCGGCAAGCTCGCATAGCGCGGCTCATTCAAACGAAGATCGGTGGTAACAATCGCCGGCGCCTTCAGGCTCACCGTTTCAAGACCACCATCAACTTCACGCGTCACCTTGACGCTGTCACCGGCAACTTCAACCGCGCTGGCAAATGTGCCCTGCGGACGGCCGGTCAGCGCAGCCAGCATCTGGCCGGTCTGGTTGCTGTCATCATCAATCGCCTGCTTGCCAAGGATCACAAGACCCGGAGCCTCTTCCTCGACAATCTTGGCAAGGATCTTGGCAACGCCCAAAGGCTCAACATCTTCGGCAACCACCAAAATCGCACGATCCGCACCCATAGCAAGCGCTGTACGCAGCGTTTCCTGCGCCTTGTCCGGACCCACCGAAACCGCAACAATCTCCGTCGCTGAACCCTTCTCCTTCAATCGGATCGCCTCTTCCACAGCAATCTCGTCAAAGGGGTTCATCGACATCTTCACATTCGACAAATCAACACCGCTGCCATCCGGCTTCACGCGAGGCTTCACATTATAGTCGATCACCCGCTTCACGGGGACGAGAATCTTCATGGGGTCTCTCCCTTTCCTAACCGACTTAAAACTGGGGCAGGATAGCCCCCAAAAACGGACGCGCTATGAATGACGTTTACGTTAACGTCAAGCGCAGACCCTCTCTCGCTGAGAGAGGGCATTTACTCAAGCCGCGCGCACTTCCGCGACGATCTTCTTCGCTGCATCGCCAAGGTCGTTGGCGGCTACAATGGGAAGGCCGCTGTTCGCGAGAATATCCTTGCCCTGCTGGACATTGGTACCTTCGAGGCGGACGACGAGCGGAACCGAGAGATTCACTTCCTTTGCCGCAGCAACGATGCCCTCGGCGATGATGTCGCACTTCATGATGCCGCCAAAGATATTGACGAGAATGCCCTTCACCGCGGGATCTTTGAGGATGATCTTGAACGCAGCGGTTACCTTTTCCTTGTTGGCACCGCCGCCTACGTCGAGGAAGTTCGCCGGGAATTCGCCGTTCAACTTGATGATGTCCATCGTGGCCATCGCAAGACCGGCGCCATTGACCATGCAGCCAATATTGCCGTCGAGCTTGATATAAGCGAGATCATATTCGCTGGCCTCAACCTCTGCCGGGTCTTCTTCGGTCAGGTCGCGCAGTTCGGCGAGATCCTTGTGGCGGAACATTGCATTGCCATCGAAGCCGACCTTTGCGTCGAGCACCAGCAGTTCGTCGCCATTGGTGCCTTCGCAAACTGCGAGTGGGTTGATTTCGATCTGTTCGGCATCGCAGCCCAGGAATGCAGCATAAAGGCCAGCAACAACCTTTGACGCCTGCTTCGCAAGATCACCGGTCAGGCCCAGCGAATGGGCAACACTGCGGCCATGGTGCGGCATAAGACCGGTTGCAGGGTCGATAGTGATGGTGTGGATTTTTTCGGGCGTGTTGTGCGCGACTTCTTCGATGTCCATCCCGCCTTCGGTCGAAGCCACCAGAGCGATTCGGCTGGTCGCACGATCGACGAGCAAAGCGAGGTAGAATTCCTTCTTAATGTCTGCCCCATCGGTGATGTAAAGGCGATTGACCTGCTTGCCTTCAGGGCCGGTCTGAATCGTGACGAGCGTATTGCCGAGCATTTCCTTGGCATGGGCTTCGACTTCATCGATGCTCTTGGCCAGACGGACACCGCCCTTGGCATCAGGACCGAGTTCCTTGAACTTGCCCTTGCCGCGGCCACCAGCATGGATCTGCGATTTCACCACATAAAGCGGCCCAGGAAGCTGCTTTGCAGCCGCAACGGCTTCCTCAACAGAAAGTGCGGCAATGCCCTTGGGCACCGCTACGCCAAATTTCGCGAGCAATTCCTTGGCCTGATATTCGTGGATATTCATGGAAAAAGCGTCCTTCCAGATGGCAGAGTCGAAAGGGCCTTAAGCACAGCTTGGCACGCAATGGAAGTGGTTGGGGCCCGCTTTTTTCGCTAGAGCAGCCCCAACTTTGCCAACTCGGCCTGCAATGTCGGCGCATCGACAAAATGATGACCCTGAAAGCCGTTTTCCCTTGCGGCGACAATGTTGGGCAAGTTGTCGTCAATGAACAACCCCTCGCCCGGAGCCAGACCAAAACGGGCAAGCGCAAGCCGGTAAATCGCAGGATCGGGCTTCAGCAACTTTTCATCGCCCGACACGACGATATCGCGGAAATGATCGAACAGCGGATAGCGCGGGCGGAATTGCGCCCAAAATTCACTACCAAAATTGGTGATCGCATAGAGCGGCACAGCGCGCGCTGCCAACTCCTCGACAATCTCGAACGATCCCGGCACTGGGCCAGGAATCGTCTCATTGAACCGGGTCGCATAGGCATCGATATGCGCCGTATAGGCTGGATATTCAGCCTTCAGTTCGGGCAGCATTTCGGCAAGCGGCCGGCCGGCATCGTGCTGGAAATGCCATTCAGGGGTGACAACATGGGTCACGAACCATTCGAGCTCTTCCGGATCGTCGATCAATTTTACGAACAGATGGCGCAGATCCCACTGCACCAGCACCCTGCCCACATCGAAAACCACTGCGCGAATCATCTCATCCTCCCCAGCAGCGCCAGCTCTGAACGCAAAAAACCGCCCGCGGAAAGACCGGGGCGGTTACTGCTGGCGCCCATGCGCCACACCAAAAAGCAATTAGCCCTGGCGCGCCTTGAAACGGCGATTGGTTTTGTTGATTACATAAGTGCGGCCACGACGGCGAATCACGCGGTTGTCGCGGTGGCGGCCCTTCAGGGACTTCAGGGAGTTGACGATCTTCATCGGACTTTTCCGTTTGTTTCTGTGGGCCGTTGGCCGGATTTGAAGGCGCGCATCTATGGGTGAGTCGGTGCAAAGTCAAGCGGCATTGCGGCTTTTGCCCGATGGGTTTAAGATTACTGCATGGATGTTTTCCGCCGCTTCGCGCTGCTCGCCCTGCCGCTTTCGCTTTCAGCGTGCATGATCCCGACCGGTCCGGTCGAGGTGACCCGGTTCAACCGCGCGGCAGAGGGCGTCGTTTACGGCCAGGGCAGCTTCAACGTCCGCTCCTTGGGCGATAACCTGTCCCTTTCGCCTTATATCGCCGCGGTCCAGCGGGAAATGACGCGAGTCGGCTATAATCAAGCGTTGGCTGAGGGCGATGTCCGCGCAGATGTTTCAGTCAGTCGTAACGAATTTCGCGGGGACAATCGCGGGCCCGTGTCGGTGGGCGTTGGCGGATCGACCGGCAGCTATGGTTCCGGCGTCGGCGTGGGTGTGGGCGTGAACCTCAATTCACTCGGCGATAAACGCGGCATCGTCACAACATTAAGCGTCCGTATCATTCGTCGCAGCGACAATCTGGTGATCTGGGAGGGCACCGCCAGCCAGCGAGGTGCCGCAAATTCGCCCGCTGCCCAACCCGGAATCGCAGCATCGAAACTGGCCGGCGCATTGTTCAAGGATTTTCCGGGCGCCAATGGCGAGGCCCTGACGATCCCCTGATTGGACTTCCATTTGTGTCAGGCGCAGGCGATAGGTTGTGGCGGCACCCCGCGCAATTCGACTTGGCTCGACACGAACGGAACTAGGCGTTAACCCGCCGTCTATGAGCATCCACAGCATCAACGCCGCCTTCGACAGCGGAAACATCGACGTCATATCGATCACCGACAACACCGCCACGCTGACAATTCGCAAGGACCGCGAATCGGAATTCTTCCAATGGTTCCACTTCCGCGTCGTCGCAGAGGCCGGCGAAGAATTTGTGCTACGCATCACGGGCCTTGAAAAAAGCGCCTATCCCGGGGGCTGGCCCGATTATCGCGCCTGCGTTTCCGAAGACCGCGATTATTGGGGCCGCGCCGAGACCAGCTATAACAAGGCCGAAGATGGCGGCACGCTGACCATCCGCTACACCAGTGTTTCGGGCATCGCCTGGTTTGCCTATTTCGCGCCTTATTCGATCGAACGCCACCACGACCTCGTGTCCGAAACCGCATCTTGCGAGGGCGTCGATTATCGCTGCCTTGGCATCAGCATCGAAGGCCAGCCGATCGACTGTCTTTCGATGGGCACCGGCGAGATGCAGGTCTGGCTCTATGCACGCCAGCATCCGGGCGAAAGCATGGCCGAATGGTGGATGGAGGGCGCATTGGACATGCTGACCGATCCCACCGATCCGCACACCCGCCGCTTGCTGGAAAAATGCCGTATCCATGTCGTGCCCAATTGCAATCCGGACGGGTCCTGCCGCGGCCATTTGCGCACCAACTATGCCGGCGTGAACCTCAACCGCGAATGGGCAGAACCCAGCGCCGAACGCAGCCCCGAAGTGCTCGCCATCCGCAATGCCATGGACGAGACGGGCGTGCACTGGGCAATGGACGTGCATGGTGATGAAGCCATCCCCGCCGCATTCATGGCGGGTTTTGAAGGCATCCCCAGTTGGACCGACGGTCAGGGCGCGCGCTACACCCGCTTCATCACCCGCCTTGCCGAACGCACCCCCGATTTCCAGACGAAGCTGGGCTATGGGATCGCCGCACCGGGCAAGGCAAACCTCACCATGTCAACCAACCAGCTCGCCGAGCGATTCGGACCTTCGCATAGCTGCGTTTCAATGACGCTCGAAATGCCGTTCAAAGATACGATCGACGGCAATGATGCCGAACAGGGCTGGTCGCCCGAACGGAGCAAGCTGCTTGCACGTGAATGCCTCGCAACCCTGGCGGAGATGGTTTGAGCACTGGGCGATGCACATCATCGAGGACTTCCTCGATTTTGAAGGGCTGAAAGCGCCCGGCGTCACCTTTTGGTCGATCTGGGATCAGGGCCGACTGATGGGCTGCGGCGCGTTGAAGCAGCATGATGCCGATCTGGGCGAGGTCAAATCGATGCGCACCCACGCCGATCATTTGCGCAAGGGGGCGGGTGCCGCAATGCTGGTCCATATCATTGCGTCCGCGCGCGAACGCGGGCTGAAGCAGCTGAGCCTCGAAACCGGATCCGGCGCCGCCTTTGATGCCGCCCATGCGCTCTATCTGCACCACGGCTTCACATATTGCCCAGCCTTTGCCGATTATAAGGACGACCCCTTCAGCCGCTTCATGACGCTGAAGTTGTAGCAGAGGAGTGGCGCCTAGCGGATCGGCCGCGCCATTTATTTCAAACAAAGACCCGAAGAAAAACAAGAAAATAAGGGCGCATGCCCTTCACCAGAACATGGCATTGCATCGCCAATCATGAGCCGAAAAATAGAGACTAGGTCTCTTTTGTCTTGTTTTG
Source organism: Sphingomonadales bacterium (assembly GCA_021298455.1). Classification (GTDB taxonomy): domain Bacteria; phylum Pseudomonadota; class Alphaproteobacteria; order Sphingomonadales; family Sphingomonadaceae; genus Sphingorhabdus_B; species Sphingorhabdus_B rara. Next base: position 20,255 of record JAJTFR010000044.1, on the reverse strand, counting down.
CTTTTTGCCTTTGTATGAAATCAATTGCACGTCGTTTGCATTCTAGCACAACCCCAATTGTACAGCCCAACTCTCCCCGCTACAGGCGCAGGCAAAGCAAAACTGCAAGGACCGAAAATGCCCCAACTCATCCTCATCCGCCACGGCCAGTCACAATGGAATCTGGAAAACCGCTTCACCGGCTGGTGGGATGTTGACGTGACTGAAAAGGGTGCCGCCGAGGCTTGGGCAGCGGGCGAACTGATGAAGGCCAAGGACATTGCGCCCGATACCTGCTTCACCAGCTTCCAAACCCGCGCGATCAAGACACTCAATCTCGCGCTGGAGGCGATGGGCCGCCTGTGGCTGCCAGTGACCAAGGACTGGCATCTGAACGAGCGCCATTATGGTGGCCTCACCGGGCTCGACAAAGCAGAGACAGCGGCGAAGCATGGCGATGAGCAGGTGCATATCTGGCGCCGCAGTTTCGACATTCCGCCTCCGCCGCTCGACGCCGATTCGCCTTATGACCTGTCAAAAGACCCGCGCTATGCCGGGATCGCCATCCCCAATACCGAAAGCCTGAAGGACACGATCGCCCGCGTGCTACCTTATTGGGAAGGCGTGATCGCGCCCGAACTCAAAGCTGGAAAGACCGTGCTGATCTCTGCACATGGCAACAGCCTGCGCGCACTGGTCAAGCATCTGTCGGGCATTTCGGATGCGGATATCACCGGGCTTGAAATCCCGACCGGCCAGCCGATTGTCTATGAATTGGATGACGCGCTGAACGCGACCGACCGCTATTATCTGTCAGAGCGGTAATCGCTTACCCAAGCGCGGCAGAACCAGGGCCTAGCCCCCGCCTTGGGCATATTTGGCGCGCTTGTTTGCATACATTGACTGGTCGGCTTCGGCGAGCGCATCAGGCGCGCGGCTACTGCTTTGAATCAGATAATGGCCGATCGATACATTGACCTTCAGCACCGGTCCGGCAGTCTTCACCGGCAAGTCGGCAAGCAACTGCTGCATCGCGGCCGTTTTGTCCTCAAGCTTGTCGGCAGAGATGTTGTCGAGCAGGATTGCAAATTCGTCGCCGCCGACCCGTGCAACGATATCTGACTTGCGCGTAGTGGACGCCATGGCCTGTGCGACGCCGCAAATCACAGCGTCACCTGCGGCATGGCCATGGGTATCATTGATCAGCTTCAGTTGATCAATGTCGAGGAACAAGAGCCCGTAACTTCCGCCGTAACGTTGGGCGCGCCAGCACCAGCGATCCAATTCATTCATGAAATAGCGGCGATTGAAAAGCGGGGTCAACGTGTCCGTGGTTGCGAGCCGTTCAAGCTCAGCGACCCGTCCCCGCAACCGCCGGTTTTCGGATTCAAGATCATGTGTCGATACGCCGGACACAGCGTTTCCAAACCCATCTTCTAGCTTCAGCATGGCGGCTCCGGTTTATCAATCGCGACCCGGTTAGCCTTGGGCTCTTGTTGCATTCAATCCGATTTACCCAAAAATTGCAACAATTTACGCGAGAACAAAGGTAAAATCTGCGAGCGATTGCGCGCGCGGCACACCGCCGCTAGAGAGCAGGAAAGGCGCGCGGCGCATTACAGGGGATGAATGGTGGACAATTCGGCACCTTTGGTCGGCATCATCATGGGTAGCCGCTCGGACTGGGAAACGATGCGCGAGGCATCGTCTGTACTCGCGGCGCTCGGTGTTCCGCACGAATGCAAGGTGGTGTCCGCGCACCGCACCCCCGAACGGCTATATGCCTATGCCAAGCGCGCGGTTGGCCGCGGGTTAAAAACGATCATTGCCGGCGCAGGCGGCGCGGCGCATCTGCCCGGTATGGTCGCTTCAATGACGCGATTGCCAGTACTCGGCGTCCCCGTACAGTCGAAGGCGCTGGATGGCATGGACAGTCTGCTGTCTATCGTCCAGATGCCTGCCGGCATTCCAGTCGGTACATTGGCGATCGGCAAGGCCGGCGCGACCAATGCGGGCCTGATGGCTGCGGCGATGCTGGCAACCAGCGACCCCGCACTCGCGGAGCGGCTCGACGCCTGGCGGCAAAAACAGAGCGATTCGGTTAGCGAGACACCCGAATGAGCGCGCTGCCTCCCGGTTCGACCATCGGCATTTTGGGCGGTGGCCAGTTAGGCAAGATGATGGCACTGGCAGCTGCCCAAATGGGCTATCGCTGCCACATTTATGCGCCCGAACCGGTATCGGTGGCGGCCGAGGTGTCGGCGCATTTCACCTGCGCCCACTATGACGATGTCGACGCGCTGACAGCCTTTGCCAAAAGCTGCGACGTCGTGACCTATGAATTCGAAAATGTGCCGGTTGCCCCGTTGCGTTCCATTGAAACACTGGTGCCGATCCGCCCGGGCATTCGCGCGCTGGAAATTGCGCAGGACAGGGTAGAGGAAAAGCTGTTCGCAATTGGACTGGGCGGCCGCACGGCATCATTCGAAATTGTCGGTGACAGACAGGAAGCGAGCCCTGCGCTCGAAAAAGTCGGCTTTCCCGCAATATTGAAAACGATCCGCATGGGTTATGACGGCAAGGGCCAGATCCGCGTCGCCGAGCCCGGCCAGATTTCCGAAGCCTGGCACCAGCTTGGCCGCCAACCGTCCATCGTCGAGGCGGTGGTCAATTTCGACGCCGAGTTTTCTGTAATCCTGGTGCGCAATACGGCAGGCGACATCCGTTATTGGGATAGCCCGCGCAACCGCCATGAAGGCGGCATCCTTTCGCAATCGACCTTACCGGCAGGCCCGCTGATCGAAAGCCAAGTCGGCGTTGCGCGGGCATTGGCCGCAGCAGCTGCAGAAAAGCTGGATTTTGTCGGCGTCATGACGATGGAATTTTTCGCCACCGCGGATGGCCCACTGTTCAACGAAATGGCCCCGCGCGTCCACAATAGCGGCCATTGGACGATCGAGGGTGCGGCAACGAGCCAGTTTGAGAACCATATCCGCGCAGTCTGCAACCTTCCGCTGGGAGCAACCGAACTGGTGGCTGAGCGCGTCGAAATGGCAAATTTAATCGGCGCCGATGCTGATCGCTGGCCCATGCTTTTTGCAGATAATGACGCCCATGTGCATCTTTACGGCAAGGGCCAAGCCTCACCGGGTCGCAAGATGGGGCATGTCACCCGCCTCTATCGCTAAGGCAGCGATCGGCGTCTTGTCAGGCGGCCCCGCTTAGGGCAGAGCAGGACGTGATGGATCATCCGGTCATTATCATGGTAGCTGCACGGGCCGACAATGGCGTGATCGGCGTTGATGGCGACCTGCCCTGGCGCATCCCTGCCGACCTTCGCCATTTCAAGCAGATCACTAAGGGCCGCCCGATGATTATGGGCCGCAAGACCTTTGACAGCCTGCCCGGTCTGCTCGAAGGCCGCCGCCATATCGTGCTCACCCGCGATGCTGACTGGGAAGAAGAAGGAGCGGAAGTCGCCCATTCGGTCGATGAAGCGCTGAAACTGGCCAATGGTCCGCACGTATGCGTGATCGGCGGAGCCGAAATCTACCGACTGTTCCTCCCCCATGCAGACCGGATCGAACTGACTGAGGTGAAAGCAAATCCCGCGGGCGATACCGTGCTCGAACCGTTCGACATGAGTGTCTGGCGGGAATTGATGCGGGTTGCAAACCCGGCCGAAAACGGCCAGCCCGCGTTCGATTTTGTAACCTTGGTGCGCAAGGAGGGGTAGCGCATGCGTAAATGGCTATGGGGGCTGGCCATCCTGTTGCTGGTGGCAGGGATAGGCTTTTTCGGCTTTGCGCCGGGCTATGTCGAATCATCGATGAACCGGATTGACGGCAAACCGTTGCCCAAAGTGAGCGAGCGGGCAATTTCGCTGCACAAGACGCTGACCATCGTCGATCTGCATTCGGATACGCTGATGTGGAAACGCGATATGATGGACCGGGCCGACCGCGGCCATATGGACCTGCCCCGCCTGTCCGAAGGCAATGTCGCACTGCAGGTGTTTTCCAGCGTCACCAAGACCCCCAAGGGGCAAAATTATGACGCGAACAGCGCTGACAGCGACAATATCACACTGCTCACCATCGCCCAGCTGCAACCGATGCGGACTTGGGGGTCGCTGCTCGAACGCTCACTCTGGCATGCGACCAAACTCGACCATGCAGTTGCCGCATCGAACGCAACTCTAGTCAAAACAGTCGGCCCGACGGAACTTGATGCGATGTTGGCGCGGCGTGCAGCAGGTGGCCCTGCCATGGGCGCCCTCCTCTCCATCGAAGGTCTTCAAAACCTCGAAGGCAAGGCATCGAACCTCGACAAGCTCTACGCCGCCGGTTTCCGCATGGCGGGGCTGACACATTTCTTCGACAATGAACTCGCGGGATCGATGCACGGCCTCAAAAAAGGCGGGCTGACGCCTATGGGCCGCGAAGTCGTCCAGCGAATGGAAGATATCGGCATGATCGTCGACATCGCCCATTGCAGCCAGCAATGCGTCACCGAGATATTGGCGATGGCGCGGCGTCCGGTCGTGTCCAGCCATGGCGGGGTGCAGGCGACGTGCAAGGTCAACCGCAATCTTTCGGATGAACATATTCGCGGCGTCGCGAAAACCGGAGGCATCATCGGGATCGGTTATTGGGATGCAGCCATCTGCGACACTTCACCCGCCTCTATTGCGAATGCAATGAAACATGTGCGCGACCTTGTCGGTATCGACCATGTCGCGCTCGGCTCCGACTATGATGGCGCAACTACGGTGCGGTTCGATACCTCGAAACTGGTGCAGGTCACACAGGCATTGATCGATACAGGCTTCACTGATGATGAAATCCGGGCCGTCATGGGCAGCAATGCCTTGCGCGTGATCCGGGAAGGATTGAAACCCATGGCGAAGGCCAAACCTGCCGCATGACTATTCCCCGTCTTTCATCGCGTGACTCTATCCCAGATGCCTTGCGTGGCGGCATCGCTGCGCTTGGCAATTTTGACGGTTTCCATTTGGGTCATCAGGCTGTCGCTGGAGAAGCAATTGCGCAAGCAAAGGCGCAAGGCCGACCTGCGATCATCGCAACCTTCGATCCCCACCCGGTGCGCTATTTCACACCGGATGCGCCGCCCTTCCGGCTGACCACGCTTGACCAGCGCCAGCGGCTGTTTGAAGCGGCCGGGGCCGATGCGATGCTGGTTTTCGAATTTGATGCAGAATTGGCCGGCACTAGCGCAGAGGATTTCATCGACAGGCTGCTGATCGAACGGCTCGGCCTTGCCGGCGTCGTCACCGGCGAAGACTTCACCTTTGGAAAAAAGCGCGGCGGCAATATTGGCGTGCTGCGCGAACGTGGCGCGGCACAGGGCCTTTCAAGCCGTGCGGTCGGCCCGGTGACTGACGCAGGCGGCGTGATTTCCTCCAGCCGCATCCGCGACGCGTTGCGCAGCGGCGACCTTGCAAGTGCAAACCGCCTGCTCACCCGTCCCTTTGCGGTCGAAGCCCCAGTCCAGCATGGCGACAAAAATGGCCGCCTGCTCGGCTTTCCGACGGCAAACATGGATCTCGGCAAATATCTGCGCCCGCGCTACGGCGTCTATGCGGTGCGCGGCCGCCTGCCAGATGGCCGGTTGCTCGATGGCGCGGCCAATGTCGGCATCCGCCCGCAATTCGAGCCGCCCAAGGAATTGCTCGAACCCCATTTCTTCGATTTCGCCGAGGACCTTTATGGCCAGACGATCGAGGTCGAATTCCACGCTTTTCTGCGACCCGAAGGCAAATATGAAAGCCTAGAGGCGCTGACTGCGCAAATCGCCCAGGATTGCGCGGATGCGAAGGTGGCTTTGCAGAGATGACAGTCTCTAAACGCACCACGATCATCATCCTCGCACTTGTTGCCTTGTTCTTTGCCTTCACCTTGCACCATGCAAGCTGGCGGGCAGACGCACCCAAGGGCGGGCCAAGGCTGGTCGCTGATCGCGGTGTTGCGCCGGTTCTGGGCAATGATGGCTGCGTCTCTGCAGCGAATGCGGGCTATGGCGCAGTCGCGGTGGGGCCGGATCTTGCCGCGTTGCAACTTGCGGCAGGCGCGGGTGCACAAGCCCTGCATGTCTCGATTGAGTTGGCTGGTGGGCGTTGGGCGCCGGTGCGGCAGTTCGAAAGCAAGTGCGCCGCCGATCTTGCCCAGCCCCGGCCCGATATTGCCACCACCGCCTATAGCCTTTCACGCCCCGACCTGTTCTGGCAGGCCGAGGGTGTCGACGCGGCCCGCGCGCTAGTCGCGGCCCTGCCAGCAGGGGACCTACGGCATATGCTGATCGGCGATGATGCATCTGTGCGGGCAGCCAAGGCCGAACGCCCTGCCATGCGCGCCTTCACCATCGCCGCTGCACGCAAATGCGCCGCCGATTATCGCGCTTCATTGCTGGGCAGCGTTCCGCAAAGCTGCACCAATGGCGTGATGCTGCTGACGCTTGATGATCTTGGCTTCACGCTCTGGGGTTGGCCCAACCGCTTCCTCGACCGCATGGCAAAAGCGAAGACCATGGTGATCATCGCGCAAAGCGTGGAGGGCACGGCGATCAAGGGCCTCACCGAACCCAGCCAATATGGTGAGATCGCCAAAGATTTTAATGGCTATATCTGGGTGGACAAGATCGAGGAACTGGGCCCCGCCTTGCGGCGATGAATTCCCTCTCCCCTTGGGAGAGGCACTTCTAGGGCTTTATCCCTGCGGCGTAATCCCCTAAGCATCCGCGCGATATGACCGAAAAGCAAGACTATAAAGACACCGTCTTCTTACCCAAGACCGATTTCCCGATGAAGGCTGGCCTGCCGCAGAAGGAGCCGGGCATTCTTGCGCGCTGGGAGGAGCAGGGGCTCTACCACAAGCTGCGCGAAGCACGCGCCGGGCGGGAGAAGTTCATCCTCCATGATGGCCCGCCATATGCCAATGGCGACATGCATATTGGCCATGCGCTGAACCATATCCTCAAAGACATGGTCTGCCGCACGCAGACGCTGCTCGGCAAAGACGCACCTTATGTGCCCGGCTGGGATTGCCATGGCCTGCCGATCGAGTGGAAAGTCGAGGAGCAATATCGCAAGAAAAAGCTGAACAAAGATGAGGTTCCAGTCAAGGAATTCCGCGCCGAATGCCGGGCCTATGCCCAGCATTGGGTGAATGTGCAGCGCGAGCAGGTGAAGCGGCTGGGCATCCTCGGCAATTGGGACAAGCCCTATCTGACGATGGATTTCGACAGCGAGGCGACGATCGTTTCCGAGCTGCTGAAATTCGCCGAAAGCGGCCAGCTCTATCGTGGAGCGAAGCCGGTGATGTGGTCACCGGTCGAAAAGACCGCCTTGGCCGAAGCCGAGGTGGAATATGAGGATATCGTCTCGACGCAGATCGATGTGGCGTTTGAGATTATGGAATCGCCCATTCCCGAACTGGTCGGCGCATATGCGGTGATCTGGACCACAACGCCCTGGACGATCCCAGTCAATCAGGCGATCGCCTATGGGCCGGATGTTGAGTATGTGCTCCTCAATGTGACATCCTCTTACGAAGGCATTGGGCCTGATTGGCTGGATCAAAAGATCATGATCGCTGCCGAACTGCTCGATCAGTTCAAGTCACGCCAAATGGCGGCTGCTAAGCGTGACGAAAGCGCAGTGGCAAATTTCGAAGTATTGAAGTCACTCAAAGGCTCCGACCTAGCCGGAACCATCGCCCGCCACCCGATGCACACGCTCGGCGGTTTCTTTGCCAAACCTCGCCCAATGCTCCCCGGCGACTTCGTCACCACCGACAGCGGCACGGGCCTTGTCCATATGGCGCCGGACCATGGCGAGGATGATTTTGACCTCTGCAAAGCCAACGGCATCGAACCGCAATTCGCGGTCGAGGGTGACGGCAAATATCGCGCCGACTGGGGCTGGCTTGGCGGGCAAGGCAGCGTCATCAACCCCAAATTCAACGCGCCCGACGGCCCCATCTGTTCGGACCTGCGCGAAGCGGGCGGCCTGCTCGCCGCCAGCGCGGATTACAAGCACAGCTATCCGCATAGCTGGCGTTCGAAAGCCAAGGTTATCTATCGCTGCACCCCGCAATGGTTTGTGCCGATGGACAAGGGTGACGACAGCCTGCGCCAAAAAGCCATGGCCGCGATCGCCGACACGCGCTGGGTCCCCGAAAAAGGCCGCAACCGCATTGGTTCAATGGTCGAAGGCCGCCCCGACTGGGTGCTGAGCCGCCAGCGCGCATGGGGCGTGCCGATCACTTTGTTTGTCGATCGCAAGACCGGACAGTATCTCAACGACGCAGAGGTCAATGCCCGCATCGTTGCTGCGGTGCGCGAAGAGGGCGTCGATGCCTGGGAAGCCGCCCGCGCGCAGGAATATCTGGGCGACGCTTACAAGGCCGAAGATTATGAGCAGGTGTTCGACATCCTCGACGTCTGGTTCGATTCGGGCTGCACCCATGTCTTCACGCTGGAAAGCGGACGCTGGCCTGAACTGAGCTGGCCCGCCGACCTCTATCTTGAAGGCAGTGACCAGCATCGCGGCTGGTTCCAAAGCTCACTGCTGCAAAGCTGCGGCACGCGCGGCCGCGCGCCTTACAATACCGTCCTCACCCATGGCTTCACCATGGACCAGAAGGGCCTGAAAATGTCTAAGTCGGTCGGCAACACCGTCGACCCGCTGAAGGTGATGGAAACCAACGGCGCGGACATCATCCGGCTGTGGGCGCTGTCGGTCGACTTCACCGAAGACCACCGCATCGGCGATGAAATCCTGAAAGGCGTGGCCGACCAGTATCGCAAGCTGCGCAACACCTTCCGATATCTTTTGGGCGCGCTTGACGGGTTCAGCGAGGAAGAGCGCGTTACCAATTTGGCGGATATGCCCGAGTTGGAGCGTTATGTGCTCCATCTGCTCGCCGACATGGATGCGAAGCTGAAAACCGCGGTCGATGATTTCGATTTCAACAGCTATGTCCGCCTGCTGAGCGATTTCGCGAATAACGACCTGTCGGCCTTCTTCTTCGATATCCGCAAGGATTGCCTATACTGCGACGCACCGGAGAGCTTGAAGCGCCGCAGTTATCGCACCGTGCTCGACACGCTGTTCCATGCGATGGTGCGCTATGCCGCGCCAGTGCTGGTGTTCACGGCGGAGGAAGTGTGGGCCTCGCGCTTCCCCGATGCCGACAGTGTGCATTTGCTGGAATGGCCGGAGGTTGATACCGCCACCGACGCTGAGTTGGCCGATCGCTGGTTACAAATTCGCGCTTCGCGTACCTTGGCGACCGAGATCATTGAGCCGATGCGACGCGAAAAGATCGTCGGCTCCAGCCTTGAAGTTGAATACACCTATGCAGGCAACTTCGGCGACATTGATCTTGCAGAAGTGTTCATTGTCTCGGCAGTACATGGCGGTTCGAAGGACAAAGCTGCGAAGACAACCAACCACAAATGCGGCCGATGCTGGCGGCATTTGCCTGACGTGAGCGAAGATGGCACATTGTGCGGACGTTGCGACGAGGTATTAAATGGCTAACCCCAAATATCGCATCCAGGGCCTGATGCTCGCCAGCCTGCTATTCATCACCGATCAGGTGGTGAAATATATCATGCTTGGCCCGCTCGCCCTGCAAAGCCGGCGGCAAATCCACATCGTCTCCTTCTTCGACCTAACCTATGCCGAAAATCGCGGCGTATCGATGGGCTTTCTGGAAGCGGGGAGCGAGCTGGAACGTTGGTTGCTGGTCGGACTGACCGCGTTGATCGCCGGCGTGGTTGCAATGTGGATGTGGCGCGAAAAACTGCGCGGCGATGTGCTGGCGCTTTCAATGGTGCTGGGCGGGGCGCTCGGCAATATCGTCGACCGGGTACGCTATGGCTATGTGGTTGATTATGCCGACCTGCATTTCGGCAGCTTTCGGCCCTTCTGGATTTTCAACCTTGCCGATGCCTGCATCACCATCGGCGTGCTGATATTGCTTGCCCGCGCCTTCCTTATCCGCGAAAGCAAGGACGTTCAGCCTGCGTCAAGCGACGCGGACATAGCGGAGAGACCATGACGCGCAAATTGATCATCGCTTCATCAAGCCTGTTGGCGCTGACCGCGCTTTCGGGTTGCGGTTCCAGCGGCATTTTTGATCGCGACCGGCCCGATGAATTCGCCGTCGGCCGTGCAGCGCCGCTTGCCATCCCGCAGGATCTTTCCACCCTGCCCGCGCCGCAGCCAGGTGCTGCCCGCCCGCAGGATGGCGACAGCAAGGCTGCCGTACTCGAAGCCATGTTCGGCGCCCCGAAGCAATAAGGACCCTTAGCCCATGTCGCGGAAATATTTGCTCGCCGGTGCAGCCATCATGCTCACAGGGCTCAGTGGCTGCCAATCGATCGGCAACGCCTATCAGTCGCTTTACAACCTCGATGTTCGCGGGGATAGCGCCCCAGCGCAGCAGCCAACCACCAGCCGCGTTGCACCGCTTGTCGTCCCGCCAGATTTTGCCTTGAAACCAGGTCAGATTACCCTGACGCGCAGCCAGGATGGCACCACACCTGATCAGGTGTTGGAAGCAATGTTTGGTGGCCCGGCGCAACGGTCAGCCGGTGAACGCGCCGTGGTTGCGGCGGCTGGCGCCGCTGAAATGGGCATCCGTTCGACCGTAGGTGACCCCGAAACGACAACAGTCAACAAGGGCGCCGTTACGCGTGACATCATCGCCGCACCCGAAGGCGATGGTCAGGCCGCACAGGCAGCCATTCCGCAGTAAAATTGAGCGGTCCGGGCTTTACGCCCGAACCCCGGCTTCCTCCACACCCGCGCTGTTGTGGCGCAGTGCCTTCAGAACGGTTTCGACGATATGCGGCGCGTTGAGGCCGGCTTCGTCATACTGTTTTTGCGGGCTTTCCTGTTCCTGGAAGATGTCAGGCAGGCGCATCGTGCGGATCTTCAGGCCGGCATCGGTCAGGCCAAGATCACTGGCCAGCGTCAGCACATGCGCGCCGAGCCCGCCAATTGCGGCTTCCTCCACCGTCACAACCACTTCATGGGTCGCCATCAGGCGACGGATCAGTTCTTCATCCAATGGCTTTGCAAATCGCATATCGGCAACTGTCGCCGACAGGCCCTTGGCATCGAGCGTGTCTGCCGCCTTCAATGCCTCTGCCAGGCGGGTGCCGAGTGAGAGGATCGCGACAGTCTTGCCTTCGCGGACGACCCGGCCCTTGCCGATTTCCAGCTGTTGCGGAACTTCGGGCAGCGGCACACCGACGCCATTTCCGCGCGGATAGCGGAAGGCGATGGGGCCGCTGTCATGCAGGGCTGCAGTATAGGTCATATGCACCAGTTCCGCCTCGTCCGCGGCGGCCATCACCACCATATTGGGCAGTGTCGCCAGATAGGTAACGTCGAACGATCCGGCATGGGTACTGCCATCGGCCCCGACCAGCCCGGCCCGGTCAATTGCGAAACGCACCGGCAGATTCTGGATGCAGACATCATGCACCACCTGATCATAGGCGCGCTGCAGAAAGGTCGAATAAATTGCGGCAAAGGGACGCATGCCCTGCGCGGCAAGGCCAGCGGCAAAGGTTACGCCATGCTGTTCGGCAATGCCTACGTCAAAGGCGCGGTCGGGGTGTGCCTGCGCAAATTTGTCAACGCCGGTGCCGCTGGGCATGGCGGCGGTGATCGCGACAATCCGGTCGTCGGTCTCGGCCAGTTTTGCCAGTGTTTCGCCAAAGACATTCTGATAGGCTGGCGGACCGCCGCCCGGGCCTTTGTCCTGCTTGCCGGTGACAACGTCGAATTTGACGACGCCATGATATTTGTCGGCCGCCGCCTCTGCAGGCGCATAGCCATGGCCCTTTTTGGTGACGACATGAATCAGGCACGGGCCCTCTGCCGCATCACGGACGTTTTCGAGGACGGGGATCAGATGTTCGAGATTATGCCCGTCAATCGGGCCGACATAGTAGAAACCCAATTCCTCAAACAGGGTGCCGCCCATCGCCATGCCGCGGGCAAATTCGTCTGTCTTGCGCGCGGCGATATGCAGCGGCTCGGGCAATTTGCGCGAAATCCGCTTTGCCACTTCGCGCAAAGAAAGGAAGGGCCGCGACGACACGAGCCGCGCCAGATAGGCCGAAAGCCCGCCCACCGGCGGCGCAATAGACATGTCATTATCATTCAGGATGACGACCAACCGGTTCCCCGCTGCCTGCGCGTTGTTCATGGCTTCATAAGCCATGCCTGCCGACATCGACCCATCGCCGATCACGGCAATCGCCTTGCCCGGTTTGTCGTTCAGCTTGTTGGCGATGGCAAAGCCAAGCGCCGCCGAAATCGAAGTCGAGCTGTGCGCCGCGCCGAAGGGGTCATATTCGCTCTCAGTCCGCTTGGTGAAACCCGAAAGCCCGCCACCACTGCGCAAGGTGCGAATCCTGTCGCGTCGACCGGTAATGATCTTATGCGGATAGCATTGGTGGCCGACATCCCAGACCAGCCGGTCTTCGGGGGTGTTGAAGACATAATGGATCGCGGTGGTCAGTTCGACCACACCCAGCCCGGCACCCAGATGCCCGCCGGTTACGGAGACCGCAGAAATGGTTTCGGTGCGCAATTCGTCGGCAAATTGGCGCAGTTGCGAAGGCTGCAGCGTTCTAAGGTCTGCCGGGATCTTCACCTTGTCGAGCAAGGGTGTGACGGGTTTGTCAGTCATCAAATTAGCTTTAACGATGTTTCAGGGAAGTGTCGAACGGGATATTTTCCCGTGGGCTTGGACCTAATCGCAATCGCCGCAGGTACCACGCACCTCTACAACGGGACGAACGACATGAAAACCTGCGGCCTCAGCCGCCTTGCGGACATTGCTGGTCAGGCTGTCATCGTCGATATGGGTGGCGGCGCCGCATCGGTCGCAGATCAGGAAAATACAGTCGTGCAGGCAGCCAGGATGCGAATTGGCAAGATAAGCGTTCGCGCTTTCGACACGGCTGGCAAGGTTGTTCGCTACAAACAGATCGAGGATCCGGTAAACACTGTTCGGCGCGACCCTCTTTCCGCGTTTCTGCGAAACAAGGTCTGCAATATCATAGGCCGACGCAGGCTTTTCAAAGGTGGCAAGCACTGCAAAAATATCGGCACGCATGTCGGTCCATTGTTCGCCAGCGGCGGTCAAGGCATGTTCGGCCGCCTGTGCAAGATCCGACCCATGATGTTCGTGATGATGATGTAGCCGCGCCATAGCTCGAATTTAGGCGCTCGGCGCAAGAAGGGCAAGCGCCGCTTATTAGTTCCGGCGCGCGGCGCGCAAGTTCATGAAATGGCCAAGCGCGAGAATGGCAACCCCAAGCATGGTGAAGGCAATTTCGCCGCCGCCATGGGGAAGTGTGAGCGCCCAGATCATTACCCCGATGCCGATCGCGCCGATCGCTGCGGGCAACACAAACCGGTGCGCAAGCATACCGCGCACCAAAGCGATCGCGCCGAACAATATCGCAAAAACCAACCCGACTTCATGGATGAGGGGTGAGAAGAGTGCGCCGCCAACCGAGGCAAAAATCGCGAGCAGTACGGAAGTTGCAAGACAGTGCATCAGGCACAGCCCGGCAATACCGAGCCCCAGCCCGTCCCATCGCGATTGACGCCAGATTGCCTGCATTGTTGTCATTGATACTGCCTTACGCGAATCCCTATGCCATGCCTGATCCGACGTTACAACATTACATTTGATATAATATCTCTTCGTCGTGATTAAATTTTCTGCCTCTCCTGCCGTTAACCATTTCGTTTAGCCGCATTTTTGCCATCTCCGCATTAGGTGGTGGGCAATGCGCACCGCCCTTCTCTCCCTTTTGCTTTTCGCAACCCCGGCCCATGCGTTGAATGAGGGGCTGCAATGCGTGCCCTTTGCCCGCGCGCTTACCGGGGTAGAAATCCGGGGTGATGCCCATAGCTGGTGGGATCAGGCGGAAGGTCGGTATGAACGGGGAAGCCGGCCGAAGGTGGGCGCGGTGATGACGTTCGTTCCGCATGGCAATATGCGCTTGGGCCATGTCGCGGCGGTGCGGCGGATCATCGACAAACGCACGCTTCTGATCAGCCACGCCAATTGGTCAACGATTGACGGCGTTCGCGGTCATATCGAAGAGGATGTTCGCGTCATCGATGTATCCGAGGAAAATGACTGGAGCCGGGTGCGCGTCTGGTACACACCCAATGGCGCATTGGGGACGACCGAATGGCCGCTCCATGGATTCATCTATCCTGATCGGCCACGCAAAGAAGCCGAGGCACGTAAGGCGCTTGCTGCGGTGCTTGCGATCACACCGCGCCCGGCCTCGCCCACCCTCGCGGCAACCATGACGCCGCGCGAATCGACCAACCTTGCGCCAAACCAAAAAGCTGCCGCGCGAAACGCAATTGCGCCGCCAACCCGTGCAGCGGGATTTGCGCTGTCCTCGGGGCTGCTGGCAGAGATCGACCGCAAGGCCAAAAAGGAAAAGCCGCGCGCCGCCTCGTGACGCGTTTTGACGCGAGTCAATGACAGCATGGAGGGCCGCGTGCAGCATAGGGCCTTCAGCGAAAGGAGGCTGTCATGCTCAAAGTCGAAACCGATGTGCCGGCGGGCTATCTTGAATTCACCGTCGATGGTGCAGTCGACAAGGAAGATTACCAGGCAGCGGTTGATGCCGTTGACCTGCTGCTACAATCGCACGCGCAATTGAACGTCGTCGAAGTGGTGCGCAATATTGGCTGGATCGAACCCGAAGTCTGGTGGAAGGATTTGCTCTTCCACCTCGCGCACCGCAATTTCATTCACCGCGCTGCCGTCGTCAGTGATTCGGGCTGGGTAGGCCCCGTCACCCGCATTTTTGCGCCCTTTTACCCCGCGGCCATCCGCACCTTCGGGCTGGACCAGCTCGAACATGCGCGACAATGGGCAAAGGTCGGCGATGTGAACAAGGCGGCGGATTAGCGCCCGAATTTCCGCTGCGTCTTGCCAAAGCGCATCTTTCGCGTCCCCGGCCGCCCTTCCGTAGCGCGGCCCTTGGGGGCGGCGACACGTTGTTCATGGGGCAAGCCCAGTTCCTCGGCCTCGAGCGCGCGAATTTCATCGCGCAGGCGGCCAGCTTCCTCAAATTCGAGGTCGGCGGCGGCGGCACGCATCTTCTTTTCCAATTCTTCGATATAGGCGCGGAGGTTATGACCGACGAGGTTGTTGGCGCCTTCGGCATCGATTTCGACCAAGACCCCATCCCGGCTGGCGGTGTCAGCTACGATATCGTGAATGTTACGCTTGATCGTGGTCGGTGTGATGCCGTGCAGTTCGTTGTAAGCGCGCTGCTTTTCACGGCGACGGTCGGTCTCGCGCATCGCGCGTTCCATGCTGCCGGTGATGCGGTCGGCATAAAGGATAACGCGCCCTTCGACATTGCGTGCGGCGCGGCCGATCGTCTGAATCAATGAAGTTTCGCTACGCAAGAAACCTTCCTTGTCGGCATCGAGGATGCACACCAGCCCGCATTCGGGAATGTCGAGGCCTTCGCGCAGCAGGTTGATGCCGACGAGCACGTCATAGACGCCCAGCCGCAAATCACGGATCAGTTCAATACGTTCCAGCGTTTCGACATCGCTGTGCATATAACGGACGCGCAACCCCGCCTCATGCATAAACTCGGTCAGATCCTCCGCCATCCGCTTGGTCAGCGTCGTCACCAAAGTGCGATAGCCGGCCTCGGCGACCTTACGGCATTCGTTGATGCAATCCTGAACCTGATCCTCAACCGGTTTGATCTCGACCGGCGGATCGATCAAGCCGGTCGGGCGGATCACCTGTTCGGCAAAAACGCCACCGGTCTGCTCCATCTCCCAATTGCCCGGGGTGGCTGACACGCTGACCGTTTGCGGGCGCATCGCATCCCATTCGTTGAAGCGTAGCGGCCGATTGTCGATACAGCTGGGCAAACGGAAACCATATTCGGCAAGGGTCAGCTTGCGTCGATGGTCACCCCGCGCCATCGCGCCAATCTGCGGCACCGTCTGGTGGCTTTCATCAACGAACAGCAATGCATTGTCAGGCAGATATTCGAACAAGGTCGGCGGCGGTTCACCCGGCAAGCGGCCGGTGAGGAAGCGCGAATAATTTTCGATGCCCGCGCAGCTTCCCGTCGCGGCAATCATCTCCAGATCGAAATTGGTGCGCTGTTCCAGCCGCTGCGCCTCAAGCAGCCGGCCTTCGGCGACCAGCTCCTTCAGCCTTTCCTCCAGCTCGAACTTGATCGCGGCAGCCGCCTGCTTCATCGTCGGCCCCGGGGTAACATAGTGCGAATTGGCATAGACACGCACGGCGTTCAGCTTCGCGCCTGCCTTGCCGGTCAGCGGATCAAATTCGACGATTTCTTCGACCTCATCACCGAACATGCTGATCCGCCAGGCCATGTCTTCAAAATGGGAGGGGAAGAGTTCGAGATTATCGCCGCGCACGCGGAAATTGCCACGCACAAAAGACGCATCGTTGCGCTTGTACTGAAGCGCGACCAGCTTGCGGATCAACTCGCGCTGGTCGACGCTTTCCCCGACCTTTAGGTCGAAAATCATCGCCGAATAGGTTTCGACCGATCCGATACCATAAAGGCAAGAAACCGAGGCAACGATCAGCACATCATCCCGTTCGAGGAGCGATCGGGTGGCCGAATGGCGCATCCGGTCAATCGCCTCGTTCACGCTCGATTCCTTTTCGATATAGGTATCGCTGCGCGGCACATAGGCCTCTGGCTGGTAATAATCGTAATAACTGACAAAATATTCGACGGCGTTTTCAGGGAAAAAGCTTTTGAATTCGCCATAAAGCTGCGCGGCGAGGATCTTGTTGGGCGCCAGCACCAGCGCCGGTCGCTGCAACGCCTCCACCACCTTTGCCATGGTGAAGGTCTTGCCCGAACCGGTGACACCGAGCAGCACCTGATCTTTTTCCCCCGCCAGCGCGGTCTCCACCAATTCCTTGATCGCCGCCGGCTGATCGCCTGCCGGCTGGTATTCAGAGACAAGCTTGAACGGACGCCCGCCCTCCACCTTTGCCGGACGCGCCGGACGGTGCGGCACAAAATTGCCGTCTGTTTCGGGCTCTTCTAGGCCCCGGCGGATGATCAGTTCGGCCATAACTTCTCTGTGCGCGGGTTTGGGAGTGGGGGCAAGGGGGATGCGCCCACCCTATTTCTTGAAAAGCACCCGATCCTCCGGGCCAAAGCCCCAGCGCCAAATCACCCAAAGATAGACGCCAAGGATCGCCGGAATGCCAAAGGCAAGTTCCGCCCATTCGGGAAGCTGGGTTGCACCTACGCCGATGATCGTGGCGGCGGCAACCGCGGGCAACAGGCTCCACCGCCAGATGCGGATCGGCTCGCCCAATATCCGAGCCAGAAGGACCACCTTGGCGAGCGAGGCAACGCCCAGTGCGAGCATCAATGCGCAAGCCACGGCAGCGGCCTGGGCAAGGCCAAGATACTCCGGTTTCAGCCCCAGCATCGGCACCATCTCGATCAGGATCAGGCTAAGCACCACCTGCAGGCCAAGCATGAACAGCGACAGGATGAGGTTGCGGTGCCGCGCCATATAGACAAGCGCACTTTCACTGACCACGGCCGTCGCGGCGGCGACCTCTGCCGTCAGAAGGAAGGCCATGGCCGCCGTGCCGCCGACAAATTCCGGACCGACGAGCCCCATAACCGCTTCGCCCGGAATTCCGAGTGCAAGGGCGATTCCGGCCTGTGCGGCGATGATCCAGAAGCCGACCTGACCAACCTGCCGTGCAATTTCGCGATAGTTTTTCGCCTGCAAATTACGGGTGATAACGGGGCCGAGGATCGGATCGAAGCTCGATTTCAGTTTCTGCGGCAGGCTGGCGACCTGCTGCGCAACATAATAGATGCCTACCACGGCGGGGCTTGCGAACAGACCGAGGATCGCAAGGTCTAGCCGGCGGCTACCCCATTCAATGGCGTCGGCCGCGGCCAGCGGCAGATTGCGCCGAGCCAGCCCGTAAAGCTCCGCCGGACGGGGGCGCCAGCCGCGAAGACTTCCATAGCTGCGCCAGAGCGGCCAGAGCGCAGCAAACATGGCAGCAATGATCGATGCAACATAGGACAGGATCAGGCCATCGCGCGCCGAATAGAAAAACAGCAGGCCGGCGGCGATGCTGATTGTCCAGGGTTCCACAATCGCACGTGCCCGCACGGTCGAGGCGACATCAAAGCGATAGGCCAGCGCAGCAAGCGCGATTTCGGTCCAGACAATGGCAAAGATCGTGAGGGGCAGAAACCGGTCGAGCCCGTTAAGCGCACTGTTCGGAAACATCAGCTGCGGTAACGCGATCAGCACTGCCGCCCCAATCGCCGATGCAAAAGTTGCCACCAGCATCGCATCGCCGACGAGATGGGTATCGGGCCGTTCCTGCCGCGACAGCGCCTCGGCTAACCCGCGGCGCAGACCGAGCGTTGCCAGTTGCGCGACAAATTCGACAATCAGGATTGCATAGGCAAAACGCCCTAGTACTTCCGGCCCGTAAAGCCTTCCCGCAATGAACAGGAAAGGCAGGCGTGCGGCCAGACGCAGGACAAAGCCGAACACGTTGGTGCGTCCGCCCTTGGCCAGCGCTTTGAGGTCTGCCTCATCTTGCCCCGAAGTTGAAGCTGTCAACGTTCGGCCTTCAACGGCCGGGCGAGCAGCGCCCCGATCACCTCGTTCACGCTGGCACTGCCTGCAAGCAGCGCGCAGACCGCCTCTACGATCGGCATCTCCACGCCCAGCGCCTGTGCGGATTGGTGCAGGACCGGCGCGGTGAACGCCCCTTCGGCAACTGTCCGCCGGTCAGCCATCAGCTCAGCTGCCGGTTTTCCTTGGCCGAGCCCGCGGCCGAGCGAGAAATTACGACTATTTTCGGAACTGCAGGTGAGCACAAGGTCGCCTAGTCCCGACAGCCCGCCGAGCGTGTCTGCACGCGCCCCGCGGGCAAGGCCATAACGTTGCATTTCGGCAAAGCCACGCGCAATCAGAGCTGCCCGGGCGTTGAGGCCAAGCCCCGCGCCGTCAACGACGCCGCAGCCAATGGCGAGCACATTCTTGACCGCGCCCCCAATTTCGGCACCAACAACATCATCGGACCAATAGGGTCGAAAGGCAGGCGTCGCGACCAGCCGCATCAACTGAGCGCCCAATGGCTGGCTTTCGCAGGCCAAAGTGATTGCAGTCGGCTTACCGGCCGCCACTTCATGCGCGAACGTAGGGCCCGATAGCACCGCGAGCGGATTGTCGGGGCGCTGCTGCGCCACCACTTCGGAGACGAGCAACTGCGTCCCTGCCTCGATACCCTTTGAGCACAACAACAGCGGCGCCTTGATATCGGGCAGCCGGTCGAGCGTGGCGCGCAGATGCTGTGCCGGCGTAACTAGGAGCAGCGCCGAACAATCCGCCATGTCGGTCATGTCGCCCGTCGCCTGAATTTGCGAAGGCAGCGGGATGCTCGGCAAATAAAGCGGGTTACCCTGCCCGCCATTAATCGCGGCCACCACTTCGGGCTCGATTGCCCAAAGCAGCACGCGGTCATGATTTTGTGCCATGACGCAGGCAAGAGCCGTGCCCCATGCCCCCGCCCCGACCACGCCTATTGGCGGCCCCCTCATGCCTTCACCCCCGCGCCGCGTGCAGCCTCTGCGTTCGGGTCAAGTGGCCAGCGCGGGCGCGCCGCCACGTCCAGCGGGTCGGTCATCCCCGCCGCGAAACGTTCTGCACCTGCCCATGCGATCATCGCGCCATTATCGGTGCACAGCCAGTGCGGCGGCGCGACGAAGCGCATGCCGTGCCGGCCGGCCAGAGCCTGCAACATGGCGCGCACCGCTTCATTGGCCGCAACGCCGCCGGCGACAACCAGCGCGGGCAGTGGTTCAATCCGTGCAAGGCTATATTCGAGCCGGTCCTGGAGGCAATCAACCACGGCCTGCTGGAACGAAGCGGCAATATCCTCTGCACGATGCTGCCCGCTTTCATGGGCCCGCAGAACGGCACTTTTTAGCCCCGCAAAGCTGAAATGCGGTTCGTCTGCACCTTTCAACGGCCGCGGCAGCGGCACCGCCTTCGCGTCACCATTTTTCGCAGCTCGTTCGACCGCGGGCCCACCGGGAAATCCGAGGCCCAATATCTTCGCGCTCTTGTCAAAGGCTTCGCCTACGGCGTCGTCGATTGTCGTTGCCAATCGGTCATAATC
>JAJTFR010000043.1:14461-19843 GCA_021298455.1 Sphingomonadales bacterium | reverse complement strand
GTCTCGCATCCGCTGAAAGCGAGGCGGTGCTGCAGGGCCTGTTCGCCGTTTGTGAAAGCCCCGACCACCAGGTCCGCTTAAGCTGGAATGCTGGCGATACGGTAATCTGGGACAATCGCTCGACCCAGCACTATGCCGTGGCCGACTATTGGCCAAACACCCGCGTGATGCACCGCGTCGCGGTCAATGGCGAAAGCGTCATTCCCTATTCCTCGCAGCAAAGGGCAACCACGTGACAAATCCAGAAAAAACCAGCGCCTTGGCTTTGATGGCCTATTCGGGGCCGATGATCGCGCTGTCGATCGTCAACATGCTGCTGATTGCCTATTTGCCGAACTTCTACGCGGCGGAGATCGGCGTCACGATTGCGGTCGTCGGCGGCATTTTCATGCTGGCTCGGGCTTTCGATGCGGTGATCGATCCTGTCATCGGTAATCTTTCCGACCGTACGCGTTCGCGCTGGGGACGGCGCAAACCTTGGATCGCTTTTGGTATTCCCGCTTTCATGCTGATGACCTGGCTATTTTTCCAGCCTCCAGAAGGTGTAGGGATGACCTATTTGCTAGTCGTCGCACTGCTGTTTTACGTTACCTATGCCATTGTCATTATTCCCTATATTTCATGGGGGGCCGAGATCTACCGCGACTATGAGGGGCGCACAAAAGTCAACAGCCTGCGTGAAGGTGCCGGCATATTTGGCACAGTGATCGCGACCTTGCTGCCCGTTATACTGCTGCCGCTAATGGTTGAAGGCCAGCCGGGGCTGAGGGACATATTGTGGCTGTTGGCGCTCACCATCATTGTCATTCTGGCGGTAACAATTCCGACCGCGTTAAAGATCGCGCCGCAAGGCGAGTTTGAACCGCATCCTCCCTTGGGCCTGTTTTCCGCGTTATCTTTAATGCGCAGTAACAAGCCGCTAATGCGCATGCTGGTCGCGATATTCATCATCTGGTTGGGCGGTGCATTCCACAATTCGACTATCCTCTTTTACGTCACTAAAGGCCTTGGCCTAGCTGAATCCGATTTCCTTTGGCTGGTGTTAACGCAATATCTGATGGCCCTTATTTCGCTGCCGGTTTGGAACAGGCTCGCTAACATTATAGGTCGACACCGTGTGCTCGTGATCGGTGCCATGGGCTATTTTTTGGCTCATCAAGGTTTTTATTTTGTCGGAGAAGCCCCCTTTTTAGGAGCAATCCTGGTCTATGCGGCCGCCGGCTTTATGACCCCGGTGATCTGGGTCATGCCACCCGCAATTGTGGCCGACACGGTCGAATATGGCATGTTCAAGGGCGGCAGCGATGACGCTGCACTCTATCTTGCACTTTATGCTTTCGTGCAGAAAATGGCGCTGGCTATTGGGGTTGGTCTTGCCCTCGCCTTGGCTGGCAATCTCGGCTTCAATCCGCAAGCTGCGATCACTTCACAGGGAATATGGGCGCTTAAGCTGGTCACATTGATCCTACCGGGCATAATCGCACTCGCGGGGTGTCTGCTCATCTGGAACTACCCAATCACCCAGAAACGTCACGCAGTTATTCGCAAATGGTTGGCCCGCCGGGCCGGAGGACAGCATCAATGAGCAAGATTACCCCTTATATAGCGGCCGCAGTTCAGTGGACCCCGTGCGTCCATGATCCAAAAGCTGGCGCGCAGAAAGCCGCACGGGCGATTGCCGAGGCGGCAGGCAAGGGCGCAAGGCTGATCGTCTTTCCTGAGACTTTTTTACAGGGCTATCCCTATTTCACGGGCCTACCCGGCGCGTCTCCTGAATTTCAGGCGTGGCTCCATGCGCTCCATGCGGGCGCGATCGACCGGAATAGTGATGCGCTGCAGCCGGTTATGGATGCTGCAGCCAAACACGGCGCGCATGTGGTGATTAGCGCAAATGAAAAGGCCGGGGGTACAATCTACAATACTCAGTTCGACATCGGGCCGGATGGGAAGCTGCTTGGCAGCCACCGCAAGATGATGCCCACCTTGCAAGAGCGCCTTGTCTGGGGTCAAGGTGACGGCTCTGACCTTACGGTCTATGATACACCGCTCGGAAAGATAGGCGGGTTGCTCTGCTTTGAACATCATATGGCTCCGGCGCGTTATGCCCTCAATGGCTTGGGCATTCAGGTCCATGCTGCACAGTGGCCTGGCTTTTCTTTCATGACCGATATTGTAGACGCCGCGAACCGCCAAATCGCATTCGAAAATGGATGCTTCGTGATTTCCGCGCGTGAAGTGATGGCCCAAGACCGGATCATGCCAGGCATGCCTGAAAGCAATTGCGATCCGATCCAATATGCCACGAATGGCGGCAGCGGGATCATCGGACCGGATGGACAATATCTGGCGGGCCCTGTCTTTGGCGAAGAAACGATTTTGACTGCCGAAATTGATCTGGAGCGTATTATCCGCACCAAAGTCTGGTTTGACGGCACCGGTCATTATTCCCGCCCAGACATTTTCCAACTGCGTTGGGATCGTCGTCCTAAGCTTCCCGTGGACATGATTGGATGACCGTAAAAATACGTCCTTTTGCGCGCGACTTTGTGCAAAGCCGCGATCGTTTTCTGGCGGCGGCCGATCGCGTGGGTGCGGCTTTAACGAATATTTCGCATCCATTGAAGGGCAGCCAAGGGGAGAATCTGGCGACTGATGTCGCACGAATAGGTTCAACAGAAGCAGATCGGTTGGTCGTGCTGATCACTGGTGTCCACGGCGTCGAACATTATGCCGGATCAGCCTGCGTGTGTGATTGGCTCCAGGGCGGAGGTGCAGCGTCCTTGCCCGCCGACATGGCATTGCTCGTAATCCACGCAATCAATCCTTGGGGAGCGGCTTATTACCGTCGCTACACGGAAGACAATATCGATCTTGCACGCAATTTCCTCGATTTTTCTGAGGCATTTCCAGACAGTCCGTCCTACGAAAAAGTGCACCCGCGCTTGATGCAAATCGCTGAAGGTGAGGCTGCAGGGGTTGTGTACCAACTTTACGAAGAGCTAGGTGAACGTGACGCCATCGACAGCCTGATGAGTGGCCAGTATCAATACCCAGAGGGCTTTTCCTTTGGCGGCCACGCGCCGACATGGGCCCACCGGACAGTCAAAGCCATATTGCAGGACCATTCGCGCTCGGCCAGTAAGTTCTGTATCGTTGAATTTCACTCAGGCCTTGGCCCATGGGGCGAAGTAATTCCAGTCAGTATGCAACAAGGTACTGACTTGGAGCGGGTGAAGCGCTTTTTTGGCGATAACATCATCGCGCCGCGTGTCGACGGAGGAACACACAGCGCGAGGGGCCACACCACGGATGGCTACATTAAGATTTTGGGCGAGCGCGAACTGACATCTATTGTAGTCGAATTTGGAACTTATCCGCCTGCGACTTCCTTGCCAGTTCTGCTCGAGGATCACCGCGTGCATGCGAACGGTCTGGTCGAGACGGAGGCGGGCCGGACTGTCGCCGAGGCCAACCTTGAGATGCACTGTCCCAAAGATAGCGATTGGCAAGAACAGGTACTCAAGCGCGGCACACAGATAATCAATGCGTCGATCAAGGGACTTCAACAATGCAGCTAGAACAGATACCTTCCATCGAAGACGCTCGCCAGGCGGCTGTCGCGATAGCTAGTTTCATCAATAAAACACCAGTTCATCAATGGCAGGGCAGTAAGTTGGCTGAGCGTATTGGTCAAAATACACAGGTTACGCTCAAACTTGAGCTTTTCCAGCGCGCAGGCAGTTTTAAAACGCGCGGCGCATTGCTGGGAATATTGGCACTTGATGAGGCGGCGCGCGCACGGGGCGTGACGGCCGTCAGCGCAGGGAACCACGCCATTGCTGTTTCCTATGCGGCGCAAGCCTTGGGTGTTGATGCCAAGGTCGTGATGCAATCGTCAGCGAATCCGGCGAGGGTCGCTGCCGCAAAGGCCTATGGTGCGGAAGTCATCATCGGCGGAGATGGTCCGGCCTGCTTCGCGCTCGCTGAGAAAATCGTGGCTGAGGAAGGGCGTACGTTCATCCATCCATTTGAAGGGCATAATGTCACGCTGGGTACAGCCACTTTGGGTATTGAAATTTGTGAGCAAGCGGGACCGCTCGACGCTTTGATAATCCCGGTCGGGGGCGGCGGGCTGGCGAGCGGGGTTGCGCTCATGACCAAACAGCTGATGCCGGACTGCAAAGTTTATGGGGTCGAGCCAGCTGGTGCTGATAGCATGAGCCGGAGCTTTGCCGCAGGCGAACCACAGCGGCTGGAGAAGGTGGAAACTATTGCTGACAGTCTGGGGCCGCCCATGGCACTACCCTATAGCTTTGGCCTTTGTCGGGCGAATATCGATCAGCTACTTACGGTCACCGATGATGCGATCCGGTCGGCGATGCTACTTCTGTTCGATGAAATGAAGCTGGCGGTGGAGCCTGCGGCAGCGGCTGGGACAGCGGCGTTACTTGGGCCACTTCGCGATGAATTGGCTGGTAAGCGTGTCGGCATCATCATCTGTGGAACGAACATCGATCGCAAAACCCATGCCGCGCTGCTGCGCGACGATGAGGCCTGATGTCAGGGCAATTGCGGATCATCAACGGCGCGACTATTCGCCGTCTGGCACCGCCAGAAAAACTTATTGGTTGGATGCGCGAAGCGATGATCGCGGTCTCCCGCCGCGAAGTAGAATTGCCGCTGCGCAGGGCGATAGTCTTGCCGGGCGGCATGGGCGCCATCGGCATAATGCCGGGCTATGTCGGGGCCGAAGCGAACTCGGCAGGGGTCAAACTGGTGAGCTTGGTTCCACCCGAAAGACGCAAAGGTTCGAGCCACCTAGGACTGATGGTCCTCTACGATGCCGACGGGCTTGTTCCCGAGGCGATACTCTGCGGCGGCACTGTAACTGCAATACGGACATCGGCAGCGACGGCCAACGCGACCGATTTGCTGGCGCGCAAGGATGCTACCAAATTAACAATTCTGGGATCTGGCGAGCAGGCCGCCGCGCATATCGATGCGCTGCGCGTAGTGCGCCCCATTGATGATGTGCGCATCTGGGGGGTTAACCAGGATAACGCACAGCGTCTCGCCAGCGAGAAGGGCGGGCGTTCCTGCAAAACCGTTGAAGAAGCGTTGGACGGTGCTGATATCGTCTGCACGGTCACGGCAGCCAGCGAACCCATCCTGTTCGGGCGACAACTCGCCGACGGAATGCATGTAAATCTGGTCGGCTCAAGCTTTCCTGACAAGCGCGAGGCCGACGATGAAGTTGTTACCAAGAGCCGCTTCTTTATCGATTATCTGCCATCGACTCTCGATCAGGCCGGCGAATTTCTCCATGCCCGTGAGACTGGTTTGGTAAGTGATGATCACATCCTGGGAGAGATCGGCGCAGTC